>NZ_JAZHRU010000001.1:2047443-2350554 GCF_036924525.1 Bradyrhizobium sp. AZCC 1719 | reverse complement strand
AGGCGCGCTCGATCATCAGCTCGCTCGCCGCCACAAGCAGCTTCTCGGCGGTGGTATTTTTGCCGCTCGGGAGCCTGGTCGGTACGCTGGTATTCAACGGTGATCCCATCACTGCTGAGGGCGGGAAATCTGGCCGCACATAAGCGCATGCCGCGGTTGCACTCAAGAGTTAATTGATTGATTGACTAAATCCCGCAGCCCCCCTTAAATCCGGCCCATCTTTCCAAGCCACAAACAACATTCAGGGAGAACAGACATGGCCGAGGCCTATATCGTCGCCGCCGCACGCACTGCCGGTGGCCGCAAGGGCGGACGTCTCGCAGGCTGGCACCCGGCCGATCTCGCCGCTTCCGTGCTCAATTCGCTGGTCGACCGCACCGGTGTCGACCCGGCCCAGATCGAGGACGTGATCATGGGCTGCGTGATGCAGGCCGGCGAACAATCCAACAACATCGCCCGCAACGCGGTGATGGCCTCGAAGCTGCCCGAGAGCGTGCCCGCCACCTCGGTCGACCGGCAGTGCGGCTCGTCGCAGCAGGCGCTGCATTTTGCGGCGCAGGCGGTGATGGCCGGCTCGATGGACATCGTGATCGCCGCCGGCGTGGAATCGATGACGCGGGTGCCGATGGGGCTTGCTTCGTCGCTGCCGGCCAAGAACGGTTTTGGTCATTACAAGAGCCCGGGCATCGAGGCGAAATATCCGAACATCGTATTCAGCCAGTTCACCGGGGCGGAAATGATGGCGGAGAAGTATGGGCTCTCCAAGGACCAGCTCGACGAATACTCCTACAACAGCCATCAGCGCGCGATTGCCGCGACACAAGCCGGCAAGTTCAAGGATGAAATCGTTCCGCTGCAGATCACCCGCGCCGACAACTCGACTGACACCCACCATATCGACGAAGGCATCCGCTTCGACGCCAGCCTCGACGGCATCAGGGGCGTCAAGCTGATCGCCGAGAACGGTAAGCACACCGCCGCCAGCGCCAGCCAGATTTGCGACGGCGCCTCCGGCGTGCTGGTGGTCAACGAGAAAGGCCTGAAGTCGCTCGGCGTGAAACCGCTGGCGCGCATTCATCACATGACGATGATGGGCGGCGATCCCGTGATCATGCTGGATGCGCCGCTGCACGCCACCAAGCGGGCGCTGGAAAAGGCCGGCATGTCGATCAATGACATCGACCTGTTCGAGGTCAACGAAGCCTTTGCGGCCGTGCCGGTGGCTTGGCTGAAGACGACGGGCGCCGATCCGGAACGGCTCAACGTCAATGGCGGCGCGATCGCGCTCGGCCATCCGCTCGGCGGCTCCGGCACCAAGCTGATGACCACGCTGGTCAACGCGCTGAAACAGAACAACAAGCGCTACGGCCTGCAGACCATGTGCGAAGGCGGCGGCATGGCGAACGTGACGATCGTGGAAAGGCTTTAAGAAAGCGGCGATAGGACCGTTAGAAGCGTCCGCACAATAGGTGTCGTCCCGGCCTTGAGCCGGGACCCATAACCACAGATGTTTGTGGTTATGCTGAGCTGGAGCTCCAGCTCCCCTTTAACACATCAAAACTGTGGTTATGGGTCCCTTCGTGCGCAGGGACGACGCATCACCCGAGGAAACGTTTGTGACCCACCCCTCCATCCACGCCCGCAACACGCCGAACAAGATCGCCTACCAGATGGCGGCGACCGGCAAGGCGATCACCTATCGAGAGCTTGACGAGCTATCGAACCAGGGCGCGCAATTGTTCCGCAAGCTCGGGCTGAAGGCCGGCGACCACATCGCGTTCCTGATGGAAAACCGCCTGGCGTTCATGGAAATCTGCTGGGCCGCGCAGCGCTCGGGGCTCTATTACACCGCGATCAGCCGCTATCTCACCGAGGAGGAGATCGCCTATATCGTGAAGGATTGCGGCGCCAAGGTTTTTATCACCACGCCGCAATGCGCCGACAAGGCCAAAGGCTTGATCAAGGGCGAGCCGGGCGAACCGCTGTTCTTCATGGTCGACGAGCCCGCGCCGGGATTCCGCTCCTGGGACAAGGAAGCGATCGCGATGCCGGTGACGCCGATTGCGGATGAGGTCGCTGGCTACGACATGCTGTATTCGTCCGGCACCACCGGCCGGCCCAAGGGCATCAAGAAGGAGTTCGAGGGCAAGGCGATCGACGTGCCGAACCCGCTCCTGAAAATTCTCTGCGCCGACATGTGCGGCATGTCGTCCGACAGCATCTATCTGTCGCCGGCGCCGCTCTATCACGCAGCTCCCTTGCGCTTCAACATGATGGCAATCACGCTCGGCGGCACTTCCATCATCATGGAGCATTTCGACGCCGAGGAATTTCTGAAACTCGTCGAAAAATACAAGGTCACGCAGTCGCAGCTCGTGCCGACCATGTTCGTGCGCATGCTGAAGCTGCCGGACGAGGTGCGCGCGGCTTACGACGTCTCGACGCTGAAAGGCGCGATCCACGCCGCGGCCCCCTGCCCGGTCGACGTGAAAGCGAAGATGATCGAGTGGTGGGGACCGATCCTGATCGAATATTACGCCGGCTCCGAAGGCAACGGCGTCACCGTCTCGACTTCGCAGCAATGGCTGACCCATCGCGGCACCGTCGGCCACGCCGTGGTCGGCAAGGTGAAAATCCTCGACGAGAACGACCAGGAGAGACCGACCGGCGAAATCGGCACGGTCTATTTCGCCGATGCGCCTGTCTTCACCTATCACAACGATCCCGAGAAGACCAAGAAGGCCTACAACGCCAAGGGCTGGTCGACGCTCGGCGACGTCGGCTATCTGGACGCCGAAGGCTATCTCTATCTCACCGACCGCAAGAGCTACATGATCATCTCCGGCGGGGTGAACATCTACCCGCAGGAGACCGAGGATGTGCTGATCACGCATCCTGCCGTCTCCGACGTTGCCGTGTTCGGCGTGCCGAACGAGGAAATGGGCGAAGAGGTCAAGGCCGTGGTGCAGCCGCACGACATGGCAAAAGCCGGCAAGGATCTCGAGGCCGAACTGATCGCATTCTGCCGAAAACATCTGTCGCCAATAAAGTGCCCGAAGAGCATCGATTTCCAAGCCGAGCTGCCGCGCACGCCGACAGGGAAATTGGTGAAGCGCCACCTGCGCGACCGGTACTGGCCGAAAGCGGCGGCGAAGGGGTAGCGCTCTTATCCTCCCCTGGAGGGGGAGGATCGGTTCGCATGCAATGCGAACCGAGGTGGGGTGACAGTCTTTCGTATCGGGCGCTGCCCGTGTTGAGAGATCACCCCACCCCGCCTCACATCTCGCTTCGCTCGCTGTGAGCCGACCCTCCCCCTCCAGGGGAGGGTAGAGAGCGCGTCAATCATTCGTGGCTTGTCGCAGACATTCGCGCCATTACAGTCGCGGCATGACAAGACTTGGCCGACCGCGCGCCATAAGGAAAAGCCATGCCCACCCTCCCCAACATCCCGCTGCCCTCCACCATCCGCTCCCGCACCATCGAGAACATCAACGGCCTCCGCATGCACGTGCTGGAAGCCGGCTTCGAAACGCCCGGCCGTCCGTGCCTCCTGCTCCTGCACGGCTTTCCCGAACTCGCCTATTCCTGGCGCAAGGTGATGCCGGTTCTCGCAGACGCGGGCTACCACGTGATCGCGCCGGACCAGCGCGGCTATGGCCGCACCACCGGATGGGATCCGAATTACGACGGCGATCTCGCCTCGTTCCGCCTCACCAATCTGGTGCGCGACGCGCTCGGGCTGGTGTCGGCGTTCGGCTACGCAGGCGTCGATGCCGTGATCGGGCATGATTTCGGCTCGTCGGTGGCGGCCTGGTGCGCGCTGATACGGCCCGACATGTTTCGCTCGGTCGTCATGATGAGCGCTCCGTTCGGCGGGCCTCCATCGCTGCCGTTCAATACGGTGCGCGAGCCCGCCAAGCCGGTCGATGATCCCATTCACCGCCAGCTCGCCGCGCTGCCGCGCCCGCGAAAACATTACCAATGGTACTACTCGACGCGCGAAGCGAACAACGACATGCGCCGCGCGCCGCAGGGCGTGCATGATTTCCTTCGCGCCTACTATCACCACAAGAGCGCGGACTGGGAAGCCAACCAGCCCTACCCGCTGAAATCCTGGAGCGCGGAAGAGATCGCAAAGCTGCCGACTTATTATGTGATGGACCTCGCCAGGGACATGGCGGCCACTGTTGCCGAAGAAATGCCGTCGGCCGCTGAAATCGCCACCAACAAATGGCTGCCCGACAATGAGCTCGCCTTCTACAGCGCCGAGTACGAGCGCAACGGATTCCAGGGCGGGCTGCAATGGTATCGCTGCGGCACCTCCGCCGCTTTTGTGCCGGAATTACAGACATGGTCCGGCCGCACCATCGACGTGCCGTCCGCTTTCATCTCGGGCAAGCAGGACTGGGGCACCTATCAGCGCCCCGGCGTCTATGAGGCGATGCAGTCGAGAGCCTGCACCAACATGATCGGCTGCCATCTCGTCGACGGCGCCGGCCACTGGGTGCAGCAGGAGCAGCCTGGCGAAGTGAGCCGGCTGCTGACGCAATTCCTGCAAGAAGCAAAGGACAACGCAAGGACAAAGGCGAGCCGGTAGCGTACCGGCAAGAGAGGACCGCCGCTGTACAGCTATTGCTCTTGCCGCACGCGCCCAAACTGAGCATCATCCGCGCCGTACTCGGAAACAGAGCGGAGCGTACGCCTTGGCCAAATCGCAATGGAGTTTCAAGACCGCCGTTGAATTGTCCGCGGCGCTTGCCGCGAAAAAGGTCTCGGCCGTCGAACTGGCCGAGGACGCAATCGGCCGGATCGAGCGGCACGATGCGAAGATCAACGCGATTTGCGTGCGCGATTTCGAGCGTGGCCTTGCCGCCGCCCGCGCCGCCGACGCCGAACTGGCGCGCGGCGTGAAGAAGCCGCTGCTCGGCCTCCCGCTGACCGTGAAGGAGTCCTACAATATCGCGGGGCTGCCGACGACCTGGGGCCTTCCGGCGCAGAAGGATTTCACGCCGACGGAAGACGCGCTGTCGATTTCGCGCGTCAAGGACGCCGGCGGCGTCATCCTCGGCAAGACCAATGTCCCGTTCGGGCTCGGCGACTGGCAGAGCTACAACGAAGTCTACGGCACCACCAACAACCCGTTCGATCTCGGCCGGACGCCAGGCGGCTCGTCCGGCGGCTCCTCGGCCGCGCTCGCGGCGGGTTATGGCCCGCTATCGCTGGGCTCAGACATCGGCGGTTCGCTGCGCGTGCCGGCGTTCCATTGCGGCGTCTACGCGCACAAACCGACGTTTGCTCTGGTGCCTGGGCGCGGCCACACGCCGCCGCCGTTCCAGCCGCTGCCGATCGACCGCGATCTTGCCGTGATCGGCCCGATGGCACGCAGCGCCGCCGATCTCTCGCTGCTGCTCGACACCATCGCCGGTCCCGATCCGCTCGAGGCCGGCAAGGGTTACAAACTCGCCCTGCCGCCGCCGCGCCACGGCGATCTGAAGGACTTTCGCGTGCTGGTCGTCGATACCGACCCGGTCATGCCGACCGACGAGGTGGTGCGCGGCACGATCCACAAGCTCACCTCCAACCTCGAAAAGGCCGGCACCAGGGTGGATCGCAACAGCCCGTTGCTGCCGAACTTTGCGGAGACATCCCGGCTCTACATGCGGATGCTGATGTCGTTCCTCGCCGCCTCCTTCCCGCCGGAAGTCTATGCCGGCGCAGAGGCCGCCGCCGCCGCGCTACCGCAGAGCGATGTAAGCCTCGCTGCCGAACGCCTGCGGGGCATGGCGCAAAGCCATCGTAACTGGTTGATGGACGACGTCGCGCGCGCACGCCTGCGAGCCCAATGGCGCGAGCTGTTCAAGACCTATGATGCTGTGATCTGTCCGATCATGCCGACGCCCGCCTATCCGCACGACCATTCCGATGACCAGGAAAAACGCCGCATCAAGATCGACGGCAAGGAGCACGTCTATCCAGATCAGCTTTCGTGGCCGGGCATCGCCACCTTGCCCGGTCTGCCCTCCACCGCGATCCCGACCGGCTTTTCGCCGGACGGATTGCCGGTCGGCGTGCAGATCGTCGGGCCGTGGCTGGAGGATCGCACGCCCCTGAGACTGGCCGAGCTGATCGAGCGCGAATTCGGCGGCTTCAAGCCGCCGCCGATGTTTGATGATTGAAGATCCCTCGTGCCGGGGAGCTGCGCGCAAGCGCATCTCCTCGCCGGGAGGGTGAAGCGGTATCGTTGAAAGCGCCATGCGGACTTTCATTCGAAGCGTCATCGCCGTCGTCGCCGGTTTCCTGTTGATGTGGCCGCTTGGCTATGCCTATGCCGCGCTCGGCTGGCCAACGTTCCACTTGTGGGGGCTGATGCATGGCACCTTTGTCGCTGCCTGGCCTACCCTGTCGATCCTGGCATTCCTGGCACTGGGGTATCTGCCGCTTTTCCCGCGCATCGACGACGCAGCGCTTCTGATCGCCGGCCTTGTTTGGGGTCTGTTGCTGGCCACTGCTTTCAACATCCGCCACGCTCTCGGCTTTGAGATTGCCTATGGCCTGTTCAGCGCCACGGCGGTTATCGTTGCAGTACTATGCATCTTTGCCAAGCACCGGCTCCGTTTGGCGCTGCTCGTGGTATCACCGCTTGTTTTCCTGAACTTGGATCTTCTGCTGGTGCCGCCGGCGCTTGAACAACTCGTGTCTCGAGCCATCTTTGATCTCAAGCAGCTCTTGCCGCCCGTCGCCTTCTCGCTCGCGGGTTACGTGCTTGGCTCGCTCGCCCGTGCCGTGATCAAACGCTCGCCGAGAACAGCGTGATAGCCGCTCTGCAGTGACGAACAAGAACCGGAGGAATCATGAACAACGACCTCGCCGAGCTGACAGAGCTCAACCGCGACTATGTCGCGTCCGTGCAGAATTCCGACATCAAGCGCTTTGACGAAATCCTCGCAGCCGATTTCTACTGCTCCAATCCCGACAAGTCGCTGGTCGATCGCGCCACGTTCCTGCAACAGACCGCAAAGCCTGTCGCGATCAAGAATCTGCGCGCGGAAGACGTGAGGATCCGAATCCTCGGCGATTTCGCCATCATCCACGCAGCGACGAGTTACACCACGCCGGACGGCCAGCAGGCTCATGGGCGTTATACCGATTGCTGGGCGAAGCAGAATGGCAAGTGGCTTGCAGTGTCGGCGCATGTGTCGCGGTGAACCAACGCCGTCATTCCGGGGCAGCCCGCCAGGGCTGAACCCGGAATCTCGAGATCCCGGGTTCGATGCTTCGCATCGCCCCGGGATGACGACGTTGTCGTCAGCTATCAAACACGATCACGCTGCGTAGCGTCTTGCCGGCTTTCATGTTGGCAAAACCCTCGTTGATTTCGGAGAGTTCCAGCTTGGCCGAGATCCAGTCCTCCAGATGCAGCTTGCCGCGCATGTAGAATTCGACGAGGCGGGGCATGTCGACGCGGAAATGGTTGGAGCCCATCGACGAGCCCTGAATCCGGCGCTCACGCAGGAAATCGAAGCCGTGCAGCTCGATCTTCTGGCCGAACGGGATCATGCCGACGATGGTCGCCGTGCCGCCGGCCGCCAGCATCGCAAAGGACTGCTCCGCGGTCTCCTTGCGGCCCAGCACCTCGAAGGAGTGATGCACACCGCCGCCGGTGAGTTCACGCACCTGCTGCACCACGTCGCCGCGGGAGGGATCGACGATGTCGGTGGCGCCGAGCTTCGTGGCCAACTGCAGCTTGGCCGGATTGGTGTCGATCGCGATGATGCGGCCGGCGCCGGCGATCGCGGCGCCATTGATCGCGGCCATGCCGACGCCGCCGCAGCCGATCACGGCCACCGTTTCGCCGGCCTGAACTTTTGCGGTGTTCACGACCGCGCCATAGCCGGTGATGACGCCGCACCCGATCAGGGCCGCGAGCTCCAGCGGCATGTCCTTGCGGATTTTGACGATGGCGTTCTCGTGCACCAGCATCTGCTCGGCGAACGACGACAGATTAAGGAACTGATGAAGCTTCTCCTCACGCGCCCAGGACAGCCGGTTTGACTGACCCGGCAGCATCTTCACGGTCGTGTCGGTGCAGAGCACGGTGCGGCCGGTGGTGCAGTTGTCGCAGGTGCCGCAGAACACCGAAAGACAGGTCACGACATGATCGCCGGGTTTTACATAGGTGACGTCGGAGCCGACCTTTTCGACCACGCCCGCCGATTCATGCCCGAGCACCGCGGGCAGCGGATGCGGATAGAGCCCTTCCATGAAGTGCAGGTCGGAATGACACAGGCCGGCGACGCGCGTGCGGATCAGGACTTCGCGCGGGCCGGGATTCGGCACGCTGACCTCCTCGATCACCAGCGGCTGGTTGACTTCATGCAGGACGGCGGCCTTCATCGGTGCTCCCTCTATTCTGTTATTGTTGAACCATACTGACGGCAGCCTACGCTGCGACAAGCAATTCGCCAACCTCGGCCATACCGACGCTGCGTTCGCCGAGCAGATGGCCTGATATCGCGCGCTGGGTGGCATTTTCCGCAAGCCGGAACGGGTCGCTCGGCGCGACGCGGTGGTCGACCACCATCCGCGACAGCAACAGCCGCCTGGCGTCGCCGCGCATCTCGTGAATCCGCCCGCCCTCCCAGGCCAGTGCAACGGCGCTGGCGACATGGTAGAGCACGCTGGTGGCGCGCCGTGCATCGCCCTCATTGTCGGCGCGGCTGGCTACCTCGCTGGCAAAGCCGACCGCGCGGTCGGTCAGCTCACGCAGCCGGTTGCGCCAGGCCTGCGGCACGTTGGCGCTGTCGTCGAGGCGGGCGTGCAGATCGGCCGCGAGCGCGGTGTCGGCGCCGTGGCGGCCGACCGCGCGGGTCAGCGCGTCGATCGCGACGATGTTGCCGGTGCCTTCCCAGATCGAGCCGAGATGGGCGTCGCGCAGCAGCCGCGCGGTGGCAAACTCCTCGATGTAGCCGATGCCGCCGCGCATCTCCAACGCATCGCCGCAAACCTTGCGTGCATCGCGCGTGGCGCGGAATTTCAGCGTCGGCGTCAGGATGCGCAGCAGCGCCGCAGCATCCTGGCTGCCGGCTTCCGCGCGATCGAGCGCGTCGGCCGTGAGAAAACTCATCGACAGCGCCTGCTCGGTCGGCAACATGATCTTCATCAACTGCCGCTGAGCCAGCGGCAGGTCGATGATCCTCTGGCCGAACACCACGCGATTTCTCGCGACCGTCATCGCGTCATGGTGCGCGCGCCGCATCAGCGCGGTGGACTTGACGCCATTGGAGAGCCGGGACGAATTCACCATCTCGGCCATCTGCACGAAGCCTCGGTCGAGCTTGCCGACGGCGTAGGCAATCGCGCCCTCGAACTTGATCTCGCCCGACGCCATCGAACGGGTGCCGAGCTTGTCTTTCAAGCGAACGATCCGGTAGTGATTTTGCGAGCCGTCATCAAGGAAGCGCGGCATCAGGAACAGGCCGACGCCGCGCGTGCCGGGCCCCGCTCCTTCCGGCCGCGCCAGCAGCATCACCACCTTGGCGTCGGCATTGGAGCAGAACCATTTCTCGCCATAGAGCCGCCAGTGATCGCCCTCCTGCACGGCCCGCGTCGTCAGCGTGCCGACGTCGGAGCCGCCTTCCTTCTCGGTCATGAACTGGCCACCCTGAGTAAGCTTGCTCATGTCGGTCTGGGTCAGGCCGTCGAGATATTTTGCCTTCAACGCATCGCTGCCGAAATTGTTGAGCAGTTTCGCGCAACCATCCGTGACGTTGATCGGACAGCCCATGCCGAATTCGGTCTGGTTGAACAGGAAGGTGAAGGCGTGCTTGGCGACGACGGGGTATTTATCCGGCCAGCCCATGATGCCCTTGCGGATCGACATCGCGTGAATGCCGAACTCGCCGAACGCGGCTTTTTCCAGCTCGCGATAGGCCGGGTGATATTCGATATACTGGATATCACGGCCAAACTTGTCGCGCTGGTGCAGCACCGGCGTATGACGGTCGGCGAGCCGCGCGCATTCGTCGAGATAGCCGCCGGCCAATTCGCCGAGCCGCTCGAGATGCGGCTCGATATGGCGAAACAGCGCGTCGGGCAGATGCAGGCGAAGCAGATCCGTCAACGCCGGATCGGCGCGGTAGAAATTCATCCCCGTCGTATCAGGTGCGAGCAATCCCGGCTGATTGGCTGACGCGGCTGCACGGTCTTGCATGAGTGGATGCATTTTTAGCCCTTGTTCGTTCCGCCCGATATTGGTCAACTATCGATAACGCGGGCGGACGTGCCGTCAACAAGCATAATTGGAGGGCCCCACGGCGGACGATTGCCAGGCGGAATTGGGTTCCTAGATTACCTAATCCCCACCATCCGAGGACTGCGCCCATGGAATTGCCAAAATACAAGATTGCCCTGATTGTTGGTGTCGGCGAGGGATTGAGCGCATCGCTGGCGCGACTGTTCGCGCGCGAAGGCATCAAGGTTGCGCTTGCCGCGCGCAAGATCGAGAAGCTTGGCGCGCTCTGCACCGAGACCGGCGCCCGCGCTTTTGCCTGCAACGCTACCGAGGCGGAGGAAGTCGAACGTCTCTTTGGCATGGTCGAGCGCGAGATCGGCACGCCCGATCTCGTCGTCTATAACGCCAGCGGCCGCGCACGCGGCGCCTTCACCGACCTGGTTCCTGCCGAAGTTGCGAATGCGATCGCAGTCTCCGCCTTTGGCGGCTTTCTGGTGGCCCAGCAGGCGGCGACACGCATGCTGCCGAACAAGCACGGCGCGATCCTGTTCACCGGCGCTTCCGCCAGTGTGAAGGGCTATCCGCAGTCGGCGCCGTTCGCAATGGGCAAGTTTGCACTGCGCGGGCTGGCCCAGAGCATGGCGCGCGAATTGTCTCCGCAAGGCATCCATGTCGCGCATTTCGTCATCGATGGCGGCATCCGCAGTGCTGCGCGTACGGAGCCTGCCGATCGGCCGGACTCGATGCTCGATCCCGACGCGATTGCGCTGAGCTACTGGAACGTGCTGCAGCAACCGCGCAGCGCCTGGACGTGGGAAGTGGAATTGCGGCCGTGGGTGGAGAAGTTTTAAAAGCGTCCGGCTGTAGGGTGGGCAAAGGCGCGAAGCGCTGTGCCCACCATCTATCGCAGGGAGCGACTTTGAATGGTGGGCACGCTTCGCTTTGCCCACCCTACGGCAAACCAGCATGGGGAGCGAAATGACCACCGAAACCAAAATCGACACCGGCACCGACGAACTGCTCTGCGTGATCCGCGACCGCGTCGCCATCATTACGCTGAACCGCCCCGAAGCGCGCAACGCGTTCTCGGATACGCTGACGCCGGCGCTTCGCAGCATGATCAAGAGCTGCGGCGAGAACCCCGAGATCGGTGCGCTCCTGCTCACCGGCGCGGGCACCGCGTTTTGCGCCGGCGGCAACGTCAAGGGCATGGGCGCGCATCGCGATAAGAAGAAGCTAGAGATGTCCTACGACGAGAAGGTCGCCGACCTGCAGGAGCGGCAGCGCCTGCTTACCGGCGCGCTGGCCTCGGTGCGCAAGCCGACGATTGCGGCGCTGCCCGGTCCCGCGGTCGGCGCTGGCCTCGCGCTCGCGCTGGCCTGCGATATCAGACTAGCGGCGCAATCCGCCTTCGTCTCCACCGGCTACGTCCGCGTCGCGCTCTCCGGCGATTACGGCATCGCCTGGCTGCTGACGCGGCTGGTCGGAACTTCGCGGGCGCGCGAACTGATGTTTACCGGCGACAAGGTCGATGCCACAAGATGCGAGGCGATCGGCCTCGTCAACCGCGTGGTGCCCGACGACAGACTGCAGACTGAGGCCTTCGCGCTTGCCAGATCCATGGCCGAAGGCCCGACGCTCGCGCTGCGCTACATCAAGGACAATCTCGACGAAGCGCTCCAATTCGACTTCGCCACCGCGCGCGACCACGAGGCTGAGCGTCTCGTCCGCCTGACTACCACCGCCGATCACAAGGAGGCGGTGCAAGCCTTCATCGACAAGCGCAAGCCGGTGTTCAGGGGAAGCTAAAGTTCCTTTCCGCGAGTAGCGGAAAAATGGCCCGGTTCTGGAGCGGCCAGAACCGGGCTCAGTGGTCAAACCGCAAGCGAGGACATTGCGCTGGGAGAGACGGCGGCGAGCCGCCAACTGGCGCATGGGATTTCCTGCGGTTCGACGTGGATATCTTTCTGGAAGCGCGTCAACTTCCAGTCGCCGGGCGTATTGGTAAAGCCGTAGCCGGACTTGCGGGCGAGCGCGATCATGGCATCGTTGGAACGCAGCGTGTCGCCGAAGATGCGCTCGGCGCCGAACGCGGCCGCGCGGCATTCGAGGTTTTTCAACAGCGCCCTGCCGATGCCATGGCCCTGCCAGCGGTCGTCGATCGACAGGCCGACCTCGATTGCAGCAGTCTCGCTATCGAAGGCATAGCGCGCTTCGCCGACGATGGTCTCGCGGCCGTCGACCGGCATGGTCGCGACCACACTGAACCGATCCGCTTCGCCGACATGGATGAAGCGCTCGAGTTCGGACGGCGGCAGTTCGCTGGCCGCGCCGAGGAAGCGGTTGTAGCGGGAGCGCGTCGAGAGCGCGCGGAAATAGTTCTGCAGCGCCTCGGCGTCGCGCGGCTCGACGAAGCGCACGGTCACGGCCTGGCCATGCCGCGAAAGCAGTACGTCCGAATACTGCCTGAGATCGTCGAAACGCAGCCTGGTCATCTCGCGCTCCCGTCGGTCCTCAATGAAAATGGCCGGCGCCCCCCCAGACGAGGGCGCCGGCCGGCTGCTACTTAAGCCCGCCAGAACGGTTTCTCGGCCTCGTAGGCGACGTCGCTCCAGGAGACGCCGATGTCGTGCAGCTCCCGCTCGGACCACTTGGCCAGTTCGCGGCGGGACTGGTAGCGCTGCCGCCAGACATGGAGGGTCTCGGCCAATTGGCTCAAAATCCCCGGTCCATGATGATTTATCATCGATTCATGCGTGAAAGTGGACATTTTCGGCTCCTGTAGTAATCTGTTGGCGCTAATATCTGCGCTCCCGGGGCCGTTCACAAACGACACTTTGTACCGTTTCGGATGATATAAACTCATGTATTAGGGAGGATCGGGAATGACCGGCAGACTGCCGTCGCTGAATGGCCTGCGCGCCTTCGAGGCAGCCGCCCGGCATCTGAGCTTCACGCAAGCCGCCTCCGAGCTGAACGTCACGCAGACCGCGATCAGTCACCAGATCAAGCGGCTGGAGGAAGAGCTCGGCGTTCGCCTCTTTGTTCGCCAGAACCGCTCGCTGACGCTGACGGCGGAAGCGCAGGACTACCTTCCAGGCATCCGCGCCGCCTTCAACGATCTCCGGCTCGCGACCGACCGCCTGCTGCGGAAAGACGACGACCATGTGCTGACGGTGTCGACGCTGGCCTCGCTGGCCGCCAAATGGCTGTTGCCGCGCCTCACGGCGTTTCAGGAAGCGCAACCGGGGATCGACGTTCGCATCACGACCTCGATCAACCTGGTCGACTTCCAGCGCGACAAGGTCGATGCCGCGATCCGCTACGGCCGCGGCCAGTGGCCTGGCGTTCGCGCCGACTGGCTGATGGCGGACGAACTCTTTCCGGTGTGCAGTCCGGCGCTGCTCAAGGGGAACAAGCCGCTGAAATGCCCCGAAGACCTCCGGGATCACGTGCTGCTGCATACCAGCAACGCGAATAGCGACGACTGGCGGCTGTGGCTGACGGCGGCCGGGTTGCCAGCCGATTTTTCGAAACAGCCGGGCGTGACCTTCGACATGATCTTCATGACGGTGCAGGCCGCGATCGACGGCCTCGGCGTTGCCATGGGCCGCACCGCCTATGTGCAGGAGGACATCGCCAAGGGACGTTTGGTCGTTCCCTTCAAGATGGCTTTCCCGGTCGATGCCGGATTCTATCTGGTCTCGCCGGCGGGTAGAGCCGATCCGCCAAAGCTCGCGGCATTCCGGCAATGGCTGCTCGCCTCCGTTCAGAACCGTCCCTGAGCTTGCGGATATTCCGTATAGCCAAGTGCATGCGACATCGTCGCATGCGGCCATGCTGATTACTGATGCAGGCGCACGAGAGGCGTGACGCGGCCGTTGCATCAGGCTAGAAAATCGCGGGGCGGATGGATTTGCCTGGCCGAGCGCCGGTTTGATTTTCCAGGCCAACAACGACAACAAGAGCGCATGGCCGATTTGACAGTCAAGTTCGATGTGCTGGTGATCGGCGGCGGCAACGCCGCACTCTGCGCCGCCATCAGCGCCCGGCGCGCAGGTGCTTCCGTGCTGGTGCTGGAAGGCGCTCCGAAGTTTTATCGCGGCGGCAATACCCGCCACACCCGCAACATGCGCTGCGCGCACGATGCCGCGACCGACATTCTCACCGGGCCGTACACGGAAGAGGAGTTCTGGGACGATCTGTTGCGGCTGACCGGCGGTCAGACCGACGAGGAACTGGCGAAATTCATGATCAGGGAGTCCAAGGACATTCTGAACTGGATCGTCGAACAAGGCGTGCGCTGGCAACCCTCACTCGGCGGCACGCTGAGCCTCGGCCGCACCAACTCGTTCTTCCTCGGCGGAGGGCGGGCGATGCTGAACGCGCTCTATCTCACCGCAGAAAAACTCGGCGTCGAAATCGTCTACGATGCCGAGGTGATCGACCTCGATATCGAACACGGCATGTTCCTGTCCGCCAAGCTGAAGCAGCCGATCGACGGCACGAGCGAAATCCGCGCTGCCGCACTGGTCGCCGCCGCCGGCGGCTTTGAAGCCAATATCGAATGGCTGAAGGAATATTGGGGCGATGCGGCGGATAATTTCCTGATCCGCGGCACGCCCTATAACCGCGGCTCGATCCTGAAAATGCTGCTCGACAAGGGCGTGCAGGACATCGGCGATCCCACCCAATGCCACGCGGTTGCGATCGACGCTCGCGCTCCGAAATTCGACGGCGGCATCATCACCCGCCACGACTCGGTCGTGTTCGGCATCGTCGTCAACAAGCACGCCCAGCGCTTCTACGACGAGGGCGAGGATATCTGGCCGAAGCGTTACGCGATCTGGGGGCGGCTGGTGGCCGCGCAACCGGACCAGATCGCCTACATCATCTTCGATGCCTCCGTTCGCAACAGTTTTATGCCGACGCTGTTTCCGCCGATCGAGGGCGGGAGTATTGCCGAGTTGGCCGCCAAGCTCGAGCTCGATCCGGCGGCGCTGGAGAAGACCATCGCCGAATTCAATGCCGCGGTTAAGCCCGGCACGTTCGATCACACCATCCTGGACGATTGCCGCACTGAAGGCATCACGCCGCCGAAGACGCATTGGGCGCGCCGGATCGAGACGCCGCCTTACCTCGCCTATCCGGTGCGGCCCGGCATCACCTTCACCTATCTCGGCACCCGCGTGAACAGGCAGGCGCGCATGGTGATGAAGGACGGCAAGCCTTCGGCCAACATGTTCGCGGCCGGCGAGATCATGGCCGGCAACGTACTCGGCAAGGGCTATGCGGCCGGTATCGGGATGACCATCGGCAGCGTGTTCGGTCGGGTCGCGGGACGGGAAGCGGCGAAGAATGCGAAGAATTAGATACGCGCTCGGTTCACCTCGCCCCGCCCTTTGCGGGGAGAGGGAGAGAACAACGAAGGGAGGACTTGTGATGCGGCTTGCGATCACTACTGCTGCAGTCGTTCTGATGAACGCGACGCTGGCCCACGCCGCCGAGCCGATCGCGCTACGCGACATGGGCTCGTTCCATGTCGGCGGCCGGCTGGTCGAAATTTCCGGCAAGCCGGTGAAGGAAGTGACCTTCACGCCCGGCGGTGTGCCGGCAAAAGTCGATCCCAACGGCACCTATCAGGTCGAGCAGATGTATGTGCAGTATTTTCTGCCCGCGAACGAAAAGGGCGCCTATCCACTTCTGATGTGGCATGGCGGCGGCCTGACCGGCGTCACTTACGAGACAACGCCCGACGGGCGCGAGGGCTGGCTGAACTATTTTCTGCGCAAGGGCTGGGCCGTCTACAATTCCGACGCGGTCGAGCGCGGCCGCGCCGGCTGGGCGCAATATCCAGATATCTTCAAGAGCGAGCCGGTATTCCTCACGACAGCCAATCCGTTCGAGCGGTTTCGGATCGGCGACGGCGTCGGCTCCTACAATCCCGATCCGGCCAAACGGAAGCTGATGCCCGGCAGCCAGTTTCCGAACGAAGGCTACGAGAATTTCGTCAAGCAGAACGTGCCGCGCTGGACCACCACCGATGATGCCATCATCGCCGCCTATATCGCCGAGATCGACCGCGTTGGCCCTTCCATCATCCTGTTCCACAGCCAGGCCGGCAGTTTCGGCTTCAAGGTGGCGCAGGCGCGGCCCGACAAGGTCAAGGCGCTGATTGCGATCGAGCCGGCCGGCGTCGGCGATCCCGCCAAGGTCGACGTGCTGAAGAACATTCCGACGCTGATCGTCTATGGCGACTACATCGAGAAGGATTCGCGGTGGCCGAAGATTCGCGCCAACGGCCTTGCGTTTGCGGACGCGATCAAGGCGGCGGGCGGCAGCGTCGATGTCGTCGATCTGCCGCAAGTCGGCATCAAGGGCAATTCGCACATGGTGATGATGGACAAGAACAACGCCGAGGTCGCCGCCCTGATCCAGAACTGGCTGGAGGGCAAGGGGTTAACGAAATAGCCGGGTTGGCCGCGGGGCAGGAAGCAGCGCATCATGCACGGAACGAAGATTCTGGAGGAAGCCGACCGCCTGATGACGGTCTGCAATTCCTGCCGCTATTGCGAGGGCCTCTGCGCGGTGTTTCCGGCGATGGAAATGCGCCGCGCCTTTTCCGACGGCGATCTCAATTATCTCGCCAATCTCTGCCACGCCTGCGGCGCCTGCTACACCGATTGCCAGTTCTCGCCGCCGCACGAATTCAACGTCAATGTGCCGAGGACGCTCGCGGTGGCGCGCGCGGAATCTTATGCGGCCTATGCATGGCCACGCGCTTTCGCGGGCACGTTCGCGCGCAACGGACTTGTCATCAGCCTCGTTGCCGCGCTCAGCGTCGCCGCGTTCATTTTCGGCTTTGCTGCGATGAACGATCGACAAATTCTGTTCGGCATCCATACCGGGCCGGGTGCGTTCTACAAATTGATGCCGCACAATGCGATGGCGGCCCTGTTCGGCGCAGCGTTCCTCTACGCTATCGCGGCGCTGGCAATGGGCGTGCGCGCCTTCTGGCGCGACATCGGCGAACCCATCGGCATGAACACCGATGCACGCGCGCTGTTGCAGGCCATCCGCGACGCCGGCGAACTACGCTATCTCGACGGCGGCGGCGTCGGCTGCTTCAACGAGGACGACCGCCCGACCGACCGCCGCCGGCTCTATCATCACCTCACCTTCTACGGTTTTGCGCTGTGCTTTGCCTCGACCTGCGTCGCAACGCTCTATCACTATCTGCTGGCGCGCGAGGCGCCGTATGCATGGTGGGATCTGCCCGTGGTGCTCGGCACGCTGGGCGGCATCGGGCTGTTGATTGGGCCGATCGGCTTGCTCGCTGAACGATGGAAGCGCGATTCCATCCTGGTCGATGAAGCGCGTTACGGCATGGATGTCGCGTTCATCGCGATGCTGTTCCTGACGAGTCTCACGGGCATGGCGCTGCTGATCTTGCGCGAGACGGCAGCGATGGGACCGCTGCTGGCGCTGCATCTCGGCGTGGTGTTTTCGCTGTTCGTCACCATGCCCTATGGCAAATTCGTGCACGGCATCTATCGCTTCGTCGCCCTGGTGCGCTATGCAATGGAGCGAAGAGCGATGGCGCAGGGGACGGCGGAGTAAGGCCGCCGGCCTCTCCCCGTCATTGCGAGCGAAGCGAAGCAATCCATCGCGCCGCGCGCTGAAATATGGATTGCTTCGTCGCTTCGCTCCTCGCAATGACGTGGAGATAGCAGCAGACGCTACTGCTGTCTCTGGGATACTAGGTTACCCGCCTTCCGCTTTCGCTCGTTGAGCTTCGGCGGACGGGTCGCGGGTGACGACGGCTCGGAACACCGGAGATCGTTCACATTCCGGTTACCCGATAGGGCCGGCGTTATTTTCATCGACTCTTCCGAACCGGCTTTCATCTCGCGCCGTCGAACTCCTGTGCGAGCCATTCCGGCTTCGCCAACAGGAATGGAGAGTACAGATGTCGATAAAGTTAATATTGTCTGCGGCTGCTTTGGTAGCGGTCGGCGCGACCAGCGCCATGGCCGCTCCCGCATTCGTGGCGTCGCCATACTGCGATCAGGCGGTATCACGGCAGGCTTGCGGAGATCACATGAACTATGTGGCGCAGCTTCGCACCCGCCGCGACACTTCGCTGAGCTACATGAAGAATCTCGATCCGCGCGAAAACGCGTCGATGCGTGACGCCGGCGGCGGTGGAGGCGGTGGTGGTGGCGGCGGTCGATAACCAACATTGAAGTCGCAGAACCGTAGGGTGAGCAAAGCGACCACCCTACGGCGTCGGCGTCCTACGAAGCCGTCATTCTCCGACGTGCAATTGCACATCATAGCTCGCGCCGAGAGGCGCTGGAGGGAGCGCGGCGTTCGTTGATGATGTCGCAGACGTGATCACTGGAAACGCGAGTCACTGCGCATTTCCCGCCGAAGGTTCTGCAGCTTTTTCCCGAATTAACTTGAACCAATCGCGCCCTGCATTGTTTGCAGTGCATTAACAAGGCCGCCGGAGGAACCGGAGCCGGTCCATGAGGAAGCGCTTTTTCGGGCGTCACCAACCGAGAGAGAGCTGATGAACCATATATTCAACGCCGGTGCGACTGAACGTTCCTCCGGGTTGCACCACCGCCTCCCACCGAGAGTCCGGCGCCACCCGACTATCCTGAGAGTTTCCGCGGTCGGTGTCGCCGGGCTGTTGTCGGCATTGATGGTGACGGCCGTGGCTCCGCCAATTACCGCCGATCAATCCGACCGCGCCGTTGTCAACGCGCCGGTGACGCTGCTGACCGCACCGATCGGCGGCGAAATCGACACGCTGACGGCGCTTCCCGGAAGCGACGTTCGCGACGGCGACAGATTGGCGCAGATCAGCAATCCAAGGGTCGACCGCAGCACGCTGATCTCGTTGGAAGAAAAATCATCCGATGCGCGTCAGAAGCTCGACGCGACGCGGGAAAAGGGCGCATCCGACCGCGCCTATGTTGCTTCCCTCGAGGCCGAACTCGCCAGCCAAACTGAGCAGCTCAAGATGCAGTTCCAGTCGCAGATCGAGGAGCTGCGCGCCCGCGTGTCGCAATCCAATGCCCAGAGTGGCGAAAAGAAGGTTTTGGTGGAACGGCAAAGCAACATGGTGACGCGCAATACGGCGAGTATGGACATGCTCAGGCCGACCACGCAGCAATATGCCGCGGCCATGCACAATGCGGACGCGGAGCGCGCCAAGCTCAATCAAAAGATTGCGCAGCTCAATGCCTTGAACGGGGGCATCTATGTCGGAGAGGAGCTGGTTGTGCTCAACAATCTGGCGCAAAAGCGCCGGGACATCGATCTCGATGCCCAGCGCATGGAGATCGAGGAGCGGCAGCAATCCGCCATCCTCAACGACCTGGACCGCCTGATCGACGCCGAGCAGAAGCGGCTTGCGAGCCTGGAAGGAGCCGACGTCCTTTCTCGCGGCTCCGGCAAGGTGCTGACTATCGGCGCAGCGATGGGGCGTCACGTCAACGCCGGCGATACCATCAGCTCCGTTGTTGATTGCGACAAGCGCTTCGTGGTTGCCATTTTCTCGTACCGACAAGGACAGAACATGATGCCCGGCACCCGTGTCCGCATCGACGGGAGTACGTTCCGTACAGGAATCGTCAGCGCGGTGTTGCCGAAGACCAGCGACAAGGTCGATGAGCGCTTTGCCGTGCCGTTTCCGCAAACCGAACGGCGCGAGCTCTATGCGATTATTACGCCCGAAGCCACGAACGAGGCTGACGCGCCGGTGCGGGAAACGCAGGCTTCGGATACGGCGGCCTGCGCGGTCGGCCAGTGGGTTACCGTCACGCGCGACAACGGCATGGTACCTTCGATGTCGGTCACCTGGCGGCGGCTCGGCAATCTCGTGGCCTCGTGGACGCATGATGATGGCAGCGAGACCGCGCAGAACCACCCGATCGATGCGGATACACGCCGTGCCGGCATGGCCCAGCCGGAGGCGTCGAAGGCCGATGAAAACTGGTGGTCCCGCACTCGCACGCTCGTATCGCGATGAAGCACGCGATCGGAATGGCGTTGTGTGCAATGGTCCTGGCTTCGACGCCTGCTGCGAGCAAGCAGCCGGAAAAGAGCGGCGGTCCGTTTTGTGCCGGGCTGAACAAGGCGGTGGCACCGCTGACCGGCGAGGCCGATGCCGTCTTCATCCGCAGCTATGAACCCGGCGCTGACGAAGCAAACCTGCCGGCGGGCATTGCCACAACGGCGTTTGTCTATGACAACGCGCTCGCCGTCATTGCGCTGATCGCCTGCGGCAACGTGCCGGATGCCAAACCGATCGGTAACGCATTGAGCCGGGCGGCCCGCAAGGACCGGACGTTTAACGATCATCGGGTTCGCAACGCCTATCGCGCCGGCCCGGTTGGCAACGGGGCTCCGAATCTACCGGGATGGTGGGATGAGCACGCCAGGATCTGGGCCGAGGATGCGGCGCAGGACGGTACCTCGACCGGCAACGTTGCATGGGCGGCCTTGGCGCTGCTGACGCTGCACCAGGCGACGCACGATCGGCAGTATCTGGCCGACGCCAGAAGCCTGATCGATTGGATCATCGCCACGACCGCCTGCGGCGACGGGTTCTGCGGCGGCGTTCATGGCTACGATCCGCAGCAGGTCACGCTCACCTGGATGTCGACCGAGCACAATGCCGACGTCCACGCCGCCGCGAGCTGGCTGTTCCGCCTGACCGGCGAGCCGAAATACGCCGACGCGGCCGGGCAGGCCCGGCGGCTGCTCGACCGTACCTTCCGCGGAAATCACTTCCTGCTCGGCACAAAACCCGACGGCAGTCTTGCGGATGAAGGCCTGCTCGCGCTCGACGCTCAGCTTTGGCCATGGATGGCCGTACCGGATGCGCCCGCGGCCTGGCGAAGCACGCTTGATTTCGCGCAAACTCACTTGGCGGTCGATGGCGGCTTCGATTTCAACGGCGACCGCGACGGCATCTGGGTCGAAGGAACGGCGCAGGCGGCATTGGCCTGCCGGATCAGCGGCAACACACCGCAGAGCGATCGGCTGCTGGCCAATTTGAAGGCCGATCAAACGCGATCCGGTCTGCTCAACGCCGCACGCACCGCGCGACTGACGACGGGGTTGTCGATCGACCCCACCGGCACCGTGCCCGACTTCTTCTACTACCGCCGACCGCACCTCGGCGCCGCGGCATGGGCGGCGCTGGCCGAAACGGGCTGGAATCCGTTCACCGGGGAAAAGATACGATGATGTTCCCGAGCGCCGGCGATGACCTATCGATCCTCACCATCGATATGGGAATCTTCCTTGGGCTTCTGGTGATGGCGCGGCTGCTGGATCCGCTTCATGCCAAGGACCGTATCCTGTTCGGCATCACGACTTCAGCCCTTCTGATCCTTTATGCGCTCTGGCGATGGAACGATACGTTGCCGCCGTTTGCGCTGTCGGCCGAAAGCCTGTGGCCTCGGTTGTTCATTTCGTTTGAACTTCTTGCCATTCTCTACACGCTGATCTCGATCGTGATCCTGTTCCGCAACACCGATCGCTCCGCGCAGGCCGACGCGGCGCAACGCGAACTATCTGCATCGCGTGGCTACCCCGCCGTCGACATCTTCATCTGCACCTATGATGAGCCGCTCGAAATCCTCGAACGATCGATCCTCAGCGCGCTGGCGCTCGACTATCCCAATGCGACGGTCTGGGTACTCGACGACACCAGGCGCGACTGGCTACGGGAGTATTGCGAAAAAGTCGGTGCGCGTCATGTGACGCGGCCGGACAACAACGGCGCCAAGGCCGGCAATCTCAATAACGGGCTGATGGCGACCGCGCGCGAGACCAATGCGCCCGTCATCCTGGTGCTCGACGCCGATTTTGCGCCACGGCGGGATTTTTTGAAACGCACGGTCGGCCTGCTGTTGTCCGATCCGGAGGTTGCGATCGTGCAGACGCCGCAGTTTTACCATAACGCCGACCCGATCCAGCACAATCTGCTCGCCGGGAAGAGCTGGGTCGACGATCAACGCTTCTTCTTCGACGTCTTTCAGCCTGCCAAGGACGCGTGGGACTGCGCGTTCTGCGTCGGCACTTCCTTTGTCGTTCGCCGCGACCGGCTTGACGAGATCGGCGGCTTCCCGCAGCAAGCGATTTCGGAAGATATCAATCTCACTTACACGATGCTCGCGCACGGCTACCGTACCTGGTGGCTGAACGAACCCCTCAGCTTCGGGCTTTCGGCCGAAGGCATCCCCGAATACATCACCCAGCGCGCGCGCTGGTGCCTTGGTACCATACAGGTCGCCCTGCTCCGCAATGGCCCGCTGTTCGGCCGCGGCTTCAGCTTCACCCAGCGCTGGCACTATTTTCACGGGGTGCTGAACTGGCTCAGCAAGCCATTCATGGTGCTGCTGCTGATCGCGCCGACGATCTACTGGTTCGGCGGCCTGCCCGCCTTCGAAGCCGACTATCACACCTTCCTGCGCTACGGCGTGCCGGCGCTGCTCGGCCAAATCATCTACATGGGCTGGATCTCGCGCGGGCGGACGCTGCCGTTGTTCATGGAGGCCACCCACGCTGTCACCTGCTTTGCGGTGACCGCGACCCTCTTGAGCGCCATCGTCAAGCCGTTCGGCCGCCCATTCAAGATCACCGACAAAGGCGGCGACCGCTCGACGCCACGCGTGCATTGGAGGCTTGCAGCGATCTTCGGGCTGATCGCCGCAAGTTCTGCCGCCAGCATCATTTGGGCGTTCATCTCGCCCTATGCAGCCAGCGAGATTTCCTCGCTCGACTTCTTCAATCTGCTGTGGGCCGGCATCGCGATGCTGATCGCCTTCATCGCGTTTCTCGTCTGCTTCGAATTGCCCCGTCCTGGCGACATGTTCGAAACGGATGAGCCCGCCTGGCTGTCGGGCGAAGGGAAAATCCTGTCGTGTCGCCTGCTCGCGGTGTCACCGACCTCGGTGCGCTTTTCGGGTCCGGCCGGCAACGCCCTCGAGCTTGCAGGCTGGCGCTACCAGATTCACCTGGAAGGGTTGGGATGGACCGACATATCCATGGTCTCGCGATTCCGCGAGACAGTGCTGGCGCGCCTTGAACCTACGGCCGAACAATATCAGCGGCTGGTAGTTCGGCTTTTCAGCACATCACGCGGCAACATCGCCAATGAAGCCAGCCTGCGCGGCGCGCTGGCCGGGTTGCTGCGACGGGGATTTAACGGGGCGTGAGGCGGTATGCACGCCCCATCGACATCAGTACAGGCGAGCGCAGCTTGCTTCAGTAGCGCTCTGCGATCTGATCGAGCTTCCTGCTGAGCAACCAGGACAGGCCGAGGAACGCGACCAACATCACGAGACCCAGACCCGAAGAGGCATTGTTGATCGACTTCTCCGAGAACTGACCGAAGGCATAACCGGCCGAGACAACGGCGCCGGACCAAAGGCCCGCCGCAACGAAGTTGAGCGCCAGGAAAGTGGACCAGGGCAGCCGCGATATGCCGTAGGCAAATCCCGCGAGCCCGCGGACGCCGTGTGGGAAACGGTGAAACAGGATCATCCAGCCGTAGTGACGGTCCGTCAGCCGGGCTGCGGTCTGCAGCGTGCGCTCGATGCGCGGAAAACGTTCGAACCAGCGGACGCCATAACGTCGGCCGATCCAGAAGCGAATCACGTCGCCAGAGAAGCTGCCAAACCAGCAGACCACGATGAGCTTACCAAGACCCAGCACGCCCGAATGTGCGGCGTAGCCCGCGAACAGCGCGAGCAACAGGCTATGCGAGGCCGCATAGGCGAACATCAGGCTGTAGGCCGCATCGCCGTGTTGGCGGATGAGCTCGAGAAATGAGGTCAGATCGGTCGGAAAGAGCAATGTAAGCCCACCCAAATTCGTTCATGGCGATATTTCCCCCCAGAAGAGTGGGTTCGGTCCCAACGCTTATCACTCCGCGGAAGGACACGGAAGCCAATAGGCGCACCAATGGCCGCCAGCTTTGCACGCCGAGCGTGTTTGCATGGCAGTCGCATACCTCGAAGCGCATGTATGGAGCGGGATGATTGCAAATTGCTGTCTTCGACGCGCCGGAGAGAAGGCCGTTACAAATCGACCACCACGTAATCGCTCTCGACCGAGACCGCGATGGTCTCTGCGACATACGGGCCCTTCACCACGGCCGATCCCGGCTCGACGTTGACGGGATAGGCACGGGCGCGAAAGCGTTTCGGGTCGCAGTAGGATTGCCCGGTGCGGATGTCGAATTCCCAGCCGTGCCAGGGACAGCGGATGATTTCGCCGAGTTTTGTATACTCGATCTCGCCGGGGTTGGAGGATTGCGCGAGGCCAATCAACGGGCCCTCGCACAGGGCCGCGCCCTGATGCGGGCAGCGATTCAGCAGGCCGAAGAACTCGCCCTTGATGTTGAAGATCGCGATCGGCCGGCCGTCGATGTCGAGGAATTTTCGCGTCCCCGGCGGCAACTCATCCACCGGGGCAATCACATGCCGCACCATCAAACGATCCCGTACAGCTTCTTCGCGTTGCCGAGATAGAACGCTTCGCGATTGGCTTCGCTGACGCCGGCCGGCAACACGCGCGACGGCTCATCAAAGTCCCAGTGCGGGTAATCGGTGGCGAACAACAGTCTGTCCCAACCGATCCATTCGATCGTCTGGAACAGGTGATCGCGGCGCTCCGGATCTTCCATCGGCTGCGTGGTCCACCAGACATGGTCGCGGATATATTCCGACGGTTTTCGTTTCAGATGCGGCACTTCGCTGTGCAGCTTCTCAAAGCTCTTGTCGAGCCGCCACGCCAGCGACGGCGCCCAGCCGAAGCCGGCTTCGATCATCACCATCTTCAGCTTCGGGAAGCGTTCGAACACGCCTTCGAGCACGAGGCTCGCCAGCGCGGTCTGCTGACACTGCGAGTGGCCGACCATCTCCTCGATGTAGAAGCTTGGCCAGCCGGAAGGGGTGAGCGGATTGCCGCCGAAGCCGAAGGCGTGCACGCCGACCGGCAGCCCGATCTCCTGCGCAGCCTCGTAGACCGGCCAGTAGCGGCGCTGGCCGAGCGGCTCGACATTGCGGCTGAGCAGCAGCACCTGAACGAAATTCTTGTCGCCCGCGCGCTTGCGGATTTCGGCGGCGGCGGCAGGACCGTCCTCATTCGGAACGACGATCGAAGCCTTCAGGCGCTTGTCCTTGCTGGTCCATTTCTCGATCTGCCAGTCGTTGATTGCGGAGCAGATCGCGCCCGCCAGATCCTGGTTGCGCAGGCCCTGCCCCGTGGCGAGCGGATTGAGCACCCCGAGTGCGACATTGTAGGGATCGAGAAGCTGCTTCTGCATGAAGGACAGCGAGGAGCCCTGTGGCCCGCCTTCCGGCGGCCATGCATCGCGGCGCGAGGCGTTGGGCTGCGCCTTCGGATAGGGCGGGCCCTCCATCATGCCGTGATAGGCCTGGATGCCGTAGCTCTCGAGATGTTCGTGCCAGCGTTTCGCCATGAGCGGATAGAGCTCGTCTTTGGTGGCACGTGCCGGGTGAATGTCGCAATCGGCGATCGCGGTCTTGAGGCTGACGGATGACGAAGGCTCTGGGCGAAACTGGACGTTCATAGCGTCGTCTCCTTCGCTACTTGCAATCGGCCGTAGGTCGCGAGCGGATTGTCGATCATAATCTTGCGCACCAGATCGGACGACAATCCCGGCGGCAGCACCTCGTCGCCGTCGAACTGCCAGTGCGGATAGTCGGTCGAGAATAGGAGCAATTCGTCCGACTGCATATGGTCAAACAGGCGGTTCAGGGTTGCGGGATCCGGCGGCGCATCGACCGGCTGCAGCGAGAAGCGGATGTTGCTGCGCACAATCTCCAGCGGCGCGCGATCGACCCACGGCGTTTCCATCCGGATGCCGCGCCAGAATTTGTGCAGCCGCCAGAGATAGGCCGGCAGCCAGGTGAAGCCTGATTCCAGCATCACCATTTTCAGATTCGGATGGCGGGCGAACACGCCCTCCACGATCAGGCTGGTGAGCTGGGTCTGGAACGCGGTCGCTTGGGCTACGTAATCCTCGATGTGATAGGAGCCCCAGCCGATCGAGGTCGGCGGGTTGTGATAGGCGCTGCCGGCATGGATGCCGACGGCCAAGCCCAGCCGTTCGGCGGCGGCGTAGATCGGCCAGTAGGCGCGCTTGCCCAACGGCATGTCGCCCATGACCAACATGAGCACCTGGACGAAGCGCTTATCCTCAGCGCAGCGTTCGATCTCCGCGACTGACTTCTCGACGCTTTGCGTGGGGATCACGATCGAGCCGCGCAGCCGATCGTCCTTGTCGAGCCATTCTTTGGCCAACCAGTCGTTCAGCGCGCGGCAGAACGCGTCCTGCATGTCCTCGGAGAACACCATCTGCACGCCATAGAGCGGATTGCAGATGCCGAAACGAACGCCGAACCGGTCGAGCGCCTGCTTCTGCATGTCGGCCAGATCAGCGCCCGGCTTGCCCTGCGCCGGCCGCCAGTCCGGCCGCGACGAGATCGGCGAATGGGTGGGATAGGATTGCGACACCAGGTCGGTCATGCCGCGCGTCGTTACCTGGTCGCGCCAGTAGTCGTTCATGTAGGGCAACAGGCTGGTCAGATGCGGAACGGCGGGATGCAGGTCGCAGTCCACGCCACCCGCGATCGGCGACGTCATGGTGTTTCCTCGTATGGCCGCGTCGATGCGGCTGTTTGAGGCATTCAATCAGGGCCGCGCGCGCGCGGCAACTCGGCAAGCGTAACCCTCCTGTGTTAGGAAGGCATGACTGTATCAATGGCGTGCGCGCAGGAGTTGAAATGAAAGAGCTTGTTACGATCGCCGAAAAGATCGCGACCCAACTGATCGCGCGGAAACAGACGATTTCGGTGGCGGAATCCTCTACCGGCGGGCTGATCTCGGCGGCGCTGTTATCGGTGCCGGGCGCATCGGCCTATTTCCTCGGCGGCGCCGTGGTCTATACCCGCGACGCGCGTCGGCTGCTGATGGATATCCCGGACGAGGCGATGACGGGCATTCGCTCGGCATCCGAACCATACGCGAAATTGCTCGCCGCCCAAGCCCGCCAGCGCTTTGCGACCGACTGGGGATTGTCGGAAACCGGCGCAACGGGACCAACCGGCAACCGCTACGGCGATGCCGCGGGCCATAGCTGCATGGCGGTAGCGGGTCCGCAAAACGAAGTGTTCACACTGGAAACCGGCAGCGCCGACCGGCAGGCGAACATGCAACAATTTGCGAGCACGGCGTTGAATTTGTTGCTGGAGAATTTGTCGAAGTAGGTGTGATCGTAACCCCATGGACCCCGGCTCTGCGTCGCATCGCTACGCGCTGCGCTGCGCTGCGTCCGGGGAACGGATACAGTCTGCTGTCTCAAGAACTTTCGTGTCCCGGACGCGGCGCGGCACGCAGTGACGCGACGCAGAGCCGGGACCCATGCGTCGTAGCGTTCGCAGGAACGACAGCGGGGGTGAACTACCGCTCCCGGAACGAGCGCATCAGTTGGTCGCTGAACGGCTTCATCAGGTAGGAGAACATGGTGCGGTCGCCGGTTTGCACGAAGGCTTCCACCGGCATGCCCGGGATGATCTTGACCTCGCCAAGGCGAGCGACTTCGTCCGGCGGCATCGAGACGCGGATGGTGTAGTAGCTCTGGCCGGTGCGCTGGTCGGTGGTGACGTCGGCGGAGACGCGGGTCACCACGCCGTTGAGTTCCGGCGTGGTGCGCTGGTTGAAGGCAGATAGCCGCAGAAGCGTCTTCTGGCCGATCTGCAGCTTGTCGATGTCCTGCGGATTGACCTTGGCCTCGACCGAGAGATCGTCGGCCTTCGGCACGATCATCATGATGGCGTCGCCCGCAGTGATGACGCCGCCGACGGTGTGGACGGTCGACTGCAGCACGACGCCGTCCTGCGGCGCGCGGATATCGATGCGACGCAGTTGATCTTCCGCAGTGACCTTGCGCTCGACGAACTCGCCGATCTTGTCGTTGGTCTCGCGCAGGTCCTTGGAGACTTCGCTGACGACGTCCTTGTCGATCTGGATGATCTGCAGCTCGGTTTCAGTGATCTTGCCCCTCGCCTGCGCGCGCGCGGCGATGTATTGCGCACGCTCGCCCGACAGCCGGGCGAGATCGCGCTCCAAAACCGTCAGGCGCGAGATCTGGATCAGACGCTGCTCGTAGAGCTGGCGGACGCCGACCAGCTCTTTCTCGACCAGCGCGATTTCCTTTTCCTTGGCCTGTTCCTGCGCGGTGAGGCCGGCGATTTCCTCGTTGAGCTGTGCCACGCGTTCGCGCAATTGCGACTTCTGCCCGGCGCGCCCGAACACGCGAACCTCGAACAGTTTGGTTTCGCTCGCGATGATGTCGCGGACGTCGGGATCGTCGGCGCGATCGGAGAGCTGCGACGGGAACTTGATCTTGTCGAGGCCGCGCTGCTCGGCCTCCAGCCGCGCCGCCCGCGCCCACAAGCCGTTCAGCGTCTTGACCACGATGGCAAGGCTCGCCTTGACCACGGTCTCGTCGAGCCGCACCACGACGTCGCCCGCCTTGACCACATCGCCATCGCGCACCCGGACCTCGCCGACCACGCCGCCGGTCGGGTGCTGTACCTTCTTGACGTTGGAATCGACCACCACCGAGCCCGGCGCGATCAGCGCGCCGGAAATCTGCACCGTCGAGGCCCAGCCGCCGAATCCGCCGGCGAGAACCAGCATCAGCGCAAGACCGACGATGAGATGCGAGCGTATCGAGCGGCGCGCGCCTTTCAGCTCCGCGGTCATGATTTTTTCGTAGCTCCTGCTTCGGACACGATCTTGATCGGCGGCGGCGACGGGACGCGCTGCAGTACCTGGCCAAGCACGGTTTCCTTTGGTCCGAACGCCTGCATGCGGCCGTCCTTCAAGACCAACAATTGATCGACCGCCTCGATGCCGATCGGCCGGTGCGCCACCACGACCACGATGGCGCCGCGCTCGCGGGCGGCGCGCACAGCGCGGGTCAGCGCCTCGTCGCCCTCGCTGTCGAGATTGGAGTTCGGCTCGTCGAGTACGATCAGGAACGGATTGCCATAGAGCGCGCGCGCCAGCGCCACGCGCTGCGCCTGCCCGGCCGACAGCGCAGTGCCCTGCTCGCCGATCTGGGTATCGTAGCCCTCGCGCATCTTGATGATCATCTCGTGCACGCCGGCGTCCTTGGCGGCGGCAATGATCGCCTCCGATTTGGCCTCGGGGTCGAAGCGGCAGATGTTCTGCGCCACTGTGCCGGCGAACAATTCGACGTCCTGCGGCAGATAGCCGATGTGGCGGCCGAGCACGTCCGACGACCATTGGTCGAGCGCCGCGCCATCGAGCCGCACCTTGCCGCGGGCGGGCGTCCAGACGCCGACCAGCGCGCGCACCAGCGACGACTTGCCGGAGCCGCTCGGACCGATGACGCCGACGCCGGACCCGGCCTCGACGGCGAAGCTGACGTCCTGCACGATGACGCGCTGATCGCCCGGCGGCACGATGCTGACTGCCTCGACCGACAGCCGCTTGGTCGGCGCCTGCAGCAGGGTCTGCTGGTTCGCCGGCGGGATCTGCTCCAGCAGTTTGGAGAGGCGGTGCCAGCTCTGGCGCGCGGCGACAAAGCCTTTCCAGTGGGCGATGGCGAGGTCGACCGGGGCCAGCGCGCGGGCGGCCAGGATCGAGCCCGCGATGATGATGCCGGCGGTGGCTTCCTGATGGATCACGAGGTAGGCGCCGACCGCGAGCACCGCCGATTGCAGCATCATACGCAGGACCTTGGCGACCGCGCCGAGACCGCCGGCGATGTCGCTCGCGCGCTGATTGCCGGCCAGATAGGTCTCGTTGGCCTCGCCCCAGCGCTTCATCAGGCGTCCGGACATGCCCATCGCCACCAGCACTTCGGCGTTGCGCCGGCTTGTGGCGGCGAGATCGCTGCGCCGCGCCGCCAACGTCATCGCCTCCTTGGCCGGTGCGCGCGACAGGAACTCGGTGATCAGCGTCAGCGCCACCAGAATGACGGCGCCGACCAAAGCGGTGATGCCGAGCAGCCAGTGGAACAGAAAGCAAATCGCGAGATAGAACGGCAGCCACGGCAGATCGAAGAACGCGCCCGGCCCCATGCTGCCGAGGAACGACCTGACATTGTCGAGATCGCGCAGCGGCTGCAGGCCCTCGTTGCGGCTGCCGACCATCAGTGGCAGGCGCACCACGGTCTCGAACACGCGCGCATTGATGGCCTCATCGAGCGCGGTGCCGATCCGGCCGAGAATTCGCCCGCGGATCAGATCGAGACCGCCTTGCGCGATGTAGAGCCCGGCCGCAAGAATCACGAGGCCGACCAGGGTGGGCACGCTGCGGCTGGGCAGCACGCGGTCGTAGACCTCCAGCATGAAAATCGAGCCGGTGAGATACAGCAGATTGATCATGCAGCTCATGACGCCGACGCCGATAAAGGCGTTGCGGCACGCGCGCAGCGCTTCACCGAGCTCGGAACGCCGGACGGGAGCGGCTGCCATTTATGCGAATCTCTTCAAAAGGATAGGGTACGTGCTGGTTTTACCGGTGTTTTTAGACACCGTCCATTTTAAGTCACGTTAACCTACGTCCAGTTCACCCCCCATGAAGGGGGTGACGAGAGAAGTTGGCGAGTTTGGGGCAGCTAATTTGACGCCGGCGCCAGTCCTTCGGCGGGCGCGGACTTCATTTGCGGCGGAAACGGCACCAGAATCACCGACATCGAGACCCGGCCGATCTCGCCATGGATGTCGAGCAGGACGCCGCTACCGGTTCCTAACCCGGCCGCCGGCCGCCACCTGGCTTGTGCGCGAATGCCGACCCATTCGCCGGCCGGCTGGCGGAACAATTGAACCGTCAGATCGGGGTTCGGATCCGCCACCACATCCTGGAACGGGCGGGCGATGCCATGGGTCCAGTCTGCCGGGCCGAGCACCGCGGACAATGGCGCCTTTGACAAGGATCCTGCGCCATCAATGACCGCCTGATTCATGCGAAACCAGGCGACGCCATCACCTTCGCGCGCCTCCATCGCCTCCATGAACCAGGGCCGGCCATGTGCCGCCCGCCTGGTGCGGATCGGAAACCGAGTGGGGTCGGCGACCGCGCCCACGGGCTCGGTGAACCCGGGGACATCGACCGCGCGTTCGCGCGATAGCGTCACCCGCACTGTGGCGCAGGGCTGATCATCATCCACCGGCCACAGCGTGTTGTCGATCACGCTGACGCGGCCGCCCTCGGTTACGACCGAAAGTTGGGTTCGCAATCCCGTCATCGGCGTCGGCCGCAGAAACCAGGCCGACGACGCGATCGCCGTGCCCCATTTTCGCGCAGGCGCGAGCGCCTCGATCTCTGCCGTCAATAGGCTTGCGACCGCCCCGCCCTGCAGGCCCGCGAAGGGACCCGCGGCGAGCGGCGTGGGTTGCCAGCGATTAGCGCCTACGAGCTCGAAGATTGCCAACGGTGCGGAGTCCTGAGATGAGGAATACTGAACGTTGAGCTAGCTTGATGGAAGCCAAGGCCTTCCACAAAAGGGATTTTCTCACCTCAGATGAACGATATTCAATCATTTGAAGCACCGCCTCCCCCGCTGCGCGCGATCCCGCCCCTAACCGCATTGCTGGCATTCGAGCGCGCCGCTTCGCAACTGAGCTTTCGCCGCGCAGCGCGCGACCTTTCGCTCAGCCCATCCGCGATCAGCCACCAGATTCGCGGACTGGAAGAGCAGTTCGGCACAAAACTGTTCGTCCGCGGCGCACGTTCGGTGCGGCTGACCGCCGATGGCGAACGCTATTTCGCAAAAATTTCGGCCGCGCTGGCGGCGCTGCAGGATGCCAGCCGCGACATGCTGCGCCATCGCCGCGATGCCAATGCCGAACTGTGGATCAGTTCGCTGCCGTTCTTTACTTCCGCCGTGCTGATTCCGGCGCTGCCGGAATTCAAGCGGCGCAATCCGCAGCTTGCGCTGCGCATCGAGGCCACGCATCAATATGCCGACTTCAACGCCTCGCGCGTCGATGTTGCGATCCGCTACGGCCGCGAGCATTCGGCCGGGCTGAAATTCGAGCCGCTGGTCGCCGTGAAGGGTTTGCCGGTCTGCGCGCCAGCGCTGGTCAAGGCGGGATTGAAGCAGCCGGAAGATCTGTCACGGCAGGTGCTGATACACCTGACGACGCAGCCGCGCGCCTGGTCGGTCTGGCTGCGCGAGGCCGGGCTTCAACACCTCAGCCCGCGCGGACATCTTTGGCTCGACAGCGTGCCGGCGATGCTGGAGGCCGCCGAACACGGACTCGGCGTGACGCTCGCGATGTCGCCGCTGATCAAGGCGCGGCCCGGCTTCGGTAAGAAGCTGGTTGCGCCGTTTACATTCGAGGCCACGCATAGCGAGACGATCTATCTCGTCTCCCGCACCGAACAGGCGCGCGACCGCCGGATCGCCGCAGTGCGGCGCTGGGTCGTCGACGCAGTGGCGCAGGCGAAATAACGCGAACTACCACCGCCTGCCGGTGCGGAGCAGCCGCACGACCACGAGCAATATGACGGCGCCGATGGTGGAGTAGACGATCTCGGATACCAGTCCGGTGCCGAGACGGATGCCGAGCCTGGGAAACAGCAGGCTCGCAAGCAGCGCGCCGGCGATGCCCACGAGAATATCGCCGATGATGCCGAAGCCGGTGCCGCGCACGATCTTGCCGGCGAGCCAGCCGGCCACCAGGCCGACAAACAGAATGACGAGAATGCCTTCGTTGGAAATCTGCATGTGAAGCCCCCGGTTTTGCGGCGCAGGCCGTACGACAGCCTATCCACGATTGTCCGATGTGACGAGCCGCAATCCGCCCGCCGGTCAACTGCACGTGCGAAGTGAACTTTTTTATGTCACGCGCGTTATGTCGGCATGAAACAGGGCGATATTTGGTATGTGACTTTCGGTCCGGACAAGACGGACAATACTGCGGAGAGCATGGCCCGCTCGACCCGCACCTTCAAATCTGAAATCGACGCCAAGCTGTTTGCAATGCAAATTTTGGCCAAGGGCTGGTCCGCCAGCGCCGGCACGCTCAATCCGCATCAGCCGAAGCAGGTCGTTGGGCCGTCACAGATAGAACGCTGGGCCGATCCCGGATTGGGCGGGTAGGATTCTCTCATGTCCCGGACGCGGCGCGTCACGCAGTGATGCGATGCTGAGCCGGGACCCAGTGCCGCAACAACTGGGCCCCGGATCAGCAGCGCGCCACGCCGCAAGTGCGGCGCGTTGCGCAACATCCGGGGAACGCAGCCAGAAGCCGCTTCACTTCAATTAGCCGCAGAAACTTCCGCCGCCTCCGCCAGCACGCAGCGGGCCGTTCGATCCGGCGATACCTGCACATTCGGCGGCAGACGCTCGCTGCAGCGCGGCTGCGCAACCGTGCAGCGCGGCGCAAACGAACAACTGACGGGCACCTTGTCGAGCGAGGGCGGCGTGCCCGGGATGGTCTCCAGCCGCTGGCCGCGCTTGGCGCCGTGGACGGTCGCGGCCAACAGCCCCTTGGCATAGGGATGCACCGGGGTGCGGACGATGTCGCGCAAGGGGCCCTGCTCCACGATCTGGCCGGCATACATGACCGCGACGCGGTCGCAGATTTCGATGGCGACGCCGATATCGTGGGTCACGAAAATCACGGACATCCCGAACTCGCGCTGCAATTCGCGCAGCAGCAGCAGGATCTGAATCTGCACGGTGGCGTCCAGCGCCGTGGTCGGCTCGTCCGCCAGCAGTATTTTCGGCTTGCAGGCCAGCGCCAGCGCGATCATGGCGCGCTGCCGCATGCCACCGCTCATTTCGTGCGGATAGGCCTCCAAGCGGCGCTTGGCGGAGGGAATCCGCACCACCTCCAGCATTTCCAGCGCGCGCGCGAATCCCTCCTTTTCGCTCTTGCCTTCGTGGCGGATCACGGTTTCCGCGATCTGGCGGCCGATCGTGTAGACGGGGTCGAGCGCCAGCGCGGGCTCCTGAAAGATCATCGAGACGGTCTGGCCGCGAAACGCCGACAGCTCCTCGTCGTTCATTGCGAGCACGTCGCGTCCCAACACCTTCACGGTGCCCGAAATCTGCGTCCGCTTCTTCGGCAACAACCGCATCAGCGCGCGCAGCGTCACGCTTTTTCCCGAGCCGGATTCGCCGAGCAGGCCGAGCACCTCGCCCTCACCGAGCGAGAGCGAAATGTCGTTGACGGCATGAACCGTACGTTCGCCGGTGAAGCGGATGTTGAGGTCGCGGATATCGACGAGGTTGCTCATGCCAGTTCGGGTACCTGCTGGTGATAGTCGGTGACGCGCTGGAACGCCGCGCCGATCCGCACCAGCCCGGCCTCGTCGAAGGGGCGGCCGATCAACTGCATGCCGACCGGCAGCCCCTTCTTGGTGAAGCCCGCGGGAATCGAAAGCGACGGTAGGCCGAGATAATTGATCGGGCGGGTGAAGCGCGTGATGCGCTGGATCACGGCTTCCGCCTCCAGGCTGTTGCCGACATCGCTCTCGGCAATGGTCGCGGCGGGCATCGGGGCCACCGGCGCGATCACGGCGTCGGCGCCTTCGACCGCCGCGAGGTAGGCGGCCAGCGCCGGACCGCGCCAGCGCATCGCTTCGAGATAGGTCACGGCCGGAATGGCGAGCCCGTTCTGCAGCCGCATCAACACCTGACCGCCGTAATCCTGGGGACGCTCGATCATCCAGCGCTTGTGGAAGGCAGCCGCCTCGGTGGCGAGCACGATCTGGCAGGCAGCCGTGAGCTGGCGCTGGTCCGGCAGTTCGACCTTGACGATTTCGGCGCCCTCGCCCTGGAGCGTGGCGATGGTCTCGTCGAGCACGCGCGCCACTTCGGAATCGAGATCGTCGACATAGAAAGCGGTCGGTACGCCGATCTTGAGGCCCCTGAGTGAGCCGTTCGTGGCTGCCATGTAGTTCGGCACCGGCCGCGTGGACGTGGTCGGGTCTTCGGGATCGGCGCCCGCCATCAGCCCTACGAGCAGCGCGCAGTCCTCGACCGTCTGCGCCAGCGGCCCGACGGTGTCGAGCGATTGCGACAGCGGCATCGCGCCGGCGCGGCTGATCAGGCCGACGGTGGTTTTGAAACCGGTGACGCCACAGAAATGCGCGGGCATCCGGATCGAGCCGCCGGTATCGGAGCCCAGTGCAGCAAAGGTCAGCCGCGCCGCGACCGCGGAGCCCGAGCCGGACGACGAGCCGCCGGTGATGTGATCGACATTCCAGGGGTTGCGCACCGCGCCGTAATGCACGTTGTGGCCGGTCGGCCCGTAGGCGAACTCGACCATCTGCAGCGAGCCAAGCCTGACGGAGCCGGCGTCCTTCAGGCGCTGCAGCGCGGTCGAGGTCGTCGTCGCGACGAAATCGCGCCGGATTTTGGAGCCGCAGGTGACGACCTTGCCGGCCTCGTAATACATGTCCTTGTGCGCCATCGGGACGCCATGCAGCGGGCCAAAATTCTTGCCTTTGGCGAGCGCGGCGTCGGCGGCATCAGCCGCGGCAAGTGCCTCCTCCGCCTCGATCGTCATGAAGGCGTTGACGCGTGGTTGCCATTGCGCGATGCGGTCGAGGCAGGATTGCGTCACTTCGCGCGAGGACAACTTCTTGCCGGCGATCGCCTTGGCGACCGCGACCGCTGACATCAAGGCCGGTTCGCCGCTCATTTCGACACCTTCGCGTTCTGCACCAGCAGGAAGCTCGCCGGCTCAAGATCCATCGGCAGCGTGCCGGCAACGGGCGCAAAGCCGTCAAAGGCCGGGCCGATGGAGTTGGCGATGCGCGCGGAAACTTCCGCATCCTGCGGCACGCCGGCGACGTCGGTCATTACCTTGACCTGCTTGGGATCGGGTCTTGTCATGCAGCAGTAACTCCCATGTCACTTTTCTTGGTATTTTCTTTGGCCGATGCGCGGCTGTGCCCGGAGCCGGGTATGGCCATGTAGCACGCCGCCTGATGGCCCATTGTATCGACATCGCTGAGTTTTGGCGTCGCATTTGCGCAGAGCGGCTCCGCAAACGGACAACGGGTGTGAAACCGGCACCCCGACGGCGGGTCGATCGGATTGGGCGGATCGCCGGAGATCGGCGGCGTCTCGGTGCGGTTATCAGGGTCGGACGACGGCATGGCCGCCAAGAGCGCCCGCGTGTAGGGATGTGCCGGCGCATCCCAGACCCTGTCGACCGGGCCGAGTTCGACCACTTCGCCGAGATACATCACCAGCACGCGGTCCGAGATGTAGCGAACCACGTTGAGATCGTGGCTGATGAAGAGATAAGTCAGGCCGAATTCGCGCTTGAGGTCGGCGAGCAGATTGAGCACCTGGGCTTCGACCGATTTATCGAGCGCAGACACCGCTTCATCGAGGATCACCAGCCGCGGCGACAACGCCAGCGCACGCGCGATGTTGACGCGCTGGCGCTGGCCGCCGGAAATTTCGTGCGGGTAGCGGTTGGCGAAAGTTTCGGGCCGCAAACCCACCTTGCCGAGCAGCTCGCGCGCCAGCGTGCGCGCGGCTGCGTCGGCCATGCCGTGCACCTTGGGACCGAAGGCGATCGATTCCTCGATGGTCAGGCGCGGATTGAGCGAGGCATAGCTGTCCTGGAACACCATCTGCATGCCGCGACGCAATTCACGCAGGGACAGCGCGCGGCCGACCTGCATGCCGTCATAGACGATGTCGCCGGCGTCGCGCTTCATCAGATGCATCAACAGCCGCGCCGTGGTCGACTTGCCGCAGCCGGATTCACCGACGATGCCGACCGTTTCGCCCTTGGCGATCGAGAACGACACATCATCGACAGCGCGCACCGTTTTACGAGGGCTGAACAGATCGCCGCGCACCGGGAAATGCTTTGTCAGGCCGGTGACCTGCAGCAGCGGTTGCGCCGCGCCGCCGACGTCTTCGACCTGTTCCAGATGTCCAACTGACGGGCTCGTCTCACTCATTGCGTCAGTTCCTGATATCCATGGCGCTGCGCATGCCGTCGCTCAAAAGATTGAAGCAGATCGACACCGCAAAGATCATGACGCCCGGCAGCGCCGCCACCCAGGGATTGATATAGATCGCGGTGCGCAGCGTGTTCAGCATCAAGCCCCATTCCGGTTCCGGCGGTTTTGTGCCGAGGCCGAGGAATGACAGTCCAGCGGCGAGGATCATCGAGACCGAGATCAGGCCGGTGGCGTAGACAAAGATCGGGCCGAGCACATTGCCCAGCATATGAACGCGCATGATGGTGAAGGGCCCGGCGCCGGAGGCGCGCGCGGCTTCGACGAAATCCATGTTGCGCACGCCGGTGGTGACGCTTTCGGCGACGCGGGTGATCTGCGGCACGAACACGATGGTCAGCGAGACGATGGAATTGACGATACCCGCGCCCAGCGCACCCGAGATCGCGATTGCCAGCAGCACCGAGGGGAAGGCATAAAACACGTCGATGGTGCGCATGATCGCGGTGTTGAGCCGGCCGCCGACATAGCCGGCGACGAGACCAAGCGAGGTGCCGATCACGAAGGCGAAAATCACCGGCAGGATGCCGATGATCAGCGACAGCCTTCCGCCATAGATCAGCCGCGCCAGCATGTCGCGGCCGAGCTCGTCGGTGCCGAGCGGATAGTTCGGCGTGCCGATGTGGCGAAGCCGGCGGATCATCGAGCCCTGATAGGGATCGGCAAGGCCGAGCCACGGCGCAAGAAGTGCGGAGGCGAAGATCAGCACCAGCACGAAGGCGCAGACCATGCTGACCTTGTCGCGCGCGATGCGGCGGCCGACGGTGGCCCAATAGCCACGCGCCTTGGTCGCGGGCGCGGCTTGCAGGGCGGTATCAGACATCACGGTCATGCAAAGACTCTTTGCTGGAGCATGATCTCCGCGCAAACGCGTTCCGCGTTTGTCGCGAGGGAAAACCGGTGTCCACTTTTCCGGATCATGCTCTAACCCCGCTTGATGCGCGGGTCGATCGCGGCCTGCGCGATATCGACCAGCAGATTGAGCGTGACGAAGAACAGCGCCAGCACCAGGATCGTGCCCTGCAGCAGCGGCAGGTCGCGCTGGAAGATCGCGGAATTGAGCAGCAAGCCCGAGCCAGGCCACGAGAACACGGTCTCGATCAGGATCGAGCCGCCGAGCATGTAACCCAATTGCAGGCCCATCACCGCAAGCGCAGTGGGCGCGGCGTTCTTGATGACGTGGCGGAACACGTCCAATTCGCGCATCCCTTTGGCGCGCAACGCTTCGACAAAATCCTGGCTCAGGATGTCGCCGGTCAGCGCGCGGACGGTGCGGGTGATGATGCCCATCGGGATCACCGCGGTCGTGATCGCCGGCAGGATCAGGTATTTCATGTGCTCCCAGTCCCAGCCCCACGAACCGGAGCCGCCGGGACCGGCGCCGACCGCAGGCAGCCAGTTGAGCTGCACCGAGAAGATGATGACCATCACCATGCCGAGCCAGTAATGCGGCACCGAGACGCCGGCGATCGCGATGGAGGTCGCGACCTTGTCGATCCAGGTGTCGCGGAAATAGCCGGCGATCAGGCCGAACATCAGCCCGAGCGTGAAGCCGATCAGCGCGGCGGCAACCGCAAGCGTGACGGTGTTGCCGACAGCGCGCAGGACTTCCGACAGCACCGGGCGGCCGGTCGCGATCGAGCTGCCGAGATCGCCATGGAGCGCGCGCCATAGCCACAGGCCGAATTGCACCGGCAGCGGCCGGTCGAAGCCGTAAGCGGTGCGCAGTTGCGCCGCAAGTTCCTGCGACGCATCCGCCGGCAGCACCGCGACCAGGGGATCGCCGGGCGTGATGTGCACCAGCAGGAAGCACACCAGCGCGACGCTGATCACGATCGGAACGACGTAGACGATACGCCGGGCAATGTAAGCGAACACGAGCGACTCTCTTCTTCCCTTCTCCCCTTGTGGGAGAAGGTGGCGCGGACTTTGGTCCGCGCCGGATGAGGGGTTCTATCCGCGGACATGATCAATTCAGATGAGGGAGGCACATCCGCGGAAAGAACCCCTCACCCGTCTCGAATGAGCTCCGCTCATTCGATCCACCCTCTCCCACAAGGGGAGAGGGTCAGCAAGCGTTACGCTCCTGGACTCACGGCGCCATCGACACCGGCGAGAAGTCGACGAACCAGCTCTTCGGCTGCACGAAGCCTTTCACCTTCGGGCTCATGGCGCGCGGAGAGACGTCGTGGGCGACGTAGAGGAATGCCGCATCGTCCACCGAGGCCGCGTGCAGTTCGGCCAGGGCCGCGTCACGTGCGGCCGGATCGAAGGTCTGGCGCGCCTTGGTCACCAGCTCGTCGAACTTGGGATTGTTGATGTAGCCCCAATTGTTCGAGACGGGAGGCGCCATCGACGATTGCAGGAAGCGCACCAGTGCGAAGAACGGATCCATCGCCGCGTAGGTGACGTTGGTGGCGTTGGCGCCGTTGGCGGTCGGATCCTTGGCGCCGCGGCGCCAGTTGGTGAACAGCGTGTTCCACTCGATGACGTCGAGCTGAACGTCGAAATAGCATTCCGCCAGTGCCTGCTGCAGATATTCGTTCATCGGCAGCGGCTGCATCTGGCCCGATCCCGACGCCGAAGTCTGTGTCTTCACCGTCAGCTTCTTGTTCGGGCCGTAGCCCGCCTCCTGCATCAGCTTCTGAGCGGCCTTCAGGTCATACTTGATCTCGAAGGTCGGCTTTCCGCGCCAGGGATGGCCGGGCTCGAACGTGCCGGTGGCCGGCACCATCAGGCCGGCGAGCAGCCCCTCCTTGAGCCCTTCGCGGTCGACGCAGAGATTGGCGGCCTTGCGGACGCGGATGTCGTTCCAGGGCGAGCCTTCAATACGCGAAAACTGCCATGGCCAGACGTGCGGCGATTCATTGGCCTGGAGCTGGAAGCCCCGCTGCTTGATCTCCCTGACCGCGTCGGGCGCGGGCGCCTCGACCCAGTCGACCTGGCCGGACAGCAAGGCCGCGGTGCGGGCATTGGCCTCCGGCATCGGCAGCAGCACCATCCGATCGACCTTGGGCACGCGGCCCTTGTCCCAATAGCCTTCGTTCTTCACGAGCTCGAGCCGCTCGCGCGGCGTGAACTTCGACATCTTCCACGGGCCGGTGCCCGAGGCGTCCCTGGCGAACGCGGCCCAGGCGGCCTGCGATTTCGCCTTGGCGTCGGCGCCTTCCGCCTTGTCATAGAACGCCTGCCACTTGGCAGGGCTCGCCATGAAAAGGTTGGTCAGGTTGATCGGCAGAAAGCTGTCCGGCTCCTTGGTGGTCAATTCCACCGTCATGTCGTCTATCTTGCGTGCGGAGGCCAGCGTCGGCATGCGCGAGGCGGTGACGCCGACCTGGCTGGCGTCAAAATGCGGCGCATCCTGCTTCAGCACCTTCTCGACATTCCAGACCACGGCGTCGGCGTTGAATGGCGAGCCGTCATGGAATTTGACGCCCGGGCGCAGCTTGAAGGTCCACTTCTTCTTGTCGGCCTCGTCCACCTTCCACTCGGTCGCGAGGCCCGGAATCATGACGCTCGCCTTGTCGCGGGACGAGAGGTCCCACATCGTCAGGCCGTCATACATGGTCAACCCGGTGAAGCGGTTGCCCTCGAAACCCTGATCGGGCTGGCCAAGGGTGCGTGGAATATCCGCAGCCGTCATGCCGATCCGCAGCACGGTTTCGGCGCTTGCGAGTTGCGGCAACCCGACCACCAGCGCCGTTGCCAGCAGCCACGCGGTGGCCGTCTTCTTCGATTTGTCGTTACGCATTTGCAGCAATCCCCTTTTCAACGCCTGGTGACTAATTCTTATGCAACCGTATGCAACGCCTGTGCCAAACGGCAAGCTTCCCTCCGGGCTATGCGTTTGACTGCACAACTCCTTGTGAAGCGCGCATGCAAGTCATGTCGGATGCCTAAGCTGGCACCAAGCTTGCATTTTTAGCTCCAAACCTGCCCGATGGAGCCTAATTCATGCGCACCCGAAATTCGATGCTTCTTCCTGCCGCAACTCTAGCCGCAGGTTTGGCTCTTGGCATCTCCGCGATTTCAGCGCAGGCCGAGACCGTTGTGCGCTACGGCATTTCGATGGCGGACATCCCGCTGACCACAGGTCAGCCCGACCGCGGCGCCGGCGCCTACCAGTTTTCTGCCTATACGATCTACGATCCGCTGGTCGCCTGGGAGATGGACGTGGCCGACCGGCCCGGCAAGCTGGTGCCGGGGCTCGCGACCGAATGGAAGGTGGACGAGCAAGACAAGAAGAAATGGCGCTTTTCGCTCCGCAAGGGCGTCAGGTTTCACGACGGTAGCGAATTCAATGCCGACGCGGTGATCTGGAATCTCGACAAGGTGCTCAACGACAAGGCACCGCAGTTCGACAAGCGGCAGAGCGCGCAGGTGAAGACCCGCCTGCCGTCGGTCGCGAGCTACGCCAAGATCGACGACGACACCATCGAGATCACGACCAAGACGGTCGACTCCTTCTTTCCGTACCAGATGCTGTGGTTTCTGGTTTCCAGCCCGGCGCAATATGAAAAGCTCGGCAAGGATTGGGACAAGTTCGCGAGCCAGCCCTCCGGCACCGGGCCGTTCAAACTGACAAAACTCGTGCCGCGCGAACTCGCCGAGCTGACCAGGAATGCCGACTATTGGGACAAGAAGCGGCTTCCGAAGGCCGACAAGATCGTGCTGATCCCGATGCCGGAAGCGCTGACGCGCACCAACGCGCTATTGGCCGGCCAGGTCGACCTGATCGAGACCCCGGCGCCGGATGCGGTGCCGCAGCTCAAATCCGCCGGCATGAAGATCGTCGACAACGTCACGCCGCATGTCTGGAATTATCATTTGAGCGTGTTGCCCGGCTCGCCCTGGACCGACATCCGCCTGCGCAAGGCGCTCAACCTCGCGATCGACCGCGAGGCGGTGGTCGGGCTGATGAACGGTCTGGCGAAACCCGCCAAGGGCCAGGTCGACCCGTCGAGCCCGTGGTTTGGCAAACCGTCCTTCGAGCTGAAATATGATGTCGCGGCGGCGAAGAAGCTGGTGCAGGAGGCGGGCTATTCGAAGGAGAAGCCGCTGAAGACCACCTTCGTCATCGCGCAGGGCGGCACCGGACAGATGCTGTCGCTGCCGATGAACGAATTCCTGCAGCAGAGTTTCAAGGAGATCGGCATCGAGATCGACTTCAAGGTGGTCGAGCTCGAGACGTTATACACGGCCTGGCGCAAGGGCGCGGCCGACGAGATAAACGCCGGCATCACCTCCAACAACATCGCCTATGTCACCTCAGACCCGCTCTACGCCATCGTCCGCTTCTTCCACTCGGGCCAGATTGCGCCTGTCGGCGTCAACTGGGGCGGCTACAGAAGTGCGAAGGTCGACGCGCTGATCGATGAGGCCAAGCAGACTTTTGATGTGGCCAAGCAGGACGAGCTACTGGCGCAGGCGCACGCGCAGATCGTCGACGACGCCACGCTGGTATGGGTTGTACACGACACCAACCCGCATGCGCTGTCGCCGAAGGTGAAGAAGTTCGTGCAGGCGCAGCACTGGTTCCAGGATCTGACGCAGATCGGGCTGGAGTAGCTCTCGCTGTCGTCCCTGCGAACGCAATATCTGACGCAGATCGGGTTAGGGCAGGAATTGTAGGGTGGGCAAAGGCGCGCAGCGCCGTGCCCACCATCAGCCCTCCGCAAGGAATGGTGGGCACGCTTCGCTTTGCCCACCCTACGAAAGCTACTTCGTCAGCAGCGCGAAGGCGCCGTTCCAGTCTTCCGGCGGCGGGTCTTCGAGATAGCCGCGGATGCGTGCTTCGTAGAGGTTGTAGAGCAGCTCCAGCGAATTTGCCTCGTCGGTCTTGCGGCCACGCGCGATGGCTGCGAGCGCGCCGTCCCAGTCGCGGTTGCGGTAACAGGCGAGCATCTCGATCGTCAGGTTGCGCAGGCGCTGGAAGCGGCCGGACTGCGCAGTGTCCTCGCGGCCGGCGATGGCGTAGATCACCTCCGGCTCCTTCTTGCCTTTCACCATGATGAAGTCGAGCTCGAGAATGGCGAACTTGTCCTTGACCGCGAGCGCGGTCTTGGAGCCGACAATGATCGGAAAACCATATTCTTTCGACTGCCCTTCGAGGCGCGAGGCGAGATTGACGCTGTCGCCGAACACCGAATAGTCGAAGCGCTGGTCGGAACCCATGTTGCCGACCACGCAGGTGCCGGTATTGAGCCCGATGCCGGCATTGAGCGGAATGAACGGACGTCCCTCTTGCTTGGCCTCCTGCTCGCGCGCCTGGTTGAGCTCATCGACGCGATCCAGCATGTCGAGCGCTGCTTCGCAGGCATTGAGCTCGTGGTCCTTGTCGTCGAGCGGCGCATTCCAGAACGCCATGATGGCGTCGCCCATATATTTGTCGATGGTGCCCTTGCGGTCGAGGATGGCGTTGGTCAGCGGCGTCAGGAAACGGTTCATCAGCGCCGTCAGGCCCTGCGGGTCGTTCTTGTAGGTCTCCGAGATCGAGGTGAAGCCGCGCATGTCGGAGAACATGATGGTCATCTCGCGCTCCTCGCCGCCGAGCACCAGCTTTTCCGGCGACTGCGCGAGCTGTTCGACCAAGGCCGGCGACAGATACTGGCCGAAGGCGGAGCGGATTTGGCGGCGCTGCGCCTGCTCGCGCACGAAGGCGGAGAAGATCAGCGTGAGGTAAATCGACGTGGTCGACATCAACGGATAGGTGAAATCGATCAGCAGGCGGTGCTGGGCGTAGAAATACGCCGACGTTCCGACCAGCACGGATGCAAACGCGCCCCCGACGATCACAAGCGAGACCGGACCGAACAGGGGCGCAAACACAATCACGAGAAGCCCGAGCAACATCGCTGCTGCCAATTCAACGCCGATGCCATAGTTCGGCTGCGAGATGACCGCGCCGGTCAGCGCGCTTTCGAGCACCTGGGCATGGATTTCGACCCCGGGCATGGCGGGCGACACCGGCGTGGTCTTGATGTCGGTGAGGCCGACCGCAGAGGTGCCGATCAGCACCAGCTTGCCCGCGATCATGTCGGGGGCGACGTTTTTCTCCAGCACGTTGATCGCGGGGACGTAGATTGAGGCATCGTTGCGGGCATAGTGAACCCAGAGCTGGCCGTTATGGTCGGTCGGGATCTGGAAATCCTTGACGCGGAGGCTCTTGATGCCGGCCTTTTCGGCCTTGATCAGGATGGTCCCCGATCCGCTAGCGACCCGCAGCATCTCGAATGTCAGCGAGGGCATGGTCTGGCCCTGCGCCAGCATGATCATCGGCACCCGCCGCACGATACCATCGCGCTCGGGTTTGATGGTGAACAGGCCGCGTCCGGCGGCGGCGTGCTCCAGCACCGGCACGTTGCGCAAAAGGCCGGGAAAATCGAACATGAAGCGCTGCGGCTCCTCGCCGAGCATCGCGAGCCCGGTGGCCGGCAGCGTCTTGTCGAGGGCCGCGATTTCCTCCGGCAGGCCGGATTCGCCGAGCACGACCCGCGACTGCCGGATGGCGTCGGCGAAGATCTGATCGTTGCTCGGCAGCGCGCGCAGCCTGGCGCGGGTTTCCTCGTCGAGATTGCGGAAGGTGTCCGCCGCCAAGGCGGGATTGAGACGGTCGGGCTCCGGAAACACCGCGTCGAACGCGATCACGACCGCGCCGAGCCGGGTCAGTTCGGTGATGAGGTCAGCAAGCCGGGTGCGCGGCCACGGCCACTGCCCGAGCTTTGCCTGGCTCTTCTCGTCGATGTCGACGATGGTTACCGGCCGCGCGGTCTTCTTGCGAGGATCGATGCGCTGGAAGGCATCAAAGGTCCGGACGCGGATCTCCTCGACGGGGGCCGGATCGGCAACGCGAAGCGCGGCAAACCCGATCAGCAGCGCAAGGCACAGCAACCGGGCGTAGCCGATGCGCCGCGCAAACCATCGCCGTAGTACCCGCAGTTGTTTCATGCCGTCTGGATATCACGCATCGAAACGTCAGGCATGCCTGCAGCCTCGCGGGGCCATACCGGAGGGATCAGCTATACCCGCCGGGGTGAAGGATGAAGTCGCTCATCTGCAGGCTTGCCTTGGCAACGTTCGACAGCTTGATGCTGTTGACAGCATCGAACTGAATCAGGGTATCGGAGTCCTCGGAGCCCACCGGCTCGACCGCGCCCCTCTTGAGCCATAGATCGAAGGAACCGGAATCACCTGAAGTAAATGGAACGTAGGCAAGAAGGTCAATCTTGTCCTGCCCAGGCTGGAAATCGGTGACCGTGTCCTTGCCCATCTCTTCCGCGAACACGAACTGGTCGGCGCCGTCGCCGCCCTTCAGGATATCGGCCTGCTCGGTCGAGAAGATCACGTCCTTGCCGGAGGTCGCGAGCGTCGTGGTGTCGAGACCGTTCGTTCCGGCCACATTGAAAATGAAATTGACGGTATCGGTGGCGGAGCCATCCGAAACCGTAACCGTCACAATGTCGGTTTCTTGGGTTCCCTGGCCGTCATGATAGTTAACGCCGCTCAGCGCATCGTTGACCTGCGCCAGCGTGCCGGAGACCTCCGACAGCTCAACACTGCCGGCATCGCTTGCGGGCACGACGGTGACCGACAATGTGTCTCCCGCGTCGGGATGGGCAACGTACAGGCCGAAAAGGGTGGTCGTTCCCTCGCGGTGGTCGGTGATGCTGAGCTGGTCGGTCTGGATGACCGGCGCGACCATGACTTTGGTGGTGAAGAACGCGTTGTCGGTCGCGCCATTGGCGGTGCCGCCGCCATCCCTGAGTGTGAACGTCACGGTGCGCTCGCCGGCGACGGGCGCGGACTTGGAGTTCGAAAACTCGATCGCCTGCGCCAGCGCCGCGACGGCCGCATCGTCGGCATTTCCGTTCAGCGTCACCGTCAGGCTGTTGGTGTCGTAATCCGAGAGCGTTCCGACAATCTTGGCGCTGCCTGGGCCGGCGGCGCCGTCCGCGTCGTACATGATGTTGGTGCCGCTGAGCGAGATGAGGCCGCCGTTTGCAATGGCAAGCGTGTCACCCTGGTTTCCGCCAGCCGTCACTGTCGCGGTGAACGATCCGCCGGCGTAGCTGCTGCTATCGACGTCGCTGGCCGAGACACTGCCGGCCAGAGCGACCGCCGCGTCGCCCGCCTGATAGGTCGGCGCGAGATTGGCGCCGGTGAACACCGGCGCATCGTTGGTGCCGGTGACGGTGACGACGAAGGTCTGCGCGGCTACCCCGCCATCGCCATCGTCGATCGAAACCGTGTAGGTGAGCGTCAGTTGCTCGCCGGCCGCGAGATAGTCGAAAGCAGACGATGCGGCCGAGAAGCTGAGATCGACCGAGCCGGTGGAGGAGCCGGAATTCTTGGCCACAGCGCCCGGCTTCACCAGCGCGATCAGCGCGGCGTCATCGAGCGCAAGGCCGGTGGTGGTGCCCGACACCGCCACGCCGGTGATGCTGGCGGCGTGACCGACATCGGCCAGATCGGCGTCGGTGAAGGTGACCGGGATCGTCGCCGTCAGCGCCGAGGCATCGGTCTGCTCGGTCAGATTCTTCTGCGCGATGTTGGCGATTTCAGGCGCGTCGTCGGTGCCGGTAACCGTGACGACAAAGGTCTTCGGCGTCACGCCGCCATCGCCATCGTTGATCGCAACCGTGTAGGTCAGCGTCAGGACCTCGCCCTTCGCCAGATAATCGAACGCGGTCGAGGCCGCCGAGAATGACAGATTGACCGATCCGGAGGACGTACCGGCAGCCTTGGTCACCGTGCCCGGCGTGACCAGTGCGATCAGCGCCGTCGCGTTGAGCGAAAGGCCCGTGGTCGTGCCGGATGCCAGCACGCCGGTGATAGCTGCGGTGTGTCCGATGTCGGACAGGTCGCGATCAGTGAAAGTGACCGGGATCGTCGTCGTCAGCGCCGCGGTGTCGGTTGGCTCGGTGAGGCCCTGCTGTGCGATATCAGCGATTTCAGGCGCGTCGTTGCTGCCCTTGATCGTGACGACGACATCCTGCCACGTGATGCCGCTATGGTGGTCGTCGACCTCCACCGTGTAGGTCAGCGTGACCGTCTCGCCATCGGCGAGGTAGTCGAAATAACTATCCGGCGCCGAGAACGACCAGCTCTGCAAGCCCTGCACGCCATCGGTGGAATCGGTCAATGGCCCCAGCGACAGCCAGCCTAGCTGGACCGTTCCGTTGGCGAGGCCGGTCATCACGCCGGAGGCGCTGACGCCGGTGATCTTGACGTCGTGCGTGTCGGTCAGATCGGCATCGGTGAACGTGATCGCGCCGCTGGCGGTATCCGGCGTCGCTGAATTGTGGGCGTCGGCACGTTCGGCGATGGTCGCGGTCTGCGGGTCGCTGGTGATATCAGCCGTATCGTTGCTGCCGGTGACGGTAACGGTAAACGGCTTGGTCACCACACCGCCATGGCGATCATCGACCGTGGCCGTATAGGTCAGCGTCAGGATTTCGCCGTCGGCGAGGAAATCGAACGCTCCGTCGGCTGCGCTGTACCTCCAGCTTGCCGAACCGTTGTTGGTATTGCCGTTAGCCTGCACCACCGTCAGCGGCACATCAACAGCCGCGATCGCGGCGAGCTGGGCTGCAGTGAGCGATGAGGTGATATCGGTGAGGGCGGCATTCTTGTAGGTGAAAGACGTGAACGCCGCGCTCGCCACCGGGCGATCGGTCAGGTCGACGTCGGTGAAACTGATCGTGCCCGATACCGTATGAAGCGCCGTGGATCCGGTCGGATTCGGCTGGCTGGGATTCACCAGCTCGGGGAACGCAGCGCTCGTTGCCGCGATGGTCGGAACGTCGTTGGTACCGACGACGACGACGTCGGCGCCCTGGATCGAAACCGTGATCGGCGTGGAGATGACACCGCCATGGCCGTCATCGACTTGCGCGACGTAATTGAGGGTCAGCGTCTCGCCCTTGGCGATAAAGTCGAACTTGCTGTCCTCGATGCTGTAGGTCCAGGTTGCCGTGCCGTTGTTGCTGTTTCCGGGAGCCGGCACCACCGTCAGCGGCACCTCGACAGCCAGGATCGCCGCCAACTGTTCCGGCGTCAGCGTCGCGGTGATGTCGGCGCCCTGCGCATCGTAATAGCGGAACGGATCGGTGGTGGAGATCGCCGCGCTGACGACGGGACGGTCGGTCAGGTCGACATCGCCGAAGGTAACGGTGCCGGACACGGTATCGATCACCGTATTGCCGGTGCCGATCCGCTCCGTGATCTCGCCGCCGGTCGCAGAGATCGTCGGCTTGTCATTGGTGCCCGTGATGACGATCGTAAACGGCACGAACGTCGTCTCGTTGCTCGGCGCGTAGTTGTTGTCGACCCGCGCCATGTAGGTCAGCTTCAGCGTCTCGCCGGCGGCGAGGAAGTCGAACGCGCCGTCGGCAATGTTGTACGTCCAGGTCGCCGTACCGATGTTCTTGCCGTTGGGATCCTGCACCACGGACAGCGGCACTTCGACCGCTTTGATCGCGGCCAGTTGCTGCGCCGTCAGCGTAGCGGTGACGTCGGCGCCCTGCGCGTTCTGATAAATGAAGGAAGAAAACTGCGTACTGACGGTCGGAGTGTCGCCGACGTTGACATCGATATAGTTGACGACACTCGATATGCTATCGAGCGCGGAGCTCGCGGTCACATCGATCCGTTCGGTAACGGCGCCGCCGTGCGCCGCTGCCAGCGGCGGCCCCGGAATATGCACAAGCCTGGGGGGCGGCCCCGGATCCACGGGGGGAGTAGCCCCGCCGGGGATGTTGAGTAGCTGAAGCGTCACGGGAATGAACTCCCCGCCGGCCAGCTTGACGAACAACGTTTCCGGAACGATCGAATCGGTAAAATTGTTGGTGAGCTTGGTGTTCGGGTTGTTCAGGTCGGTGAACTTCAGCGAGAACACGTCGCTGATGATCTTCTGCGCGTCGGGCGATAGCTGCACCGACGATTGAAAGCTGACCGTGCCCTGGCCGCTGACGATCGTCTGCGTTCCGGCCCGGTTGACGGTCGCAATCGGTGTCAGCGTAGTCTTGTCGAACAGGATGTAGGAGCCGGTGGTGCCGTCGGGCTCGACCAGCACCTGGAATTTCGCCGGCGGCGCACCGCCTTGGCCCGGCACTTCGAAGTCGATCTCGACCAGCACCGCGGTGCCGCGGATGCCCATGGTCGCGACCGGGGTGTCGACCTTCATGTCGCCTTTCTTGGCGGTGGCGCCGGCGACGAACGAGATCGTGCCCTGCACCAGGCTAAGCAGCGACCTGTTGTCCGACCCGTTGGGGTCGTAGACCATCTCGTTCAGCACCATCCTGGCATTCGATGCGAGACCGAACACGGTGCCGTCGATGAAGGTGATGCCGAGCGTCGAATCGGAGCCGGACTGGACGACGTCGCCTTTATGGACGGTTTCGCCCTGGTTCAGGATGATCGAGACGCCGTTGCGGATCGCGGTCGCATTCCCCGTCAGCTTGGTGACGTGCCCGATCACAGGCGGCGCGACGCTCGGACTGCCGTCCGCTTGCGCGAACTGGGTGTGCCCGCTCAGCGCGTTGACGATGTCGCCGGTGAGATGGGCGCCATCGGGCGAGGCCAGCGCAGCGCGCTTCTCGCCCCTGAAGTAGTCGCGCAGCACGACCTCGCGGTCGCCGCTACTGAGGATCAGGTCGACGCCCGATCGCTTGAAGTCGCCGCTGAAGAGCAGATCAGCATCAGAAATGATTATGGCGTCGGACGGCGCATGTGTCGAAACTTTGTCGACATTGAACTTGCCGGAAGACGGAAGATGGCCGTGCGATGACAGCAGGGGTCCAAGGCCGACATCCGCGCCGGAAAAAGGGTCGAGGTCTCCCGATCCGAATTTGCCGGCATAATTCAATGGGGCACCGATTTAAATGGTTAAGAATTATGAAATTTCCCTGCGGGATTTTCATACCACGCAGGTAAGGAACACAAAAGCAGGCATGCCGCGAATACCCTCGATATGGGGTATGTCTGCAACAGGACCGAAAAGGTCCGAAAAAAGTGTCCGGCGAAAGTGTGGCAAGGAAAAGGCCGGCACTTACTCGGGCTGATCGAAAAATGGGCACGGCCTCCCACGGCATAAAGATAAGCAGTCATAATAATTTATCTCTGCCGCAGCGCAGCGAATGCCGCTTCCTAGTCGCCTTAAGACTGATCACCTCGCGGATCCATTCGAAGCCGTCATCGCCTTCAAGGCGTCCGGGACAGGTTGCAATCGCGCACCGAGCGATCCCGTGGGTAAGGTTAATTCGGTGACCTGTAACCCTTCCGCAACCGTAAACTTTTGCGCCGTGTCCGCCTCCTGTCCCGGATGGCCAAGCGGCCCCGATGAGCGCCGATCTGAGTGGATCGATAAAATCCTCTGCAAACCGGCAAGGCCGCGTTCACGCTGCTTCGCAAACTTCCGATAGGTCTCCCCTCGTTTTAAACGGATCAAAAGCGCCGTTGCCCATCCTGCCCGTTCTGAAATGATCTGGGCACGAGCAGGCAGAGCAAGCCCGCCGATGCCCGGACAAGGGGTGTCAGATGGGGTTGTCAGTCTATGCACGCGCATGGCGTGCGGGCATCGTCGCGTGCGGCCTGGCCTGGTTCGGGCCGGCCGACCTGCGCGCGGAGACGGGCGAGCCATCCGCGCCGGCGGAGCTGGTCCAGCGGTCGGCCGAGCCGTTCGGGCTTACCGCTTCTTCCCTCGCCGGCGGCGGGCTGCGGGACAAATGGCTTGGCGTGCAGCGCCGGCTCGACGACGAAATGGTGCAACTTGCGCTCTGCGAAGGCGACCGTGACGGCTGCGTGTCTCCGGCCGCACTGAAATTCCTCGACATTGTCGACGCCGCGCGCTTGCGCGAAGGCCGCGCGCGGCTCGGCGAAATCAACCGCGCCGTCAATCTCGCCATCCGGCCGATGAGCGACCTCGCCCAGCACGGCCAGATCGACGTCTGGACGCCGCCGCTCGCGACGCTCGCGCGCGGCGGTGGCGACTGCGAGGATTATGCAATTGCGAAATTCATAGCCTTGCGCCGCGCCGGCCTCGCGCCCGACGATCTCAGGATTGTGGTCCTGCACGATACCATCCGCGGCGAGGACCATGCGGTGGCTGCCGCGCGGCTGGAGGGGCGCTGGCTGACGCTCGATAACCGCCGCATGGCGATGGTCGAGGACGTCGACGTCAGAAACTTTCGGCCGACATTCGTCATCGGCCCGCACGGCGTGATGCGATATGCCGATGCCCCGCTGCTCGCCGACGCCTCGGGCAGTACGCTTGCGGCTCCGCTTGTCTTGAGTTCTCTGGCCGCTCCGCCGACCCGTCATTCGAACGTGCCAACTGAATGACGGCGCGCAATTGTTGCGCGGCGACGGCAGGCAGCAATCTGCTTTCCTTACCTGATCTTCCCTGTCTCACGGCCAATGGTGCGCTGCAGCCGGCATGCCAGCTTGCATTCGTTCGGCGAAAGCGCTCGCGCAAAACATGCGAGACAAATTTTCTCTTTTTCATTTCGCGCATCGCGTTGATTGACGCGATCCTTCTCACCGGCATAGCATTCCACCAGATCCGCTAGAGATCACTGGGAGGGAATGAGATGACACGTTTGCCGCGCGTTGATTCCGCTTGCCTTTTATTTCCTGAAATTGCCGTCACTTCCCGTCGGCCGGCGCGCCTTGCGCAGGCCGTGATCGCAATCGGGCTGGGCCTGACGCTGGGCTGCAGCACAGCCCTTGCGCAGACACCCGTCAAGGGATCGCCCGAGCACATCAAGGCGGTTACTTCGGCGGTCGACGGCGCATCGATCAAGGCCAACACCGCGACCTCGAGCGACTGGCCGACCATCGGCCTCGACTATGCCGAGACGCGCTTTTCCAAGCTCAACCAGATCAACGCCGACAACGTGAAGAAGCTCGGACTGGTGTGGAGCTATCCGCTGGAATCCTCTCGCGGCGTCGAGGCGACGCCGGTCGTTGTCGACGGCGTCATGTATCAGACCGCGTCCTGGAGCGTGGTGCATGCCATCGATGCCCGCACCGGCAGGCGGCTCTGGACGTACGATCCGAAGGTCGATCGCACAAAGGGCTACAAAGGCTGCTGCGACGTGGTCAATCGCGGCGTTGCGCTCTGGAAAGGCAAGGTGTTCGTCGGCGTCTATGACGGGCGGCTGATCGCGCTCGACGCCGTCACCGGCAAAGTGGTCTGGGAAAAGGACACGCTGATCGACAAGGAGCATTCCTACACCATCACCGGCGCGCCGCGCGTGTTCAACGGCAAGGTCGTGATCGGCAATGGCGGTGCGGAGTACGGCGCCCGCGGCTACGTCACCGCTTACGACGCCGAAACCGGCAATCAGGCCTGGCGCTGGTTCACGGTGCCGGGCGATCCGTCAAAACCGTTCGAAGATGAATCAATGGCGGCCGCCGCCAAGACCTGGGACCCCGCCGGCAAATACTGGATCAACGGCGGCGGCGGAACGGCGTGGGACACCATCACCTTCGATCCAGACCTCAACCTCGTCTATATCGGCACCGGCAACGGCTCACCGTGGAATCGGGATGTGCGCAGCCCGTCCGGCGGCGACAACCTCTATCTGGCCTCGCTGGTCGCGCTGAACGCCGACACCGGAAAATATGTCTGGCACTATCAGGAGACGCCCGGCGATCACTGGGACTACACCTCCACCCAGCCGATGATCCTCGCCGATCTCACCATCGATGGAACGCCACGCAAGGTGATCCTGCACGCGCCGAAGAATGGCTTCTTCTTCGTCGTCGACCGCACCAACGGCAAGTTCATCTCGGCCAAGAACTTCGTCGATGTGAACTGGGCGACCGGCTACGACGCCAACGGCCGGCCGATCGAGGTGAAGGAGGCGCGCGGGAGGGAACAGTATGACAGCATCCCGGGCCCGTACGGCGCCCATAACTGGCATCCGATGTCGTTCAATCCTCAGACCGGCCTCGTCTATCTGCCGGCGCAGAACATTCCGGTGAACCTCACGCCGGAAAAGGCGGTCAAGCACAACGCACAGGAGCCCGGCAAATTCGCTTCCGCGGCGGGCTGGAACGTCGGCTTCATGCTGAACGCGACGCCGCCGAAGAGCGCGCCGTTCGGCCGCCTGCTCGCGTGGGACCCGGTGAAGCAGAAGGAAGCCTGGCGCGCGGAATATGTTGCGCCGTGGAACGGCGGCACGCTCACCACCGCGGGCAACCTCGTTTTCCAGGGCACTGCGGACGGCCGCTTCATCGCCTACAACGCCACGACGGGCGAAAAGCTCTGGGAGACGCCGGTCGGTAGCGGCGTGGTTGCGGCCGCCTCGACCTATCTGATCGACGGCAAGCAGTATGTCTCGATCGCGGTCGGTTGGGGCGGCGTGTTCGGGATTGCCGCGCGCGCCACCGAACTGCAGAGCCCTGGCACGGTCTATACCTTCGCGATCGATGGCAAAGCGCCACCGCCGGCCTTCGTGAAGTACCAGACCGAAGGCCTGCTCGCCGGCGTCAAGTACGATCCGAAGGACGTTCCCGAAGGCACTGCGCTCTACGTCACCGCCTGCGCCCAGTGCCATGGCGTGCCCGGCGTCGACAAGGGCGGCAATGTCAGGAATCTCGGCTATGTCTCCAAGGAGACCATCGAGAACTTGAAGAACTTCGTGTTCAAGGGCCCGTTCCACGATCAGGGCATGCCCGACTTCACCGGCAAGCTGACCGAAGCCGACGTGGTGAAGATCCAGGCCTTTATCCAGGGCACCGCGGACGCGATAAGGCCGAAGTGACGAAGTCATCCCGGGATGGTGCGCAAGCACCAGACCTCAGATGCGCAAATAAAGAGGGCTGCGCGAGATGATCGCGCAGCCCTTCTCGTTGAAGCCCTGTCGTTAGAGCGAAGCGCCCCTCAGAACATCAGGCCTTCCTTGACCAGCACCCAGCGGCCGTTCTTGATCTGCTGGACCTGAGTGATGGTGTTGGCCAGATGGTCGGTCTTGGAGAACTTGGTCGGCGGCGAGTTGAAGATGTCGCGGAACTGCTCGCCTGACTCCAGCGCGCTCATCATCTTCTGGCCGGTCAGATCCTTGCCAGCCTTCTCGGCGTAGAATGCAAAGGTCATCATGGCGTTGTAGCCGATGATGGCCTGCGTGTTGGCGTCCGAGCCAAACATCTTCTTGTAGTTGGCTAGCCAGTCCTTGACCTTGCCCTTCGCGGTGTCTTCGTACGGGATTTCGAAGCCGGAGGCCGCGTAGAGGCCTTCCACCGCGTCCTTGCCGAGCGCCGGCACTTCCAGAACGTTGGTCGGCGTGGCGCCGAGGAAGGTGACGTCCCAACCAAGCTTCTTGGCCTCGCCCATCGCGCCGATGGTCTCGCGGATCACCGTGCCGAGCACGACGACGTCGCAGCCGTCGGACTTCATCTTGGCGATCTGCGCGCTGAAGTCGGAAGCGCCGCGCTTGTAGCTCGTCACCGAGGCCGGCTCCAGCTTCATCGCCTTGACCTGCTGCGTGAAGCCGTCAAGCACGTTCTTTCCGTACTCGTCGTCCTGATGCAGGATGCAGGGCTTCTTGAAGCCCTTGGTCTCCAGCATGTACTTGACGGCGGCGCGGGTGCTCTCGACGTAAGGCAACAGGTTGTTGAACTTCAGCCTCTCCTGCGGCTTCGCCGGATCGAATTTGAAGGTGAATTCGGCCGCCGTCAGCGGGAAGAGCTGCATGACACCGGCGTCGAACAGGATGTCCTGCGCGGCGAGCACAGTGGGCGACCCCATCGGGCCGACCATGGCAAAGACCTTGTCGCGCTCGACCATCTTCTGCGAGGCCAGCACGGCGCGCTTCGGATCGTAGCCGCTGTCCTCGATGATCAGCTTGACCTTGCGACCGTGGATGCCGCCTGCGGTATTGATCTCTTCGGCTGCCATCTTCATGCCGTTGGATACCGGCACGCCCCAGACCTTGATCGGACCGGACAGATCCTGATGGGTACCGATGACGATCTCATTGGCCGAGATGCCTTGATCGGTAACCTTGGTTTGGGCTGCGGCCGGCAATTGGGTCAGCGCAAGGGCGCTCACCGCAAGGCCCAGCGCCTTGAACGATTTCGACATTGCAGTCTCCTCTTCCTTGGCCCGTGTTGCGCGAAGGGTGGGGCCTTCTCAGTCCTTCGCCGTTTTCAAATAGCTTGGTTCCAAATGTCGCCTACGCCACCGCCTTCTCGCGATACATCGCTTCGATCTCGGCCGCATAGCGCTTGTTCACGAAGCTGCGCTTCAGCTTCATGGTCGGCGTCAGCTCCTCGTCCTCGGGCGTGAGCTGACGTTCGATCAGGTAGAACTTCTTGATGGTCTCGACACGCGCGAAGTTGGCGTTGACCGCCTCGATCTCGCGCTGGATCAAGTCCTGGATCTCCTGCGCACGGCACAGGCTGGCATAATTGGTAAACGGAATATCGTGGTCCTGCGCGTATTTCTCGACGTTCTCCTGGTCGATCATCACGAGGCAGGTCAAATACGGACGCTTGTCGCCGATCACCACGGCGTCCGAAACGTAAGGCGAGAATTTTAGCTGGTTCTCGATTTCAGACGGCGTGATGTTCTTGCCGCCCGAGGTGATGATGATGTCCTTCATGCGGTCAGTGATCTTGACGAAGCCTTCATTGTCGATCGAGCCGACATCGCCGGTGTGCAGCCATCCCTTGGCGTCGATGGTCTCGGCGGTCTTCTCCGGCTGGTTCAGATAGCCCATGAACAGGAAATCGCCGCGGATCAGGATTTCGCCCTGCGGCGAGATCGCAACCTCGCCCCACGGCGCGGCCTTGCCGACCGACCCGAGCTTGATGCGGTCGGGCGGCATGATGGTCGCGACGCCGCAATTCTCGGTCTGGCCGTAGACTTCGCGCATGTCGAGGCCGAGCGCGAGATACCAGCGGATCAGGTCCGGGGCGATCGGGGCTGCGCCGGTAAAGGCCAGCCGGCACCGATCGAGCCCGAGCATGCGGCGGATGTTGCGGAACACCAGCCAGTAGGCGGCGCGGTTGGCCACCCGCAAGGACAGTGGCGGCGTATCGCCCTGCAGCTTGTACTCGGTCATCCGATTGCCGATAGCGAGCGCGTTGCGGTACATCCAGTTCTGGAACGTGGTTGCGTCCTTCAGCGCGATCGTGATTCCGGAATAGAACTTTTCCCAGATTCTCGGCACCGCGAGGAAGGCGGTCGGCTGCACCTCGCGCAGATTGTCCGGCACCGTCTCCGGGCTTTCGGCGAAGTTCATCACCGATCCCAGCGCCAGCGAGATGTAATAACCGCCGATCCGCTCGGCGACGTGGCAGAGCGGCAGGAACACCAACCGTTCCTCGTTGTCGGTCGACGGAAACAGGTCATTGGCATGGCGCATCTGGTGCGTCACGCTGCGGTTGGAGTGCATGGCGCCCTTGGGCGGGCCGGTAGTGCCCGAGGTGTAGACGAGGATGGCGAGATCGCCTGCGCTGCGGCTCCCGATCATCTCGTCCCACAGCGCCTCGTTACCCAGCGCGTGGTTGCGGCCAAGCGCCATGAATTCGGCGAGCGACAGCACCATCGGGTCGGTAAAGCCGGTCAGGCCTTCCATGTCGAACACGACGATCTTCTGCAGCGTCGGGCAACGCGAACGGCAGGCGAGTATCTTGTCGAGCTGTTCCTCGTCCTCGGCGAAGATTACTTTGGTCGAGGAATCGTTGATGAGATATTCGACCTGCGACGAGGAGTCGGTCGGGTAGATGCCGGACGAAACGCCGCCGGCGCAGAGGATGCCCATGTCGGCATAGACCCATTCCGGCACGGCGTTGGCGATGATCGAGGCGACGTCCCCGGGGCGGAACCCGCTGGCATGCAGGCCATAGGCCACGTCCTTGGATATCTGCAGCCACTCGCGCCAACTGGTCGGCTGCCAGATGCCGAATTTCTTCTCGCGGATCGCCGGCCGGTCGCCGCGTGTTTCCACGGACAGCAAGAAGCTCTTCGCGATCGTGTCGGCGACCGTCAGCACTGCCGGTCTGGCCATGCGCATCTCCTCCCTCTGTCGCCCGCCTCCGGTGCCGGTGTTTGAACCGGTCTTGGTGTTCGAAGCAGGGCTCGAATTTAGCTCTAACTCGCTCTTAACGCCATGCTTTTGACTGCGACGGTTAACGCCAGATCTTCTGACGCCAAATCTTCTAAGTCTTCTAACGCCAGGTCTTCTTTTTCTTCCAGCGCCGTTCGCCGCGGGCGCCCTCCTCCTTGGCGCCGAGATAGAATTCCTGGATGTCCTTTGAATTCATCAGCCGCTCGCAGGTGTCGTTCATCACGACCCGGCCGATTTCCAGCACATAGCCGTAATGCGCGGTCTCCAGCGCTACCTTGGCGTTCTGCTCGACGAGGAGGATCGACATGCCCTGCTCCTCGTTGACGCGCTTGATGATGGCGAAGATCTCTTTCACCAGGATCGGCGACAGGCCGAGTGAGGGCTCGTCCAAAAGTAGTAGGGTCGGCCGGTTCATCAGCGCCCGCCCGATCGCCAGCATCTGCTGCTCGCCGCCGGAAAGCTGCCCGGCCGGCTGATTGATGCGTTCCTTCAGCCGCGGGAAATAGCCGTAGACGCGATCGAGATCCTCGGCGACGCCGGCCCGATCCTTGCGCGGATAGGCACCCATCATCAGATTTTCGCGTACCGAGAGGAACGGAAACACCTCGCGTCCCTCCGGCACGTGGCTCAAGCCCAGCCGGACGATCTTGTCGGCTTCCATGCGCTGGATCGGTTTGCCCAAGAATTCGATCGAGCCTTTTTGCGGATCGAGAATGCCGGAGATGGTCTTGAGCACGGTGGTCTTGCCGGCGCCGTTGGCGCCGAGCAGGGTGACGATGCGGCCGCGCGGCACCTCCAGGCTGATGCCGCGGATGGCCATGATCGGCCCGTAATAGCTCTCGATATTGCTAAGCTTGAGGATGATGTCGGAAGCGCTCATGGCATCATCCTCATGCGCCGAGATAGGCGGCGACGACATCGGGATGGCGCTGCACCTCGGACGGCGAGCCCATCGCGAGCACGCGGCCATAGTTAAGCGCAATCACGCGGTCGGAGACGCGATTGACCAGCGTCATGTCGTGCTCGACCATCAAGACGGTGATGCCAAGCTCGGTCTTCATGTCGCGGATCCAGAACGACATGTCCTCGGTCTCCTCGACATTGAGGCCGGAGGACGGCTCGTCCAGCAGGATCAGCTTCGGCTCGGAGCACAGCGCGCGCGCCAGCTCGATCACCTTGCGGACGCCGTAAGGCAGTCCCGAGATCAGCTTGTCGCGATAGGCTTCGAGATCGAGAAATTCGATTACCTGCTCGACACGGCGGCGATGCATCTTTTCGCCGGCGCGCACGCTCGGCAGGAACAGCAATTCCTGCCAGAGCCGCGTGGTGGAGTGGCGGTGCCGGCCGACCAGGAGATTGCTCAGCATGGTCGCATTCTCGAACAATTCGATGTTCTGGAAGGTGCGGGCGATGCCGAGGCCTGCGATATCGTAGGCCGGCTGATTGGTAATATCCTGGTCCTCGAAGAAGATCCTGCCCGAGGTCGGCGGATAAATCCGCGAGATCAGGTTGAAGATTGAACTCTTGCCGGCGCCGTTCGGGCCGATGATCGAGAGTATCTCGCCCTTTTCCACAGCGAAGCTGACGGAATCGACAGCTTTGAGGCCGCCGAAGTGCAGAGAGAGATTTTCCGCACGGAAATAGCTCATCGGTTCCGCTCCGATTTCACGTAGATCTTCTGGCGTTTGAAGGTGGCGCGCTTGTAGAGCGGGAAGAGCTGGAAGAAGAGTTTTATCTTCAGCCAGCGGCCGTAGAGACCGAGCGGCTCGAACAGCACGAACAGCACGATGATTACCCCGTAGATGGCGCCCTTCAGGCCGTTGGCGGACGCAATGGCGGCGACGTTGCCGTGAATTTTCGCGGCCGTAATGCTGTCAGCGCCGAAGGTCGCTGCGATGCCGGCGATGATGCCGGGCAGGTCGTCCTTCAGGTACGTCAGGAACGGATCGATCATGACCAGAAAGATTGCACCTAACACCGCGCCGTGCAGGCTGAAGGCGCCGCCGATCAGGATCACGATGATGAACTCAATCGAGAGCTGCAGCGTGAACATTTCCGGCGAAATGAAGGAGAGCTTGTGCGCGAACAGCACGCCGGCGAGGCCTGTGATCGCCGCGCTGATCGCAAACGACTTCACCTTGTAGAGCGACACGTTGACGCCCATGCTGCGCGCCGCGGTTTCGCTGTCGCGGATCGCGACGAAGGCGCGTCCTGTCGGCGAGCGCAGCAGATTGAGCGCGCCGACGATGGTGAGGATCAGTACAGCAAGACAGAGATAGTAGAAGGTCGGGCCGTTTTGCGGCACCGCCTGCCCGAACAGGCTCAGCGTCTTGACCCGCATGCCCTCGTTGCCGTGGGTTACGCTTTCCCAGCGAGCCAGCACCTCCTCGACGATGAAGGCAAAGGAAATCGTCGCGATGACGAGATAAATGCCCGTCAGCCGCAGCGCCGGGAATCCGACCAGCGCACCGACCACGCCGGTCAACAGGCCGCCGGCCAGGAAGTAGACCGGAAACGGCACGTTGAACTGCTGCAGATAGGCCGCCGTGTAGGCGCCGATCGCCAGAAAGGCGGCGTGTCCGAGCGAGGCCTGCCCGGTGAAGCCGGTGAGAATCATCAGTCCCACGCCAACCGTCGCATAGATGCAGACGAACACCAGTTGGCTGACGAGATAGCTGGAAAGCACGAACGGCGCGATCAGCAGAAACGCCAGCAGGATACCGTAGGAGACGACGTAGCCGCTGTGCGGAAAAAGCTTGATGTCGTCTTCGTATTCCGTCTTGAAGAGAAAACGCATTAGACCTTCTTCCGCATGTGAACACCGAACAGGCCTTCGGGCTTGAGCAGCAGCACCACCAGAAGGACGATGTAGGGCGCGACGTCTTTCCAGCCCTGCGGCAGGTAGAAGCCGGCCATGCTCTCGATCACGCCGATCAGCACGCCGCCGACCACGGCACCCGGAATCGAGCCGAAACCGCCGAGCACGGCGGCGGGAAATGCTTTCAGGCCGAGCACCAGTCCGACATTGGAGTGAATGAAGGTGATGGGCGCCAGCAGCACGCCAGCTGCGGTCGCGACCGCCGCAGCGATCGCCCACACGATCGAGACCACGCGCTTGACCGGAATGCCCATGTAGTAGGCAGCGAGCATGTTCTCCGAACTGGCGCGCATCGCGGTGCCGAGCGTGGTGCGGTTGAAGAACAGGTACAGCAGCGCGCAGAGGATGATGGTGGCGGCGATCACCGACAGCTTGTCGTATGCCAGCACCAGCGAGCCGATTCGCAGCACACCGTCGCTGAACGGCGTCTCGATCTTGAAATCGTCGGTGCCCCAGATCATGCCGACCACGGAGCGCAGGAAGTAACCGAGCCCGATCGTCGCCATGATGATGGAAAACTGCGGATAGCCGAGGATCGGACGCACCACCACACGTTCGGCCAGCATGCCGAACAGTGCCATGGCGATGACGGCACCGGCGAATCCGAGCCAGTAATTGAGACCAAGCATGCCGATGAATGTGAAGGCGAAGAATCCGCCCAGCATCATCAAATCGCCCTGGGCGAAATTGACGACCTCGGTTGCCTTGTAAATGAGCACGAAACCGAGCGCGATCAGGCCATAAACGCAGCCGAGCGCGATGCCACTCACGAGCTGCTGAACGAAGTCCAGCATCATTTCCCTCCCCGATGCCGGGCGATTCTGTCGATCGCCTCCTTCGCATCTTGTGTCTACACGCTGCCCGGCATCGACGACGCCTGCAGCCGCATATGTCCCGTCGCATTGAGCCCAAAGCGCCGACCGCTGTCAACAAAGCGCTGCGAGCGGCGCCGTTAACAATTGCGGAGAAATGCCGCAGCCCGGGAAGTTGCGGGGGTCGGCGCGATTTGGTGCACCAGATTCACCGCGCCGAAAGTTCTTCGGTACATGGTCCGCGACGAACAAATGGATCGTTCCGAAATCATGAAAGCGGATGTATCGGCGCTCGAGGTGCAAGGGTTAACGAAGCGTTTTGACCGCCCGGCGGTCGATGCGCTCGACCTCACCGTTCGCACCGGCGAGTTCTACGCCCTGCTCGGCCCGAACGGCGCCGGCAAGACCACGACCTTGCGCATGGTCGCCGGTCTGCTCAAGCCCGACGCAGGCTCTGTATCCATATTGGGCATTGATGCGCTTGCCGATCCCGTCGCCGCCAAGCAGATCATGGCCTGGGTTTCCGACGAGCCCATGATCTACGACAAGCTGACGCCGCTGGAATATCTCGAATTCGTCGCCGGCCTGTGGGGCATCGATCCTGCAACTTCCGAAACTTCCGCTCACCAGCTTCTGGCGTCGCTCGGACTCGAGCCGCATCTGCACGAACGCTGCGAGGGATTTTCCAAGGGCATGCGGCAGAAGGTGGCGCTCGCCGGCGCACTGGTTCACAATCCCCGGCTGATCATCCTGGACGAGCCGCTGACCGGGTTAGATGCGCTGTCGGCGCGTCACGTCAAGGGATTGCTGCAGGAGCGCGTCCGCTCCGGCTGCACGGTGATCATGACGACGCATATTCTCGAAGTCGCCGAGCGGATGGCCGACCGGATCGGCGTCATCGCCGCGGGACGGCTGGTGGCCGAGGGTACGCTCAGCGAGCTGCGCCAGCAGAATGGCCGCGGCGACACCAGTCTCGAAGACATGTTCATCGCGCTCGTCGACGCCGACGCGGCCGCCGCATGAGTTCGGCCGCGGCGCTCACCTGGTTTGCCCGGCACGAGATCCGGCTGGCCTGGCGCGAATGGCTGGCCATGATGACCGGTAGCCGGGGAAAACGAAAGCGCGCCATCATCGCCCTGGTCGTGTTCGCTGCCATCATGCATTTGCCGGCCTATGCCGTAATCGGCCGCTTCGCCGATTTGCAGGCACCGCTCGGCAAGCCGGAACTGATCGTCATCACCGCGACCATCTTTCTCGCCTGGGCTTTGATGCTGTCGCAGGCGATCGAATCCGTGACGCGGGTGTTTTACGCCCGCGCCGATCTTGACCTCCTGATGTCGTCACCAGCCAACCTCGCCAACGTGTTCTCGGTGCGGATCGCGGCGATCGCGCTATCCGTCATCGGAATGGCACTGCTATTGTCGACGCCCTTTGTCGACGTTCTCGTGATCGGCGGCGGCGCGCGCTGGCTCTCGGCGTTCGGCGTCGTCGTCGCCATCGGCCTTTCGGCTGCAGCGGTAGCGATCGCGATCACCGTGCTGCTGTTCAGGCTGATCGGCCCGAGCCGCACCCGCCTCGTCGCACAGATCGTGGCCGCCGTCATCGGCGCCGGCTTCGTCATCGCGCTCCAGGTCGCGGCCATTCTTTCCTACGGTACGTTGTCTCGCTTCGCCGTGCTGACCTCCGATGCCGCTTCAGCCTATGCGCCTGATCTCGACAGTCCGCTGTGGTGGCCGGCGCGTGCGGCGATCGGCGACGGCATGGTGCTGTCATGGCTCATGGCCGGCGGGCTCCTGCTGCTCGGCGCCGTGATGGCGGTCTTTTCGCCGCGATTTGCTGATACCGTCGTCCGAGTCGCCGCAACCACGCGCTCTGTCCGTCGCGGGCCGCGCGCCACGGCATTTCGCGGCGGCTCGCGGCAACGGGCGCTACGCACCAAGGAGTTCCTGCTGCTGCGGCGCGACCCGTGGCTGCTATCGCAAAGCCTGATGCAATTGCTGTATCTGGTGCCGCCGGCCCTGATGCTGTGGCGAAGTTTTTCCGAAAGCTCTGACGCGATCGTGCTGATCACGCCGGTGATCGTGATGGCGGCGGGCCAGCTTGCCGGCGGCCTCGCATGGCTGACGATATCAGGAGAAGATGCCGCCGACCTGGTCGCAACCGCACCGCTGCCGCCCTCGCGCGTGATCCGCGCGAAGGTCGAAGTGGTGCTGATCTCAATCGGCGCCATCTTCACGCCGCTGATCGCAGCCCTTGCGTTTGCCTCCTTGACGCAGGCGATCGTCACCGCGCTCGGCGTCATTATCGCGACCGTCTCCGCCGCCGCGATCCAGCTCTGGTTCCGCGTGCAGGCCAAACGCACCCAGTTCCGCCGCCGCCAGACCTCGTCGCGACTGGCGACCTTCGCGGAAGCCTTCTGCTCGATCGGCTGGGCCGCGACGTCAGCTCTCGCCGTCACCATCCCGATTGCCGCCGTGATCAGCGGCGCGCTGACCGCGGCGATCCTGGCTGCGACGTGGAAGATCAGCCCACGGCGGGATTAGAGACTACTACCTCTCCAACCCCGCCTGCTCACGTCGCCCCAGCGTTTGATCTCCCTTATCAGCGAGCCAACTCCATCACCGCCGCCGCAAACGCCTCCGGCGCTTCCTGCGGCAGATTGTGCCCGACGCGCGGCACCACGCGATGGACGCGGCGGCCGGTGAATTTCGACGCGCTGGCGGCGCCATCGGTTGCGGGCGCCACGCCATCGCCCGCGCCGTCCAGCGTGATTGACGGCACGGTGATGGGCGGAAGTGCCGCCAGCCTGCGCTGGATGTCGGCATATTGCGGATCCCCCTCGGCCAGACCGAAACGGTGGCGATAGCTGTGGATCACCACATCGACGTAATCGGGATTGTCGTGGGCCATTGCAGTCCGCTCGAAACAGGCATCGTCGAACGACCAGTTCGGCGACCACTGCGTCCACAATATTCGGGCGATCTCGCGTCGGTTGGCGGCAAGACCGGCGCGGCCGCGCTCGAGCTGGAAGTAATACTGGTACCACAGCGCCACCTCGCGTTCGGGGCGCATTGGCACCATGGCGTTGGCAATATCCTGGATCAGATAGGAATTGACGCAGACGAGGCCGAGGCAACGCGCCGGCCATAAGGCGGCGCCGACGCAGGCCGCGCGGCCACCCCAGTCGTAGCCGGCAAACACCGCGTGGCTTATGCCGAGCGCATCCATCAGCGCCATCACGTCCGCGCCGACCGCCGCCTGCTCGCCCGAGCGCGGCGTTGCGGCATCGCGAAACCGGGTCGGGCCATAGCCGCGCAGATATGGAACGATAACACGGCAGCCCTGGGCAGCCAGTTGCGGCGCGACGTCGACATAGGAATGAATGTCATAGGGAAAGCCATGCATCAGCATCACGGCGGGGCCATCTGCCGGGCCCGCCTCGTAATAGGCGATGCTGAGCGGGCCGGCATCGACCTGCCGCAGCGGCTCCAGCAGCTTCGATGACGGGGCACGCGAGGCCGGGGCGGCGGATTCTTCAGTCACGGCGAACTCCCAGGTTGTTTCTTACAATATGTCATGGCCCGGCCCCGATGAAGCAAATCCGGCGCGCTGCCGTGCGCGAATGCCATGACGTCTCCCGAATTCGGCGATACAGTGTCGCCCACGGCCTTCACCGCTGACGGGTCATGCCATGTTGCGATCCCTTGCTGCCGCCCTCGCCTTCCTCGGTTCGCTGATTGAGCCTGCGGCCGCCCAACAGCAGCCTTTACGCAGCGAGTGCCTCGCGATGGCGAACGCGCCGCCACGCGCCGTTCCGGTCAGCCTGCGCCGTACCGCCGCCAGGGTGGAAGAGGTCGCGATTACCTATGTCGGACATTCCACCTATTACATCGACACGCCCGACGGCGTGCGGATCGGGACTGACTTCAACGGCGCCTACCGGACCGGCCGCCTGCCTGATGTCGTTACCATGAACCGTGCGCACTCGACGCATTACACTTTGTTCCCCGACCCGAAGATTGCGCACGTGTTGCATGGCTGGGGCGAGAACGGACAGGCGGCGCAAATATCTACGCGTGTCGGCGACGTCTATATCCGCAACGTGCCGACCGACATCCGCCGCTACTATGGCGAGGGCTCCAGCGGCGGCATGATCAAGGACGGCAACTCCATCTTCATCTTCGAGGTCGCCGGCCTCTGCATCGGCCATCTCGGACATCTGCACCACAAGCTCGACGAGACGCATTTCGCGGCGATCGGCCGGCTCGACATCGTGATGGTGCCGATCGACGGCACCTATACGATGTCGCTCGATGGCGTTTCCGAGATCACCAAGCGGCTGCGCTCCTCCATCGTGCTGCCGATGCACCGCTTCGCCACCCCGCTCGACGAATTCATGCGCCTGATCGGCCAGCAATTCCAGATCGACCAGCGAACCGAGCGGACCCTGAAGATTTCGCGGGAGACGCTGCCGGGCACGCCGACGGTGATCATTCTGGAAGGGGTTTGAAAAAGGCGGGACCGCCTACCACCGTCATTGCGAGCGCAGGCGAAGCAATCCACTCTTCCTTTGCGACGCTATGGATTGCTTCGCTGCGCTCGCAATGACGAACAACAATAAGCAAGGGGAGAGAAACTTGAGCGGACCGACGCAGCGGATCATCGAGACTAACGGTATCCACCTCAATATCGCCGAGCAGGGCAAGGGGCCGCCGGTGATCCTGTGTCACGGATTCCCGGAGTCCTGGTATTCCTGGCGCCATCAGCTCACGGCGCTGGCCGCCGCCGGCTTCCACGCCGTCGCTCCGGATATGCGCGGCTACGGCAAGAGCGACCGGCCGGAGGCAATCGATCAATACACGATTTTCCATCTGATCGGTGACCTGATCGGGCTGCTCGATGCCCTCGAGGCGCCGACCGCCGTAGTCGTCGGTCATGACCAGGGCGCGCACATTGCCTGGCAGGCGGCGCGCCTGCGCCCGGACCGCTTCCGCGCCGTTGCAAGTCTCAGCGTACCGCTTCGGCCGCGTGGCCCGGCGCGGCCGACCAGCGTGATGCCGGAGACCGCGGACGCGCAGTTCTACCAACTGTATTTCCAGCAGCCCGGCGCGGCCGAAGCCGAGATGGAGCGGGATCCACGGATCACCGTGCTCAACTCGCTTTATGGTGCGTCGGGCGAAGGTGCGGCTGCATTTCGCGCGGCCGCAGCCCGCGGGGAAAAAACAGGAACTCCCGGCATGGTGCCGCGCAACGGCAGTTGGTTGCGCGAATCGGCGCCACCGCCATTGCCTGCGTGGCTCAGTGACGCGGACGTCGATTTCTACGCCAATGAATTCAAGCGCACCGGCTTCCGCGGTCCACTTAATTATTACCGCAACGTCGACCGCAATTGGGAGCTGATGGCGGCGTTTGCAGGCGTCGCGGTGAAGGTCCCCGCGCTCTTTATCGCCGGCGACCACGACATGGTGATGGCTGCTCCCCCTGGCATGGACCAGCATATCGCCAACCTCAGGCAGTTCGTCACGACGCTGCGTGACGTGCGAATTCTGCCCGGCTGCGGACACTGGACCCAGCAAGAGCGCCCAAGCGAGGTCAGCGCGGCGATCATCGATTTCATCCGTGGCCTGCCGAGCTGACAGTTTGGCCAACGGAAGGTCACACCAACAATAATTTCGAGGAGCGAAATTCATGGCCGCCAGCACTGCACCCGCCTCCAGAAGCGGGCTCTACGCCGATCCGCGCGAGGACTGGCTCGCGCAGCACACCGAAGAGATCATCGATCCTGCCCGCCCGATCGTCGATCCGCATCACCATCTCTGGGACCGCGGCGGCCTGCGCTACATGATCGAGGAGATGGCCGCCGACATCGCCTCCGGCCATAGCATTATCGCGACCGTCTATATCGATTGCCGCTCGATGTATCGCGCGCAGGGGCCGGAAGCGTTTCGTCCGGTCGGCGAGGTCGAGTTCGCCAATGGCGTTGCGGCGATGGCGGCGAGCGGCGGCTATGGCAAGGCCGCGATCTGCGCCGGCATCGTCAGCCACGTCAACCTGCTGCTCGGCGAAGGCGCAACAGCCGTGCTGGAAGCGGAGATCGCTGCCGGCAACGGCCGCTTCCGCGGCATCCGGCATTCCTCGGCGTGGGATGCCGATCCCAACGTCGCCGGCATGTATGCGACGCGGCCGCAGGGGCTGTTACTCGACAGCACGTTTCGCAGGGGCTTTGCCTGCCTCGCGCCATTGGGCCTGAGCTTCGACGCCTGGCTGTTTCATCCGCAGATCGGCGAACTCACCGATCTCGCCCGCGCTTTCCCCGACACCAAAATCGTGCTCGATCATTGCGGCGGCCCGGTTGGCATCGGCCGCTTTGCCGGCCGGCGCGAGGAGGTGTTACCGGAATGGAAGGCCTCGATCCAGGAAATCGCGCGATGCCCGAACGTCGTGGTGAAGCTCGGCGGGCTCGCGATGTGCCTGCTCGGCTACGACTTTCATCTGCGGCCGAAGCCGCCGTCTTCCGAGGAGGTCGCGGCCGCCTGGCGCCCCTATATCGAAACGTGCATCGAGGCGTTCGGACCGAAACGATGCATGTTCGAAAGCAATTTTCCGCCCGACAAGGGCCAGTGTAGCTATCAGGTGATCTTCAACGCCTTCAAGCGGCTGGCCGCGCAATACAGCGAGGCCGAGAAGACGGCGCTGTTTTCGAAGACAGCGACCGACTTCTACAGGCTGACGCTGGGCTAGTGTCCCGAGTCACAAGTTCGCAATCTTAGAGTCGCGTTAGATTCGCGTCGCTGTGCCAAGGAAGGGCAAACAGCGACGGAGCATCCAATGGCGGTCCAGCGACTTGTCCCCCTGATATTGAGCGATGATGAGCGTGCCGAACTGAAGTCGCTGACCATGCGGCGGAAGACGGCGCAGGCGCTGGCTCTGAGAGCCCGGATCGTGCTGACCTGTGCGGAAGGCGGCCAGAACAAGGAAGTGGCAACCAAGCTGGGCCTGGACCGGGCGACGGTAGGAAAGTGGCGGCGGCGTTTTGTGGAGCAGCGTGTGGCCGGGTTGTATGACGAACCACGCTCCGGAGCGCCACGCACGATTGACGATGCCCGCATCGAAGCTGTGATCGTGCGGACGCTGGAGAGCTGCCCCGAGAACGCCACCCATTGGAGTTCTCGCGGCATGGCGAAGGCCAGCGGCCTGTCGGTGTCGACGGTGCAACGCATCTGGCGGGCCTTCGGGCTCCAGCCGCACCGGCTGGAGACGTTCAAGCTCTCGACCGATCCGAACTTCGTGGCCAAGGTGCGCGACGTCGTGGGCCTTTACGTCTCGCCGCCGGAGCACGCCATCGTCCTGTGTGTGGATGAGAAGTCTCAAATCCAGGCGCTGGACCGCAGTCAGCCGATGCTGCCGATGCGTCCCGGCCAGCCGGCCCGAAGGAGCCACGACTACAGAAGGCACGGCACCACATCGCTGTTCGCCGCCCTCGACATTGCGACCGGACGGGTCATCGGCAAGTGTTACGGACGGCACCGTGCCGCCGAGTTCCGCAAGTTCCTCGATGAGATCGAGGCCGCCGTGCCGCGCGAACTCGACGTCCATCTCGTCATGGATAACTACGCTACGCACAAGACTCCGCTGATCCGGCGATGGCTGGCCAAAAGGCCGCGTTGGCACGTGCACCTGACCCCGACCAGTTCGTCATGGCTCAATCAGGTCGAGCGCTTCTTCGCGCTCCTCACGGATCAGAAGATTAGGCGCGGCGTCTACCGCAGTGTCGCCGCCCTCAGGGCTGACATCACTTCGTTCATCGACCGACACAATGCCGATCCCAAGCCGTTCCGATGGACCAAATCAGCCGATGACATCCTTGCTTCCATCGAGCGCTTCTGCCGATACAATGTCTCGGCCAACCACGCCCAGATGTTGCGAACTTCTGGTTCAGGACACTAGCTACGCCCACTCGCCCTTGCGGAATACCGGCACGCGGCTTCCGTCGGCGTGTATACCGTCGATGTCGGTTTCGGCCGTTCCGATCATCCAGTCGATGTGAATGAGGCTCTTGTTGCCGCCCTGTGCCGCAATCTGTTCCGGCGTCAGCTTGTCGCCGCCGACGAAGCATTTCGAGTAGCACTGGCCGAGTGCGATATGGGAGGCGGCGTTCTCGTCGAACAGCGTGTTGAAGAACAACAGCCCGCTTTTTGAGATCGGCGAGGAATGCGGCACCAGCGCCACTTCGCCGAGACGCGCCGCGCCCTCGTCGGTGTCGAGCACCTTCTTGAGCACCTCCTCGCCGCGCGAGGCCCTTGCCTCGACGATGCGGCCTTCCTCGAACCTGACCGCGATGTTGTCGATCAGCGAGCCCTGATAGGACAGTGGCTTGGAGGAGACGACATGGCCGCTGACGCGCCGGCAATGCGGTGTGGTGAAGACTTCCTCGGTCGGGATGTTGGCGTTGCAGGTAATGCCGTTCTTCGCGGTCGAGGCGCCGCCTTCCCATTCGTGGCCATCGGCAAGACCGATCGTCAGATCGGTGCCCGGGCCGGAATATTTCAGCGCGTGGAAGCGCTGGCCGTTCAGCCATTCGGTCCGCTCGCGCAGCACGGCGTTGTGTTTTTCCCAGGCGGCGACGGCGCCATCCTGATCGACGCGAGACGCCGCAAAAATCGCATCCGCCAGTTTTGCCACCGCGACGTCCTCGGGGACGTCAGGGAAAACCTGTTTGGCCCAGGACGGACTCGGATAGGCGATGATGTTCCAGTTGGTATCGAAATTGACGATCTTCTCCAGCGCCGGCTGATAGGCGATCGAATTGGCCTTGCTGGCGCGCGCCACCTTCACCGGGTCCTCGCCCGATAGCAGCATCGGATTGTCGCCGACGATGGCCAGGCGCGCGGTGTTGGCGCCGAACGCCTTCGCCATGCCCTCGTAGAGCCAGTTGGCGGCACGATCGAAACCGGCTTCGTGGCCGTAGCGGTAGCGCGCCAGCGTGATCGCTTCGTCCGACAGTAACGGGGTCACCAAGCCCGCGCCGGCCTGGTAGGCATGTACGGCAATCCGGCGCACCAGCGGCAGCGCGACCGAGGGCGCGGTCAGCAGCAGGTCCTGCCCCGGCTGTAGCCGCAAGCCGACCTTGACCGCGACTTCGGCGAGGCGGTCGAGCTTTACGGGATCAATCGAGACGGAAGCGTTTCGCTCAGGTGCGGTCATGATTCTTTCGGCCAATGCTGAAGGATTTTTAGGGCTTCGCAACATTCGGCCATGATGGCGCAATCATGTCAACGCGAGCGAAGCGCGCGACAGCAGCAATAGCACAAGAATGGCCCGGCGAAAGCCGGCCTCGTTGATGTTCCGGAATGCAACAATGCCAAGCCGGGAACCCCGGCTCGGATCAAGTCAACGTGGCAAAGGCGGGCATCCTACAAACCCCTAACCGCCAGCACGATGGCGTCGGCGCCGGCTTTACGATCGACCGAGATCTCCTGATATTCCGGCGAATTCTGAAATTCCTTTGCCGCGGCGTCGTCAGGAAATTCCATGATCACGACCTTGTCGCGCGGCCATTCGCCTTCCAGTACGGCCGGATCTGCGTCCGCTACCAGCAGCTTGCCACGGAATTTCTTGAACACACCCATGAAGCGCGCCTGATAGCGATCGTAGAGTTCGCGGCGGGTAAACTTCAACTGGGCGATGATGTAGACGCTCATGACGACTCCTCATTTGCGGATTGCGCGGCGGGGCCGTTGAGGTCTCGGTCATGCCGGTCAGCCGCGAAACTTCTTCTTTTTCTTCTTAGCGAATGCAGGCGCCGCGGGCGCCTCGCGTTCATGCCGCGGTTTTCCGGCGTGAGCCGGCCTGTCCCGATGCGGTTTCTTCCTATCGTAATGCATTTCCTTGTCAAACCCTGCCCGGTCAGGGCTCTTTGCATTTTTGCCGTGCGGCTTCGGTGTCCGTTCCTGCTCACGAACCTCCTCGCGCGGCGGGGCATTCGTCATCGCCTCGATGCGAATGCTGTCTTCCTTGTCGGGACGGCGGATTCGCGCGGCGAAGCGGCCGGCGACACGCGCGGAAATCTCGAACTCGGTGACGGTGTCCAGAATACGGATGGTGCCGATATCTTCCTTCTTGATGCTGCCGCGGCGGCACAACATCGGCAGCAGCCAACGCGCTTCCGCGTTCTTCCGGCGTCCGATCGCGGCGCTGAACCACACGGTGTCCTCCGCCATGCGGTGGCGCGTCGAGGATTTCGTTGGTTTCACTCCCCTTCCAGCCTCGCGATCGGCCCGCTCGCGGGTGCGCTCGGCGCGAGATTTGACGCGCTCCTCGCCGGGATCGACGATGTCCTCGGGAGAGGGCAATCGCGCGCGATAGAGCCGTGCCAGCGCGGTAGCGATCTCTTGCGACGACCGTTCAGCAAGCAAGGTTTGCGCGAGTGCCTCATCCTCTGCAGTTATTTCGCCTGCGAACACATCATCGCGCAGCAGCCGCTCCTGATCGAGCTTGCGGATTTCATCCGGCTGCGGCGCCAAGCCCCAGGCCGCGTCGATGCCGGCGAGCTTGAGCAACATATCCGCGCGACGCCGCCGCGCCGGCGGCACCAGCAGTATACTGACGCCCTTGCGACCAGCTCGCCCGGTGCGGCCGGAGCGATGCTGCATGACTTCCGGATCGTTCGGCAGATCGGCGTGGATGACGAGGTCGAGGTTCGGCAAATCGATGCCGCGCGCGGCAACGTCGGTCGCAACGCAAACGCGGGCGCGGCCGTCGCGCAAGGCCTGCAGCGCCAGCGTTCGCTCGTTCTGGGTCAACTCGCCCGACAGCGCCACCACGGAGAAGCCGCGCTCCAGCAGTGTTGCCTGCAGATGCCGCACGGCCTCGCGCGTGTTGCAGAACACCAGGGTGCCCGGCGATTCGAAGTAGCGGAGGATGTTGACGACGGCGTGCTCGACATCGCCGGCGGCGATTCTGACCGCGCGATACTCGATATCGGCATGACCGCCTTCATCGCCGGCGACTTCGACGCGGAAGGCCTGCTGCTGATATTCCTTTGCGAGCGCGACGATGCCGGGCGGCAGGGTCGCCGAGAACAACAGCGTGCGGCGGTCGTCCGGCGTGGCCTGCAGGATGAATTCCATATCCTCACGGAAGCCGAGGTCGAGCATCTCGTCAGCCTCGTCGAGCACGATCGCCTTCAACTCGCTGACGTCAAGCCGGCCGCGCCGCAAGTGATCGCAGAGTCGCCCTGGCGTGCCGACCACGATATGGGCGCCCGCGGCCAGTTCGCGCTGCTCGCGGCGCGGATCCATGCCGCCGACGCAGGAAACAACGCGGGCGTTCGCATGTTGATAAAGCCAGCCGAGTTCGCGGTGTACCTGAAGCGCAAGCTCACGGGTCGGCGCGACAATCAATGCAAGGGGCGCGGCAGCCCGCTCGAATCGTTCGGCGCCATCCAGCAGGTTCGTTCCAATCGCCAGACCATAGGCGACCGTTTTGCCGGAACCGGTTTGCGCAGAAACCAGCAGGTCACGGCCATCAGCATCGTCGGCCAGCACCGCCGTCTGCACCGGCGTCAGCCGATCATAGTTGCGTTCCGCCAAAGCTCGGGCGAGCGGCGCATTTGCGGGCAGTAATGTCACGAGATGTCAGACCTTGGTTGGCGTTGTCGGCCGGGAATATGAAAAGGGCGCCTCGAACCGAAATGACTTAAAAAGCTGCGCATTGACGACGCGCAGCCGCACGGCCTGACGGATTTGAATGAGGTGGGGATGCTTTAGGCGAAATCCAGCCAGAACGCCATCCATTCTTTGCAGGTCAGCCGATCACTTCTGCGACGGTTAACCTTCCAGGCTGCCGGCTGGGATTTTCGGGATGATCCGCTAGACTGCGGCTTTCCGGGTATTTCAGCCGTGGTTTTCAACTTAAGCATATGGGGCCATGCACCGTGACCGCGTTCAAGACTATCCGCGCCCGCGCCGAGAAGCGCAAGGGCGGGCCGAAGGCACTCGCCAAGCTGCTGCCGGCCAGGCCAGACCCGAAGGCGCTCGCCAAGCTCAGCGACGACCGGATTCTCGCCGAGATGACCAAGCGGGTGTTCTGCGCGGGCTTTGCCTGGAGCGTGATCGAGAGCAAATGGCCGGGATTTGAGAAGGCGTTTCTCGGCTTCAAGCCCGGGCCACTGACGCTGCAGCCGGATGATTTCTGGGACGGCCTGATGAAGGACACCGGCATCGTGCGCAACGGCGCCAAGATCATGTCGGTGCGCGCCAATGCCGGTTTCGTCCGTGACGTTGCGAAGGAGCACGGCAGCTTCGGCAAGTTCCTTGCGAACTGGCCGTCGTCAGACCAGACCGGATTGCTGGAACTGCTGGCCAAGCGCGGTAGCCGGCTCGGCGGCAATACCGGGCAGATGATGCTGCGTTTCCTCGGCTGGGACGGATTCGTCACCTCCAGAGACGTGATCCTGTGCCTGCGCGATGCCGGGCTCGACATTGCGGAGACGGTCACCTCCAAGCGCGATCTCGCCAAGGTGCAGGCACAATTCAACGCCTGGGCGGAGGAGACCGGCCTTCCCTATGTGCAGCTTTCGCGAATTTGCGCGATGTCGATCGGCGAGAATTATTCGGCGGAGAAGCTGGCCAGTTTCGGCGCGGATGAGTGATCCGCCTTCGCTCTTTGAGCTACGGCGCGACAAGCGCTTCGAATTAAATGACGAAAAATCCGTGCGTGCCGTCGCGGCGGAGCTGCTCGACGAGGCCGTATTCCCAATCGAGATAAGCCTGCATGGCGCTTTCCTTGACATCGGTGCCCTCATAGGGCCGACGATAGCGGTGTGACGGGTCCGGCTTTGGGACGACCAGCGGCGGTCCGATTTCCAGCGTGGCGTCGTAGCCCCCTTCAAGCACGTAAGTTTCCCAGCCCATCTGCGCCAGCCAGGACGCCGTCATGTCGGCGCGCACGCTCATATTGTCCGTCAGCACGATCCGGGCGCCGCGCACCGGCGCCGCCATATCGATTTCCTGCACCAGTTGCCCGCCGGCGTAATGGCGGAAGCCCCTGATATGGCCAGCCGTGTATTCCTCCTCCGAGCGGACGTCGAAGCAGTAGAGCGTACGGTTGGCCTGCGCCTGCAGCGCCGCCATTTCCTCTGATCCGATATGCCGGACGCCGGCGCGATAGGCGACGTCGCGGGCATTGGCTCCGCCGCCTTTGATAGCACCGACCTCGCCGCGCCTGTCACTGCCATGTTCGAGATGTTGTTTGGCCAGCGTCCAGCCGATGGTGCCGTTGCGCAGCGCCCGCACCTTATTCGCGACGCCGGCATTGATCAGCGACTGGGTGCCGATGATCGAGCGGGTGCGGCCTGCGCAATTGACGATGATGGTGGTCTCGGGATCCGGTGCGGCGCGCCCGGCGCGCAATACCAGTTCCGCACCGGGCACGCTGATGGAACCCGGGATGTTCATGGTGGCGTATTCATCGAAGCGACGGACATCGAGGATTTGGATATTGGCGCCGCGCGCAATCAGGGCGCCGACTTCCTCGGCGGCGAGCGAAGGCGTGTGCCGCCGCGACTCGACCAGTTCGCCGAACGCCTTGGCATAGGAATTGACGTCCTCGAACACCTCATAGCCCGCCAACTTCCAGCCCTGCAGCCCGCCGTCGAGCTGGCGGACATTGGTGTAGCCCAACGCCTTCAGGTGGTCCGCCGCTGCGCTGACGAGGCCTTCACCGGCGTCATAGATCACGATCGGCACGTCCTTTCGCGGCAGCCGCGTCGCCGCTTCGAGCGCGATCCGGTCGGCTGCCATGTTGGCGGCAAACAGAGGATGGCCGGTGGCGAACACGGCCTCGTGCCTGACATCGAGCAGCGCGATTTCCTCGCGCAGCAGCAGCGCGGCGCGAACTTGCGAGGGGGTAATCGAGGGTACGGTCATGGACGGAGATTCCGAAAACGGCCTATGATCGGTTGCACAATAGGCACTCTGGGCACCCGATGGATCTCAAACAATTGCGGACGTTCCGGGCCGTAGCCGAACTTGGAAGCCTGAGCAAGGCCGCGGACCGGCTGCGTGCCGCGCAGCCGGCGCTGAGCCGCCACATCAAGCTGCTCGAGCACGAGCTTCGCGTCGAGCTGTTCGTCCGCAACGGGCGCGGCATGCTCTTGACCAGCGCGGGCCGGATGCTGCTCGACCGCACCACCGGCCTGATCCGCCAGATCGAGCAGGTCAGCGACGACCTCAAATCGGCGAACGGCAATCCGTCGGGCCGGGTCATTCTCGGGCTGGTGCCGACGGTCAGCGCCGTCCTGTCCGGACGGTTTGCCCGCCGCGTCCTCAACGAGTTTCCCGATGTCTCGCTACGCATCGTGGAGAGCTATGGCGGGCACCTGGTCGAATGGCTGCATCGCGGCGAGATGGACCTCGCGATCATCTACGGTCCGGCGGTCGATCTCCATCTTCAGGTCCAGTCGATCGGCCGCGAGGATATCGTCGCCGTCGGGCCGCCGGGATCGGGGCTGAACAAGCGCAAGCATGTCGACCTCAAATGGCTGGTGAAGCAGAAGCTGATCCTGCCGAGCATCTCGCACGGTCTGCGGGCGCTCCTGGAGAAGGCGCTGGCGCGCGAAAAGCTGAAGATAGAGGCCATGATCGAGGTCGATTCCTACCGCGCCCAGATCAGCCTGATGGAGGAAGGGCTTGGCTACACGCTGCTGCCGCCCTCGGCGATCCGCACCGAGGTGGCGGCGAAACGGCTGGAGATGGCTGCCGTCAGTCCCGCCGTGTCGCGCGAACTGATTCTGGCCTCGCCGATCGCCCACCCGCCGTCGATCGCAACGACCACGATCGCCACCCTGATCGTATCGGAGATTCAACAGCTCTCCCGGGAAGGACGCTGGAAGATCAGCATGACGGCGTAACCGCGCCTCAATTAAAAAGCGCCTCGTCTCCCAATACCGATTGCCGGAAGCGCGTCGTCAGGATGACGCCGTCGGCAGGCGGCATCACGAACACCAGCGCCTCGGGATTGATCTTGATCTGCGCGAAAACCGTTCCTCGCCCTTCATGTGCGAGGTCGCGCAGTTCGGTGACTTCCGCCATCGTGCGAACAATGCGCGAGGTGCGGATGCCGCAAGCGGTTGCGATGGCGGCGAGGTCGACTCCCGACGCGGTGGGGGTTTTCTGCATGCCGGTCTCGCCGAAGCGCTCGTTGTCGAGGACGGCGATCGTGAGATTCTTCGGCGCCTCCACCGCGATCGTGGCAAGCGAGCCGATATTCATCAGCATCTCGCCGTCGCCGGTGACGACGAGCACCTTGCGCTTCGGCTGCGCCAGCGCCAGCCCAAGCCCGATCATCGAGGCGCCGCCCATCGCGCCCCACAGCGGAAAATTGTTCGGATGGTCGCCGGCTGCGGAGACGTCCCAGTTCGGCGCGCCGAGGCCGGCGATGACGAGAAGATCGGCGCGGTCGCGCAACAATTCGTTGACGACATCGCGGCGATGCAGAAGCGCGTTCGGATTGCTCATTTGCGGGCAAGCTCCTTGAAATTCTTGGCGCCAAGCACGCGCTGGCCGATCAGGACCGCCACCGGCTTCCAGGTGTTGAAGGCGAGGTTCGCCGCGCCCTGCACGGCGGAGGCGACGAGATCAGGCTCGTCGACCTTGTTCACGATCACGCCCATGGCCTCCAGCGAGGGCCGCGTGCCCTGCCCCATCGGGATCTGCCAGGGATTGAACTCGCCCCAATCGCCGCGCATGGTGACGATCATCAATAGCGGCATGTGGCAAATGACCGGCAGCGACAGCATGTTGATGCAATTGCCGACGCCGCTCGACTGCAACAGCAGCACGCCGCGCTCGCCGCCGAGCCACGCACCCGCCAGCATCGCCACGCCCTCTTCCTCCGTCGTCAGCGTGACGACGCGAGTCTCGGGATCGGCCTCGAAGGAGCGGATCAGGCGGCTGTGGCCGGCGTCCGGAACCATCGCGACCTGGCGAATGCCGGCGTCCTTGAGCACGCGGTAGATCTCGTCCGGCCACGTCGGCAGCGCCGGTGCGGCCTCGGCGCGTGATTTTGCTGCTTCCGCCATCGGGCTCAATTTCCTCCGCGATTCCAGGGTTGGTTGACGTGCAGAATAGATCGCGGCGAGGGTTCGAGGAATTTGAATGTGGACATGGCTTCTATCGCAAAATTGAAAGGCTCGGTGGAGCCAATGCGTCATGCCGAATGGCTGGCACGCTGACGTTTGGCCCGCCTATGCAGCCTAAATTATTTCGGGAACCTGCTGGCTCCTGCAGCATCCAATCCCAATACCCTGTTATTGGTAGATATCATGCACCAGGCCCACATACCGGACATCGCGCCTCTCGATACCGGCGACGCCGAGTTGGTGCGCCGCGCGCGGGCCCGCGACGAGACGGCGGTGCGCGCGATCATGCAGGCGAATAATCGCAGGCTCTATCGCCTTGCCCGCGGCATTCTGCGCAACGATGGCGAGGCCGAGGACGTCGTGCAGGAGGCCTATGTCCGTGCCTTCACCCATCTGGAAAACTTTCGCGGTGATTCCAGCCTGTCGACGTGGTTGTCGCGGATCGCCATGAATGAGGCGCTCGGCCGGCTGCGCCGCCAGCGGCCCGCCGTCGAACTGGACTCATTGCCGCAGGGCGCGCTGGAGGCCCAGATCATCCAGTTTCCTCTTGCCGCCGACGATCCGGAAAAATCCATGGCCCAGCGTGAAATTCAGCATGTCGTCGAACACGCCATCGATGAATTGCCGGAAGCGTTTCGTCTCGTCTTCATCACCCGCGTGATCGAGGGGATGAATGTGGAAGAGACCGCAGAAATTCTTGGGCTGAAGCCGGAGACCGTAAAAACCCGACTGCACCGCGCCCGCACCATGCTGCGCGATATCGTCGAGAACAAGATCGGCCCCGTGGTGATGGAGGCGTTCCCCTTTGCCGGCCGGCGCTGCGAGCGCCTGACGGACGCCGTGCTGAAGCGGCTGGGGTACTGAGACGCGTTTGACAGCGGGGGGCTCAATCCTTCGAGACGCGCGCAAGAGCGCGCTCCTCAGGATGAGGTCTAACTCCTCATGGTGAGGAGCGCGGCAAAGCTGCGCGTCTCGAACCATGCAGGCCCGACTGCTGCGACAAGGCCCGATTTTGCCGGAACCTCCAGTCGCCTTCTCCATCCAACCCCGGTGCAACCAACATGCGCCGGCCGTTCGCGCCGGGCGCCACAGGAGTATCAAACCATGTTTATACGATTGAGCGCGGCGATCGCCGCATTGAGCCTTCTTGGCAGCGCCGCGCTGGCGCAAGGCGCAAAGCCCACCGATCCCCAGATCGCGCATATCGCCTACACGGCGGGCGTCATCGACATCAACGCCGCCAAGCAGGCGATCTCAAAAGCCAGCAACAAGGACGTCAAGGCATTCGCGCAAGACATGGTGCGCGACCATGAGGCCGTGAACAAGCAGGCGCTCGACCTGGTCAAGAAGCTGAAGGTGACGCCGGAAGACAACGACACCAGCAAGACGCTGTCGAAGCAGGCCACCGAGAAACTCGCCGAGCTCGACAAGCTGAAAGGCGCGGAATACGACAAGGCCTATCTCGCCAACGAGGTCGCCTACCACAAGACCGTCAACAGCGCGCTGGAGACGCAGTTGATTCCGTCAGCCAGCAATGCCGAGCTGAAGAGCCTGCTGCAAACCGGCCTAAAGATTTTTCAAGGCCACCAGCAGCACGCCGAACAAGTCGCCGCCAAGCTGAAGTAGGAGGCCGCCATGCGTCCGGGACGATATCTGCCCCTCGTCGCTGCCCTGCTGCTTGACGCGGCGGCCGTCCCGGCGCATGCGGCGACGATTCAGATCACGATCGACAATCTGGTGTTCGCGCCAGCCGAGGTATCCGCCAAGGTCGGCGACACCATCGAATGGATCAACAAGGACGTGTTCGCGCACACCGCGACCGCGCGCAACGGCGATTTTGACGTGGCTACGCCGCCGAAGAAAACGGTGACGTCGGTGCTGAAGAAGGCCGGCAGCATCGAATATTACTGCCGCTATCATCCGAACATGAGAGCGGTGTTGATAATTGCGCCGTAGCCGCTGGCGAGGCGGCTCAGGCGGCGCGCACCGAGCTGAGGAATTTGCCGACCTCGCGCTTCAGCCGGTCGCTTTCGCCGGACAGCGATCTTGCCGCTGATAGCACCTGGGCGGAGGCGGAGCCTGTCTCGCTGGCACCGCGCTGCACGTCCGTGATGTTGGCGGAGACCTGCTGCGTGCCGTTCGCGGCCTGCTGCACGTTGCGGGATATTTCCTGGGTCGCCGCGCCCTGCTCCTCGACGGCGGCGGCGATGGTGGCGGCAATCTCCGACATCCGTCCGATGGTATCGCCGATCTCCTTGATGGCGCCGACCGATTCCTGCGTCGCCGCCTGGATGCCCGATATCTGCTGGCTGATCTCGCCGGTCGCTTTCGCGGTCTGCTCGGCCAACGCCTTCACCTCGGAGGCGACCACCGCAAAGCCGCGCCCCGCCTCGCCGGCGCGCGCCGCTTCGATGGTGGCATTCAGCGCCAGCAGATTGGTCTGGCCCGCGATGGTGTTGATCAGCTCCACCACGTCGCCGATGCGGGCGGCAGCCTTGGCGAGTTCGGCAACACGGTCATTGGTCTTCTGCGCCTGCTCCACCGCCTCGCTGGCGATGCGCGCCGAGCCCTGGACCTGACGGCTGATTTCGTTGACCGACGATGCCATCTCTTCGGTGGCGGATGCCACCGATTGCACGTTGGTGGAAGCTTCTTCGGATGCCGCCGCAACCACGGTGGTCAGCTCTTCGGAACGCTCCGCAGTTGCCGTCAGCGTGCCGGCGGAGGCTTCCAGCTCGGTCGACGCCTGCGACACGATCTCGATGATCTCGCCGATCATCGCCTCGAAATCGCTGGTGATCCGGTCGACGCGCTGGCCGCGCTGGATTTTTACATCGGCTTCCACCGCGGCCGCCTCGTCGGCGGCCTGTTTGGCGACAAGGGCGTCCTTGAAAACCTGAAGCGAGCCCGCCATGGCGCCGATTTCGTCGGCACGCGCGATGGTCGGGATCGTGACGTCATGCCGGCCGGCGGCGAGTTCGCCGACCACGCCGGTCAAGTTTGCCAGCGGCGCGATCACGCGCCGCCGCAGCATCACGGTGACGCCGGCAAGCACGGCGAGCAACGCCACGACGGCGATACCCGCAAGCGCCAGCATCGCGAGCGCGCCATCACGCGCGGCCCCTGCACGCTCCGCGGCTTCCGCGAGCGCCGCATCGCGCACCGCGAAGAAGGCCTGCACCGCAGGCACGATCGTTCTGGCAAGCTGATCCGAATTGATACCGTAGTTGCCGTCGGCGCGCCCAGCCGCCATCTCCTTTTCAAGCCAGGGCGCGGCCTTGGCGAAATAGCCCTCGATGGCATCGTTCATCGCTTTCGCAAGCCGCGGCGGACTGCCGATCTGATCGACGCCGGCCTCGATCCGCTCGCGGTCGAGATCGACGCGGCCCTGGGCGCGGTCGGTGATGGAAATTTCAGCCGCCGTGAGCGGGCGACGCGTGCTGATCGCAAGCGACATGGTGGCGGCGCGGCCGCCGGCGGAGATCCGCAGATCCTGCGCGGTGCGGGCGACATTCAACAGCGCCGTCAGCGACGCATCCGCCATCGCCACCTGGTTTTCCAGCCGGTTCAACAGCGGCTCGAGGATTCCGACGACGGCGGCAATGCCCGGCAGAAAGCCCTTGACCGCCGCCGGGTCGCGCCCGCTCATCGGCAGGCTCAGCGCGCGATCGCTCGCCGCGCGAACTTCGGCAAGCTTGGCCGCCGCCAGGTTCAGGCTCTGGACAATCGCTGCGCCATCGTTGAGCGCGCCAACCACCGTTCGCGCCCTGGCGAACGCTGCATCGGCCGCCTGCACCGCTTTCGCGACGGTCTCCATCTGCTCAGGTGTCGCGGCCGTTTCCTTGAACAGCGGGCCGACATAGGGCGCCCGATAGCCGGCGACCTGCTGGCCAACCGCCAGCACCGCGCCATAGGCCTCCACGGTCTTGATCGCCTCGCTCTTGCTGGCAAAGGTGCGGTATTGCGGGACAAGGACCCCGGCGCCAAGGACGACCGCCAGGACCGTCACCGAAAGCATCGATAGTGCAAATAGCCGACCGATCCGCATTTTTTGTTTCCGCTCTGCCAGGGAGAAGCGGGCAACGTAGGCAGAACGAACTAAGGCCGGCTTAAATCGAGGCCGGTAGTACTACGGGGTTAGCGTCTCAAATGTCGTGGTACGGCTATCCCGATGACGATCAGGACTCTGCTTTATTGACGACGGCTTCAGGACCACCGCAAGATCATCGCGAGCCGCACGTGTGCTGTTCATAACGACAGCCTAGCGCAATCCGTAGCCGACAGGGCGGGGAATTGGAGCGGGCGAAGGGAATCGAACCCTCGTATGCAGCTTGGGAAGCTGCCGTTCTACCATTGAACTACGCCCGCGGGGCGCTCTTTCGTATCGAGCATGATCTTGTCGGAAAACCGGCGACCACTTTTCCGGATCATGCTGCCATGATTAGCCGACCGCGCGCCATTCGCCAAGCTGTTCCATTGGCCGTCTTGCTCGCGGTCGACTTCGCCTAAATTCCATGCGATTCGTCCGGCCGGTGGTATGATTCGCGTCTGGGGCTGGTGGCGTATGACGGGGCGTGGCTACAGCATTTTTGATACGGCGATCGGCCGCTGCGGGGTCGCATGGAGCCCGGCGGGCATTATCGGCGTGCAGCTCCCGGAAGTACGCGAGATCGACACGCGGCGGCGGCTTTATCAGCTCTATCCTGATGCCCGCGAGCTTCGCCCGCCGGCAAATGTACAGGTCGCCATCGAAGGCATCATCGCGCTGTCGCGCGGGGCGGCGCGCGATCTGTCCGACGTTGCGCTCGATATGACCGGCATTCCCGCCTTCAACCAGCGCGTCTATGCCTATACGCGCGCGATCCCGCGCGGCGAGACGCGGACCTATGCGGAAGTGGCCGCCAGCCTTCGCGCTTCAGGCGCGGTCCATTCGGTGGCGCGGGCGATCGGCCGCAACCCCTTCATGATCATCGTGCCCTGTCATCGCGTGCTTGAAGCCGGCAATTATGCCGACAAGATCTCAGCCTTTGGCGGGGCGATCTCCAAGCGGCGGCTGCTCTCGATCGAGGGCGCCAGCCAGACCTCCGGCAAGACATTGTTCGACGTGCTGCTGCCGGTTGCACCGCCGCGCCCGCATCCTTAAGTAGGCGGGATGATCGCGACCACGCTTCTTGAACGCAAATCCATATCCGTCTTCGACTTTCGCTGCACCGCGGGACCGGGCGACAAGCCGTTCGCGGAGCAGCATGGCGGTCATTCGATTTCCTATGTGCGCAAAGGCAGTTTCGGCCTGCGCAGCCGCGGCAAGTGCAGCGAACTGGTGGTGGGATCGGTGCTGATCGGCCATCCCGGCGACGAATATACCTGTACCCACGAGCACGTCTGCGGTGACGAGTGCCTGTCGTTCTTCTTTGCCCCCGAGCTGGTGGAAACCATCGGCGACAACCGGTCGCCATGGCAGATCGGCTCCGCGCCGCCGCTACCGGAGCTCGTCGTGCTTGGCGAACTGGCACAGTCGGCAGCAGATGGCAGCAGCGACATCGGCCTCGACGAGATCGGTCAGGTGCTGGCGAGCCGCTTTGTCGAGGTAGTTTCCGGCAAGTCCCGCAAATCCGGCCCTGATGCGGCGCGCGACCGCCGCCGCGCGGTGGAAACCGCGCTGTGGATCGATGCCAATTCGCACCGTCAGATCAATCTGGAGGACGCCGCGGCCGAGGCCGGGATCAGCCCGTTCCATTTCCTGCGGCTATTCTCGCAAGCGCTCGGCGTCACGCCGCACCAATATCTGGTGCGCTCGCGACTGCGCCATGCCGCGCGGCGCTTGGCCTACGACGACAGCCCGATCACCGACATCGCCTATGACGTCGGTTTTGCCGACCTCTCCAATTTCGTGCGCACCTTCCATCGCGCCGCCGGCGCCTCGCCGCTGAAATTCCGCCAGGCCTCGCGGGGCATGCGCAAGATTTTCCAAGAACGGCTGGCCCTCCACTGATTAGGCTTTCTCCAGGCCGCGCGAGCTCGCGGCACTTTCTTGCTGGAGAATGTCATGTACGACCACATCGGATTACGCGTCGGCGATCTCGACGCCAGCGTGCGCTTCTATACGGCAGCGCTCGCGCCCCTCGGCTTCGTGCTGTGCTCGCGGGATGATTCCGGCGCAGGCTTCGGCCCGAAGGGCGCGCCCGCGCTCTGGCTGCATCTGCACAAGGGATCTTCAGGCTCCGCCGCGCATGTCGCGTTCCGCGCCAAGGATCATGCGGCGATCCAGAAATTCCACGCCGAGGGCCTGAAGGCCGGCGGCCGCGACAATGGCGGCGCCGGACTGCGCGCGGATTACAGCCCAACCTATTACGCTGCGTTTTTAATCGACCCCGACGGCAACAATGTCGAGGCGGTTTGTACGTAGCGCGCCATCGGCAGTGCGTAGGGTGGGCAAAGCGAAGCGTGCCCACCACCGCATGCACGAGCCTTCGAGAGATGGTGGGCACGGCGCAAGCGCCTTTGCCCACCCTACGACACCCCAACAACGGATTTGAACATGGCCTCCATCCACAAAGACATCGCCCTCGACGCTTCCCCCATCGACGTCTGGGACGCATTGCGCGATTTCGGCGCGCTGCATACCCGGCTGGTGCCGGGGTTCGTCACCGACACCAAGCTCGACGGCGATGCGCGCATCGTCACCTTCGCCAACGGCACCGTCGCGCGCGAGACGCTGGTCGATTGCGACGACGAGCGAATGCGGCTGGTCTATGCGATCAACAGCGAGCGTGTGAAGCATTATAGCGCGTCCGCCCAGGTGTTCGCTGATGGCGACGCGCGCAGCCGATTGGTCTGGATCGTCGACGTATTGCCGAACGAGATCGCGCCCTACGTCTCCTCACAGATGGACCAAGGCGTGCTTGCCATGCAGAAGGCGTTCGGACGAAGCGCGGCATGATGCATTACCGGCACTAGCTAGCTGGCGTGATCCTTCTCACAGATTGGCTCCCTGCCCACTCCTAGCCTCGGCGCGTGCGTCCGAATGGCGCCGCGCCCGCGGCCGCCGGCGCATGAGGAGCAGAACCATGACGGGAGCTGACAAAGTGGTGTGCCAGGCGGCCACGCTGCTGTTGCTGTTCGCCCTGACGTCGACGCCGGCAAAGGCGCAATTTGCCGGCTTCGGCGGCGGCGGTGACGGCGCAGACATGATGACGCAGATGGCGCCGATGCTGGAAATGATGAAGGCGAAGATGGGCAAGCGCCGCTTTGCCATGATGATGCAGACCATGGGCCCGATGATGAGCCGCATGATGGAAGGCGGCGGTGGGCTCGGCGGCATGATGGGCGGTGGTATCCCCGGCGGCTTTGGCGGCGGCTACGTGCCCGAGGGTTACGGCGTGAACGCTGGCGGCATGAATCTGGGCGGCGCGGGCGGCGGCGATTTGATGGGCATGCTCGGTGGCGCTGGCGGCGGCGAACTGATGAGCATGGTCCCGCAACTGATGCGCATGGCCAATGTCGGCGGCGGCCGATCGGGCCGGCGTCACCGGCGGCGGTAGTCGTCACCGTCATTGCGAGGAGCGCAAGCGACGAAACAATCCATATCTCCGCTAGCGGAAAGATGGATTGCTTCGCTTCGCTCGCAATGACGATCGTTACGACAGCGCCGGACTAACCGCGGGCACCCGCTGCTTCGGCCCCCAGCGCGTCAGCACCACGCTGGCGCATGAGAGCACGCCGAGCAGCACCATGGAGGCTGCCGCCAGCATGAAGAAGTTCTGCGCGGTGGCGTCGTGCGTCAACAGCCACCAGCCACCGGCGCCGATGAACAACAGCCGCGCGGTCTGCGCCATGACGGGGCCAATCACCTTGGCCGCGCCCTGCGACGAAAAATACATCGCCGTGGCTAACCCAAGGAAGGCGTACATCGGCGCCGCCGTCGAAAGATATTGACGGCTCGCGGCACGCACGGCCGCATCTGATGTGAAGAGGTTGACCCAGATGTCGGGGAAGATTGCGATGAAGGTCGCGAATGTGCCGACGGAAGCGAATGCGACGAGCCCCGCCGTCCAGGCAATCTTGCGGGCCCGCGCGATGCGCTGCGCGCCGACGGCCATGCCGACCATCGGAACCGAGGCGATGCCGACCGCAAATGAGATCGAGGTCAGCATGAACTCGAGCCGCGCGCCGATGCCGTAGCCGGCGAGGACTTCGGTGCCAAAACTCGCCAGCATGTGGGTGAAGATACTGATCGTCAGCACCGACTGAAGCGGCGAGAAGCAGGCGATGGCCCCGACCTTCAGGATGTCGATGAACATCGACCACTGAATACGAAGGCCCCTGACCTTGGGAACGACGCGCGCGCGGCCGGAAAACAGATACCAGGACATCACGGCGATGCTGATCAGGTAAGCGATCAGCGAACCGGCCGCGACGCCGCTCATGCCGAATTGCGGGATCGGGCCCAGTCCCAAGCCCAGCGTGCCGCCGAGAATGATCTGGCAAATCGCCGACGACAGCATCAGCAGCGACGGCAGTTTCATGTTGCCGGTGCCGCGCAGAATGCCCGACATCGTGTTCATCAGCCACGGCACCACGGCGCCGCCGAAGAAAATCTGCGTGTAAGCGATCGCCTGGGTCAGCACGTTGCCGCGGCCGCCGAGCAGTTCGAGCAGTTTGGGGCCGAAGATCAGCATGCCCAGCATGAAGGCCAACCCGAAACAGAGGCCGATCAGCAGCGCGTGCGCGGCAAGGGTGGAGGCGCGGTCGAGGTCACCGGCGCCGAGCGCACGCGCGATCGCGGATGCCACGCCACCACCCATGGCGCCACCCGACATCGTCATGGTCAGGATCACGGTAGGAAACACCAGCGCCATCGCGGCGAGCGACTCCACGCCGAGCCGTCCGATATAGGAGGTCTCGGCGATGACGACGCAGGTGCCCGCGGTGAGCGCGATCACGTTCGGCCAGGCCAGCCACAACAGCGTGCGCAGGATCGGGCCGTCGAGCAGCGTGTTTTTCGCCGGCGCCGCCCGTGGCGGAAGCGGATGCTCGTCATCGTCTACGGCAATTTCGGCAACGCCGAGATCGGACATTTCTGCTCCCCGCGCGCGGACTTGAGGAGCCGCGGCGCGCTGCTTCCTAGCATGGCGGAGGCTGAATCCACGTGCACGGGGCGCAATGGGGGCCTGCGGGATTGCGTGGCGGGCCTTCGGCCGGCCGTTTCACAGGGAATTCATGCCGGAACACGAACGTTCGGGCCGGCACCGCATTGTACGGGCGACATCCCGGAGAACCCTGCCATGCGCAAGCCCCTCCTCCTGGCCATCTGCATCGGCGCGCTGGCGCTGCCACTGGCCGCCTGCAGCGACCCCAAGGAGACCGCGACCGTGGCGCAGAGCTATGGTCCTTCGCCCAACCTGCCGCCACCGGAACATTCCTGGATCCCGACGGTGGACATCGCAACCGTCAAGCGCTGGCCGAACGGCGCCACGCCGACCGCCGCAAACGGCATGACGGTCAGCGCCTTTGCCCTCGACCTTGAACATCCGCGTACCGTCTACACGCTGCCGAATGGCGACGTGCTGGTCGCCGAGAGCAACGCGCCGCCGAAGCAGGGCGGCGGCATAAGCATCAAGGGCTTCATCTACAAGCAGGCGCAGAACTGGGCGGGCGCCGGCGTTCCCAGCGCCAACCGCATCACGCTACTCCGCGATGCCGACGGCGACGGCGTTGCCGAGCTGAGAAGCACCTTCATCAGCGGGCTGAATTCGCCCTTCGGCATGGTGCTGGTCGGCGACGAGCTCTATGTCGCCAATACCGACGCGATCATGAAATTCCCCTACCGCGAAGGCGACACCAAGATCGGCGGGCCCGGCGCCAAGCTTGCCGACCTGCCGGCCGGCACCCTCAACCATCACTGGACCAAGGATCTCACCGCCAGCCCTGACGGCACCAAGCTCTATGCAACGGTCGGCTCCAACAGCAATGTCGGTGAAAACGGCATGGATGCCGAAAAGGATCGCGCGGCGATACTGGAAGTCGATCGCGCAAGCGGTCAATGGCGCGTGTTCGCTTCGGGCCTGCGCAATCCGAATGGCCCGGCCTGGAATCCAGTGACCGGCGAACTCTGGGTCGTGGTCAACGAGCGCGACGAGATCGGTAACGACCTGGTGCCCGATTACATGACGTCGGTGAAGGACGGCGCGTTCTACGGTTGGCCATACAGCTATTTTGGCGACCATGTCGACACCCGCTTCGAGCCGCGGCGGCCCGATCTCGTGCAGAAGGCGATGGCCCCGGATTATGCGCTCGGCGCGCATACCGCCTCGCTCGGGCTCACCTTCAACACTGGCAATCTGTTCCCGCCCGAAATGGCCAATGGCGCCTTCATCGGCCAGCACGGCTCGTGGAATCGCAAGCCCCCCTCCGGCTACAAGGTGATCTTTGTCCCCTTCAAGGATGGCAGGCCATCCGGACCGCCGCAGGACGTGCTCACCGGTTTCCTCAACGACAAGGGCCAGGCGCAGGGCCGCCCGGTCGGGCTGCGGCTCGACAAGCAGGGCGCGCTGCTGGTGGCTGACGATGTCGGCAACACGATCTGGCGCGTGACGCCGGCGGCAAGGTCGGCATCGCGGTAACAGCAACATGGTCTCCCAAGGCCGACCCGGCTGCGGGACCGCACTCCCGAAAGGGGCGGAGTTCCGCACGTTAGCGGGAACGAGCGCGCCGGCTCCACGTTGAACCCCTGCCGGTTCCCAAATCAGTGGGATGGCGGCGTGGACGAATGGCCGTGTTACCACAGGTCAACGTGCCCCTCAGCAACTTGCGCGCGATTACCATCGTCATCGTGGTCGCGTTTCACTCCGTGCTGCCGTACCTCGCATCGCAACCGGCCGATCCCTTTCCGTTCGACGCACCGCCCTATCGCTGGATTGCATTCCCAATCCTCGATAGCCAGCGCTGGTTCGGCTTCGACCTGTTTTGCGCGTGGCAGGATGTCAGCCTGATGTCGCTGATGTTTTTGCTGGCCGGTCTGTTCACGCCGTCCAGCCTTGGCCGCAAGGGGCCTCGCACCTACACCTTGGAGCGCTCGTGGCGGATCGGCCTGCCGTTCGTTTTTGCCGTCGGCGTTCTCAGCCCTCTCGCCTACTTCGCGTCCTATCGGCTGACCGCGGCCGATCCCTCCTTCGGCACCTTTTGGCAACACTGGCGCGCGCTTCCGATGTGGCCTGCCGGGCCGCAATGGTTTTTGTGGCAGATCTTTCTGCTGGGCGCCGTTGCGGCCGCCCTCCACGCGTTCGCGCCGCATTGGCTTCGGGCATTGAGCGCGCTCGTCGCCCGCGTTGCCGATCGCCCGCTAATGTTCTTCATTGGGCTGGCGGCGCTCTCTGCGCTGGCCTATGTGCCGCTGGCGATGGTCTTCACGCCGTGGGAGTGGACTTTTCTCGGCCCATTTTCATTTCAGCTCAGCCGGCCACTGCACTACGCGGTCTATTTCTTCGCCGGATTTGCGATTGGCAGCTACGGCCCCGAGCACAGCTTGCTGCGTCCCGATGGACCGCTTGCACGTCATTGGTTGGCCTGGCTTGCGGCCGCCATCGCCAGCATGTCCGTATGGGGCGGGCTCACGTCGCTGACCTTGCCGGAGTGGCAGGCGAGCGCGCCGCTCTTTCGCCTGGCCTCGGCGCTGGCGTTTCCAGTTGCTTCCGCGGCCGCCGCCCTGTGTCTGCTCGCGATCTGCCTTCGGCTACTGCAATCGCGCGACCGCCTGCTCGATAACCTCTCCGGCAATGCCTACAGCATCTATCTGCTGCATTACGTCGTGGTCGTGTGGCTGCAATACGCGTTGCTTGATGTCGATCTCAACGCGATCGGCAAGGCGACGATCGTTTTTGCCGCGGCGCTCACCATAAGTCTGGCTGCAAGCGCCGGAATGAAGATCGGCGGAAGAGCGCTGGTTTCGCGTCCTTCCGAGCCACGAGACGAGAGAGCCATCGCCAATCAACCGCGATAACGGATGCCGACATGTCGCTGGTACTGACACTTGCGTCCCGCAACCTGTTCCACGATCGGCTTCGCTTCGTCGCGACCATGGTCGGAATCGTCTTCTCGGTCGTCCTCGTCATGATCCAGATGGGCCTGTTCCTCGGGTTCGGCCGAATGGTCACGACGATGATCGACCATGCCTCGGCCGATTTGTGGATCCTGCCCAAGGGCGCCAAATGCTTCGAGGATCCTTCGCTGCTCGACGTCAAACTGCGCGACCGCGTCGCAACCATGGAAGGCGTTAGTTGGGCCGTCCCGCTCGTGATCGGCTTCTCGGACTGGCGCCTGGAGAGCGGCGAAGTGACGCCGGTCTTCATTGTGAGCGCCGACCTGCGCGACGGCAGCCTGCAACCGTTCAACGTGGCGGAGGGCAACGTGCCGGCATTGACGCAAGGAGCGAATGTTGCGGTCGACCGCTCCTATTTTGACCGGCTCGGTGTCAGCGGCGTCGGCTCGACGGCAGAAGTCCGTGGCCGAAAGGTGCGCGTGGTCGCGGTCACCGACGGCATCCGCTCGTTCGCCACGACGCCGTACGTGTTTGTGGACTTGAAAAACGCGCGCACCTACACCGGAACCCCGCGCGATCGCGCCAGCAGCGTTCTGGTTCGGCTGAAAGACCATGCCGATCGGGAGAAGGCGCTCAGCGCTATTCGCGAGCAGGTCGGCGATGCCGAAGTTCTCACGTCGGACGATTTCCGCAGCCGCAGCCGGTCGTTCTGGCTGTTTGGCACGGGGGCCGGAGCCGCGCTGTTTGCCGGAGCATTGCTCGGGGTGATCGTCGGCACCGTGATCGTCGCGCAGACGCTTTACTCCAGCACCAAGGATCATCTGAACGAATTCGCCACCCTGCGCGCGATGGGTTCCTCGAACGCCTATATCTACACCGTGATCATCTATCAGGCACTCATCAACGCCGTGATCGGATTTGCGATCGCCGCCGGGATCGGTTCGATCGTCGTCCAGATGACCGCCAAGAGCGCGTTGCCGATTGTCATCACGCCATGGCTGATGGCGGCGTTGTTCGCGCTGACGGTGGTGATGTGCGTAGCATCCGGCATTGGGGCAATCATCCGGGTCGTTCGTATCGATCCAGCTACGGTGTTCATGCGATGAATGACTATGTCGTCGAAGCCAAGTCGGTCGAGAAGACGCTGGGTCGCGGCGCCGGCGAGGTGCACGCGTTGCGTGGCATCGATCTCTCGCTGCGGCGGGGCGAGTTGACGTTGCTGATGGGCCCTTCGGGGAGCGGCAAGACTACGCTGCTGTTGGTCCTCGGATGCATGCTGACGCCGAGTTCGGGCAGCGTCACCATATGCGGGACGCCTATAGCCGACGCCGACAAGGAAGCGCTCGCCAGGATTCGGCGCGAGCATATTGGTTTCGTATTCCAGTCCTATCATTTGTTCCCGACGCTGACCGCGACCCAGAACGTGCAGTTGGCGCTGGATATCCGCGGCGAGCACGGCAGGCGCGCCGCGCAGAAATCGCGGGAGGCCCTAGCGATGGTCGGGCTCGAGCAAAAGGTGGACAGTTTGCCGGGCGGGCTCAGCGGCGGCGAGCAGCAGAGGGTCGCCATCGCGCGGGCTCTCGTCGCAAACCCTTCCGTCGTTCTTGCCGACGAGCCGACCGGGGCACTGGACGGAAAAAGCGGCCAGAGCATCATGCGTATTCTCGCCGAGACCGCCCATGAGCGTGAGCGGGCGGTGCTGGTCGTCACCCACGATCCGCGCGTCGTCCCCTACGCCGATCGCATCGTCGAGATCGAGGACGGTCTTATCGTGCAGGAGCCTACCGACCGGCCGCGCATGCCCACAGCCGTGCCGTTCAGGGCCTGAGCGCAAGGGCCGCCATGAGCCTGCGAGCCGAACTTTTGCGCATCGGTATTCGCATGTTGCTCAAGCGGCGCGGCGGAAGTCTCGATGTCGAGCAATGGCGGCGGAATATGCGTGCGATGGAGCGGTTTGTGCCGCATCCGCCCGCCCGGAGCGCAACAGTCGAGATCGAGGCCGGTCGGGTGCGGTTTCACCGGGTTACCACGCCGGCATCCCGGCCCGAACGCAACGTGCTCTATCTCCACGGCGGCGCCTATGTTTCCGGCGCGCCGGTCTATTACCGGCACTTCCTCTGGCGGATTGCCGACGCCTTGCAAGCGCGCGTCTGGGCGCTTGAATACCGCCTTGCTCCCGAGCATGTCTTTCCGGCGGCGCTTGAGGATGCGGTCGAGGGCTATCATTGGCTTGTCGATCACACGCCCGACAGCCGCCAGTTGTTCGTAGCGGGAGATTCGGCCGGAGGCGGCCTGGCGCTGGGCCTGCTGTTGAACCTCCGTGACGATGGCAAGCCGCTTCCGGCTGCGGCCGTCGCCTTGTCGCCCTGGACCGACCTGGCCCTGACCGGCGCCTCCCTGAGGACGAATGCAGCGGCCGATCCGATGCTGAACGTCGAGGATCTTCCCGATCTGGCGAAGCTCTATCTCGGTGGAGCCGATCCGCGTACGCCCTATGCTTCGCCGCTCTACGGCGATCCCGCCGGATTGCCGCCGGTGCTTATTCAGGTCGGCAGCGACGAAATTCTCAGGGACGACGCTGTCCGAATGGCGGAGAATCTTCGGTCACACAATCTGTGCAGCAAGCTCGAGGTCTGGCGGCGGATGCCGCACACTTGGCAATTGTTCGTGCCGGTGTTGCCTGAGGCCCATCGCGCGATTGCGCAGATCGGCGAGTTTATCTCTGACGTGCGCGACTGAGGCGCGGTCTGGCGCAGGCGGTCAGACCCGGAAGTGCTTGGAGAGCTTCAACCCCTGCGCCTGATAGTTCGAGCCGATGCGCTGGCCGTACATCGCATCGGGCCGCGACAGCATTTTCTCGTAGACCAGGCGCCCGACGATCTGGCCGTGCTCGAGGATGAACGGCACCTCGCGCGAGCGCACTTCGAGCACGGCGCGCGCACCCTGCCCGCCAGCGCCGGCATAGCCGAAGCCGGGATCGAAGAATCCGGCGTAATGCACGCGGAATTCGCCGACCAGGGGATCGAATGGCACCATTTCGGCGGCGTAATCCGGCGGCACCTGCACGGCCTCCTTCGAGGCCAGGATGTAGAACTCGCCGGGATCGAGGATGAGGCTGCCGTCTGATCGAGCCGGGATCGGTTCCCAGAATTCATCGACCGCATAGCCGCCGCGGCGGTCGATATCGACCACACCAGTATGGCGCTTGGCGCGGTAGCCGACGAAGCCGCTGGTGTTCTCGCCGGAGAGATCGACCGACAGCGCCACGCCATTGGCGAGATCGGCGTCATCGATATCGACCAGGCGCTCGGCGCCATGCAGCGCGTCGAGTTCGTCGGCATTGAGGATGGCGTCGCCGGTGCGGAAACGCACTTGTGATAGCCGCGAGCCCTCGCGCAGCAGCACCGGAAACGTCTTTGGGCTGATCTCGGCATAGAGCGGGCCGTGATAGCCCGCGCCGATCATATCGAAGCGGCGGGTGCCGTCGGCAATCACGCGGGTGAAGACGTCGAGCCGGCCGGTCGAACTCTTCGGATTGGCGGCGGCCACGATCTCCGGCGGCAGCGCGAGGCTTTCCAGGAGCGGCACGATATAGACGCAATTGGTCTCCAGTACCGCGCCGTCGGAGAGATTTATTTCATGCAGCTTCAATTCGTCGATGCGCTCGGCGACGGTCGCGCCCGGACCAGGCAGGAAGCTCGCGCGCACCCGGTAGGCAACATCACCAAGGCGCAAATCGAGGCTTGCGGGCTGGATCTGGCTCTCGACAAACGGATAGGCCGGCAGGATGAGGCCCGCATCCGCCATCGCCGCGATCATGCGGTCGGGTAGAATTCCGTTACCGTCGGGCGGAAGCGTGAACGACACGGCGCGGTCCTCTGAGGTGGCCCTGGATGCCCAAATGTCATCCAAACCTCGTAAATATGGGCTTTTAGGGGTTATCCGATGGCCGCCTTGACTGAAAGGGCGCAAGCGAATATCAGCATGACTTATCCCGTGGTGATTTGAGCCGGCCGGCTTGCAGCCACGTTAAATAAGTAGCTAAACAGGCCGGGGACACGTGTGATCCCGGCCTGTGGAGATTTTTCCAGGCCGGTTTTTTTGTGACCATTTTCTTACTGGTCACGGCGGAGGTCACATGTCTGAAGTTGGTTCTACCAAGCGTTTTCGTCCCGAAACCCGCCTCGTCCATGGCGGCACGCTGCGCTCGCAATTCGGCGAGACGTCGGAAGCGCTGTTTCTCACCCAAGGCTATGTCTACGACAGCGCGGAGCAATGCGAGGCGCGCTTCAAGGGCGAGGATCCCGGCTTTATCTATTCCCGCTATTCCAATCCCACGATTTCAATGTTCGAGCGCCGAATGATCGAGCTCGAAGGCGCGGAAGCTGCACGCTCCACCGCCACCGGCATGGCCGCGGTGACGACCGCGATCCTCGCGCCGCTCAGAGCCGGCGACCATGTGGTGGCCTCGAAAGCCCTGTTCGGCTCGTGCCTTTACGTCGTGCAGGACCTCCTGCCGCGCTACGGGATCGAAACGACGCTGGTCGACGGCCTCGATCTCGACCAATGGCAGCGCGCATTGCGGCCCAACACCAAGACCTTCTTCCTGGAGAGCCCGACCAACCCGACGCTCGACGTGCTCGATATTCCGGCGATCGCCGGCATCGCGCACAAGGGCGGCGCGCGGCTGGTCGTCGATAACGTCTTTGCCACGCCGATCTGGCAGAGCCCGCTTTCGCTCGGCGCCGATGTCGTGGTCTACTCCGCGACCAAACATATCGACGGTCAAGGGCGCTGCCTCGGCGGCATTATTCTCTCGTCCGAAGCCTTCATCGCAGAGCACATTCACAACTTCATGCGCCAGACCGGGCCATCGCTCTCTCCCTTCAACGCGTGGGTCCTGCTCAAGGGACTGGAGACGCTGGGCGTGCGGGTACGCGCGCAGACCGACAACGCGGCGAAAATCGCCGAGGCGTTGGCAAGCCATCCGAAGATTGCGCGACTGATCTATCCTGGCCGCGCCGATCATCCGCAAGCGGAGCTGGTGAAGAAGCAGATGCGCGGCGGCTCGACGCTGATCGGCTTCGAGGTCAAGGGCGGCAAAGCCGCCGCCTTCCGCGTCCTCAATGCGTTGCAGATCTCGCGCATCTCCAACAATCTCGGCGATAGCAAGAGCCTCGTCACCCATCCCGCGACGACGACGCATCAACGGCTGACGCCAGAGGCGCGCGCCGAGCTCGGCATCAGCGAAGGCTTTATCCGCTTCTCAGCCGGGCTCGAGCATGCGGATGATCTGATCGAGGATTTTGCCCAGGCGCTGGAGAAGGCGTAAGGTGCTTACCCTCCCCTGGAGGGGGAGGGTCGGCTCGCGTTGAGCGCAGCGAAATGCGAGACGGGGTGGGGTGATCTCTCCACTCGGGTACTGTTCGAGTGGAGGGACCGTCACCCCACCCCGTCGCGCGTTTCACGCGCGTCGACCCTCCCCCTCCAGGGGAGGGTAAGAGGTCACATCGGCCGATAGGCTCGCACGTCCGACGGCACGGCGACGCCGAGCTTGATCTGGCCGACCGATTTGATGATGTCGTCGCCGAGCAGTTGGGCGAAGCAGGCATAGCCCCAGTCGCTCATGTGCAGGCCGTCGGCGATCACGAAATTCTCGATCGGAATCGCCTGCCGCTCGTGCCAGTCCTTCATCACCGCGAAGCGCGGGAAGACGCCGACCTTGCGAAGCTCGGCCGTCTTGTTCAAGAGCTTCATCATCTTGCCGGCGCTTTCGGCGTGCTCGTTGACCCGCGGCGAATATTGCGGATCGATCAGCACGACGTCGGAGCCCGCAGCCTGAATGCGTGCGATGCCCTCGTCGATGAGCTTGGCGGTCTCGGCGGGATCGAGGTTGCGCAGCACCGCATTGGTGCCGACCTGCCAGATCACCAGATCCGGACGCAAGTCGATCACGGAGGTCTGCAGCCGCTTCATCATTTCCGGCGCGTCCTCGCCGCCCTTGCCGGCATTGACCACGGAGATGTCGGCTGTCGGATATTTGCGGCGTAGCTGCGCCGCCAGCCGGTTCGGATAGGTGAATTCCGGTGAACTGGAGCCGTACCCCTGGGTCGATGACGATCCGAAAGCTATGATCACCACTGGCTGACCCGCGACGAGCTTGTTCGCGACACGCGGCAGCGATCCCATCGATTTGGAAGCGCCCTTCGGCGGCAGGCAGGGAACGCGGCTGAAGATGTCGCCGGCCGATTTCGCGACTTCCTTCACCTTGTCGATCGCTTTGCCGGTGACGCCCTTCTGCGCGGCCGGATTGCCGGTGGCCGCCGGCGCAGCCTGCGGCGGGGCGCTTTCAGCCGCGGGTTTCTTTTCCGGGTTGTTTTCGGCTTTGGCGCCGTCGGACAGCGCCGCCTGTTGGCCGGCTTGTTGTGAAGCCGTCTGGGCATGCAGCGACACCACCGAGGCAGCCATCAACAGCGCGAGGCCCGCGGCGAAGACAGTCAGCAATTTCGACAAACGAAAAGGGCAGTGAGAACTCATTAACGCTAGCCCCTAATTCTGCTGCGCCTGATCGAGGCGGGCCGCATCGAGCACGAATTTCGACAGCGCGCGGCCGAGGCAGGCATGAACTCTCTTGGCCATGTCGGTGCCATGAAAAGTACTGAACAGATCGAAATCTCCGGCGTCGTTCCAGTGGCGCATGATGGCGAACCGATCGAACAGCGGAACATTATGCTGCTGCGCCACCACGCGCATATTATCTAGGTATGGCGGCGCCGAAATCATCGTTTCCGTGCGCGGGCTGTATTGCAGATTGACCAAAACCACGTCGGCTCCCGCATTTTGCATCGCAGCAACGCCCTCGTCGACGGCGCCGCGAAAATCGTCGGGATCGACGGATCGCATAGCATCGACGGTTCCCGTCTGCCAGATGACCAAAGTAGGCCTTTTTGCTTCCACCAGCTTAACGAGGCCGGCATCCACCTCCTCGGCGGTTTTGCCGGTCTGTAGTTCTACGGAGAGGTTGATTGGGGTGGAGGGCAGCTTCTCCTTCAGCGCCGCCTGCAGCCTGGCCGGATAGGCGCTGTTTTCGGAGGACAGGATGGTCGATGAGCGGCTCCCCACCACCAGGACGGTCAGCGGCCGGGCGTTCTTGACGGCCTCGGCCACCTTCGGAAGCGTGCTCTCGGTGGAGAGGAGGTAGGAGGGAACTTCGCAAGCCTGGGGGGCGGCATCCTGGGCACGAGCCAATCCGGCCGCTGCAAGACCCGCAAGCAGCGTCAGGATCAGCACAGCTCCCGAGCCGGGCGTCATGCGCTTCCTCCCGCCATATCGGCGTTGATTGCCGTGCTTTTCGTTTTCGAGGCTCCTTTGTCGGCCGAATGCTTGTACCACGAAATCACCGACGCCATGCCCCACATGATGAGGATACCGGCAAGACTGACCAGGGCGTGCGTGAGGGCACCCCCACCGATTTCGGCCAGCACGAAGTGTCCTGCAAAGGCCAGGAAGACGCCGAGACAGAATATCTCGAGCGAATGCTGGCCACACAGGATCAATGGTCGCAGCCAGCGCGACTTGAGGCCCGACCAATCCTTGGGCAGGAAGCGCACGGTGAGCGCGGCCAGCGCCAGGAAATGGGCAAACCGCAGCACGTCCAGATCGGTCTTGGTGATCGGGTACATCCACTGTTCGATCCGCTTGGGCATGAAGTGGCCGAGTTGCGGCAAATGCCAGGTCAGCGTGACGAAGAATGCGGCCACCAGGTAGGTGATGCAGATCCACATCGTCACCGGCGACGACAGGATGCGGGACATCCGCTGCGCACCGCCCAGCGCACACCACGCGCCGAACACGAACAGCAATTGCCAGGCGAACGGATTGAAAATCCAGAAGCCGCTCGGATAGGCCGTCAGATACCAGTCGAAGTGCCACGTCAGCGCGTACAGCAGCACCGATAGCCCCAGCGACACGTCCGGCCGCCACTTCATCAGCCACAGGATAATCGGCAGAAACAGCATCAGCACGATATAGAGCGGCAGCACGTCCATGTTGACGGGCCGAAATCTCAGCAGCAGCGCCTGGACGATCGTGACATCCGGCTGCTTGAGGAAATCCATGATGCCCATTTCCTCGCTATAGAGCGGGTTCTCGAAACGGGTGGCGACGTAGGAGATTTCCGCCAGGAAGATCGTGAACAGGAACACATGCGCGACGTAGATCTGCCACACGCGCCGCATGATGCGCGCGGTCGCCACCACGAAGCCGGCCTCGAGCATCGCGCGACCGTAGACGAAGGCGGCGGTGTATCCGGAGATGAAGATGAAGATCTCGGTAGCGTCGGAAAATCCGTAGTTGCGGATCGTGAACCAGGTCAGGATGTTGGTCGGCAGATGGTCGATGAAGATCAGCCACAGCGCCATGCCGCGAAACAGGTCGAGCCGCAATTCGCGCTCGCCGGCCACCGGGAACGCAATCGCCGGCGCGGAAGATGCAGCGGCGGCCTTGGTATCGCTGGCCTTGGCATCGCCGCGAGGCGTTCCGGCGACTGGATCGGCAATGGACGACATCTGGCACCGTTTGGGCAGTTGAGCTTTTGCGCGTGCACTGTCCGGAAATGGCAATATCCGCCCGCAACTTGCACACCAGATACGCAAGGAATACGCAAGCGGAAGGTCCGGGGCCGGGCAGCGCGGCTGCGCTCTAGAACGGAACTATGTTGAAACCGCGATGAAGCAAGCGGCAACCCGGCGCGGCGGAGATTGGTTCCCCCGGCATTCCCGGCTATGATGCGACACAGGATTTCCGGAAGCTTGCCCACATGTACCGCGCCGTCACCCGCCAGATCGAAGTCACCGTCGAGCCGAACTTCCTCCCCGAGCGCTCGTCGGTCGACAAGGGCCAGTATTTCTGGTCCTACACCATCGTCATCACCAATACCGGCGCCGAGACCGTGCAGCTTCGTACCCGGCACTGGATCATCACCGACGCCACCGGCCGCAAGCAGGAAGTCCGCGGCGAGGGCGTGGTCGGCGAGCAGCCTGTTTTGGCGCCGGGCGAGCGCTTCGAATATACCAGCGGCGTGCCGCTGCCGACCGCATCGGGCTTCATGACAGGGCGCTATCAAATGGTCAGCGAAAGCGGCGAGCGTTTCGAGATCGACGTGCCGACGTTCTCGCTGGACAGCCCGGATAATAAGCGGGTGTTGAATTGACGAACGCTCGCGCTCGTCATCACCGACTGTCATGCCCCGCGTAGGCGGGGCATCCAGTACGCTGCAGCTTATCAATTCAATCACCAGCGTCTCTGGGATACTGGATCGTCCGCCTTCGCGGACGATGACAACTGAATATGAGGCAGCATTCTCGCGACGCATCTCGCCCGAGGTTTGCATATCTTTTGCCCTCCTCGATATTGGAGGGCGCAGGGAAGACCGGGTGCTGGCTGCACCCGAGGTCTCGTGTGCGATTTGCGCTAAAGAAAATGCACACGAGCATACAGGTACAGCGGGAGCATCCCGGCCTTCCCTGCGCAATGGCCTTACGGCTTACTTCGTGCTCTCCCCGGAGAACGGCTTTCTTGCCTCCGTCATCGGCGGGACACTTCCCGCCAACTTAACGCCAGCACCGCGGCGCCCGAACCACACGACTTCGCCGTACGCGTCGGGCGCCTACGTCTTGTGCGCCTTCCGCGTCCATCGCATCTCACCGCACGGTCGTGACGATCGCGAGCGCCCCTCAATGGGTGAGACGGGCGGAGTTATGCCGCTGATTTGCGCCTCGCGTTAAGCGGAATATTTTTGATTCCCGGGCTTGACATGATTTCGGAAAATCAGAAGTGATTTGCCCGTCGTGCCATCGTGTCGCAGCCGCTGCACGAAATTGCGCTTGCGTGCGCGGCAAATCAGTTCGTGTCCCGTAGGGTGGGCAAAAGCGAAGCGTGCCCACCACCATCGGGAAACGTGCTCGATGATAGATGGTGGGCACGGCGCTATCGCGCCTTTGCCTACCCTACGGATTATCGATCAGCTACATCACCCGGATCGGAAACCTGATGCGAACGCCGCGCCCGGCCGGAAACAGCGCCTCCAGCACGACGTAATCAGGCCCGAGATATCCGCGCTGCGAGACATAAGTCGCCTGCACGCCGGGCACCCGGCGGCGATTGCAGGCGCTGCGGGGATTGGCTTCCGGAAACCGCGGGAAGACACCAATCTGACGGATGCTCACCCGGCCGTGTTCGGGCGATTGCGCGACCCGCAACACCACGTTGCCGGCGGAGCTGCAATCCGGGTTGGTCGAATAGGCTTCATAGAGCATCAAAGGCTTGCCGGAGGCCACCACCTTGTCCGCCTGCGCGGAAACAACCGACAGCAATAGTCCGAGACACGTCAGTACAATTCGCATTTCTTGCTTCCCCTGCCCATCATGCCGCCTGACGACGGCAGGGGAACTTACACGCAAGAATTGCGCTGCGTCGAGAGGGACCTCTCCCTTACTCCACGCCCGCTTCATGTGGGGTGAACTGGTAGACCGAGGAGCAGAACTCGCAGGTCACCACCACCTTGTCGTCCTTGACCATCTCGGCGCGGTCCTTGGGCGCAAAGCTCTTCAGCATCGCCGAGACCGCCTCGCGCGAGCAGGAGCATTGCGCGCGCAAGGGCAGCGACGTGAACACGCGCACGCCGCGCTCGTGAAACAGGCGATACAGCAGCCGCTCGCCCGACAGATCGGGATCGATCAGTTCGACATCCTCCACGGTGCCGATCAGCGACTGACCTTCCACCCATGCGTCGTCTTCCGCCACCTGATGCGTGACCGCGCCTTCCGGCGCGTCGCCCGGATGCAGATCGGCCTGCCGCGCCCGCTCGGGCGACTTCGGCAGGAATTGCAGCAGCATGCCGCCGGCGCGCCAGCGATGCTTGCCGCCGTCGCCGCCGCGCCACTCCTCGCCGACCGCAAGCCGCACGCGGGTCGGGATCTGCTCGGAGCGCAGGAAATACTCATGCGCCGCGTCTTCCAGGCTGCCACCGTCGAGCGCCACCAGGCCCTGATAGCGGCTCATGTCCGCGCCCTGGTCGATGGTCATGGCGAGATGGCCCTTGCCGAGCAGGGCGCCCGAACTCTGGCCGTCCTTCAGCCGCCGCGCGTCGTAGCGCGCATAGGCGCGCAGCCGGTCCGGCGACTGGAAATCCACGATCAGAAACGACACCGGACCGTCGGTCTGCGTCTGCAAAATGAAACGGCCGTCGAACTTCAGCGCCGAGCCAAGCAGCGTCGCCAGCACGATCGCCTCTCCAAGCAGTTTGCCGACCGGCGCCGGATAATCGTGCTTGGTCAGGATGTCGTCGAGCGCGGGGCCGAGCCGGGTCAGCCGCCCGCGCAGATCGAGCGAGGCGACCTCGAACGGCAGCACCGCATCATCGACGGGAACGGACGAGGGCGCGCGGATCGGCGCCTCGGTGGTGATTTTGATGTCGGGGGAATCTGAAACCATGGCGCTCTATCTGGGGTCGGAAGGAGCAAAGCGAAAGGGGGCTCGTGTCCCGGGCGCGGCGCAGCGTGCAACGCTGCTCCGCAGAACCGGGACCTATTCATGTATGCGACATGGGCCCCGGCTCTGCAGCGCATCGCTTGCGCGCTGCGCAGCGTCCGGGGAACGCAAGCGGAGATAGCTACCCTGCCGCGTCAAAACACCAGGCCAGAATGCCCTTTTGCGCGTGCAGGCGGTTTTCGGCTTCGTCGAACACGACCGATTGCGCGCCGTCGATTACTTCATCGGTGACTTCCTCGCCGCGATGGGCGGGCAGGCAGTGCATGAAGATCGCGTCAGGCTTGGCCAGCGACATCAGCTTCGCATTGACCTGATAAGGCTTCAGAACATTGTGGCGGTGTTCGCCGTCCTTGTCGCCCATCGACACCCAGGTATCGGTAACGACGCAATCGGCGCCGCGCACGGCAGCTTCGGGATCGGTGCCGAGCACGATCGGCGCCTGCGTCGCCTTGATCCAGTCCTTCATCGCCTTGTTCGGCGCAAGCTGCGGCGGGGTTGCGACATTGAGCTTGAACTTGAAACGCTCGGCTGCATGCGCCCAGGAGGCCAGCACGTTGTTGTCGTCGCCGGTCCAGGCCACGGTCCTGCCCTCGATCGGCCCGCGATGCTCCTCGAAGGTCATCAGGTCGGCCATCACCTGGCAGGGATGCGAGCGCCGCGTCAGACCGTTGATCACGGGCACGGTGGCGTGCGCGGCCAATTCCAAGAGCGCGTCGTGATTGAGGATACGGATCATGATCGCATCGACATAGCGCGACAACACGCGCGCGGTGTCGGCGATGGTCTCGCCGCGGCCGAGTTGCATCTCGGCACCGGTCAGCATGATGGATTCGCCGCCGAGCTGGCGCATGCCGACGTCGAACGACACCCGCGTGCGGGTCGAGGGACGTTCGAAGATCATCGCCAGCGTCTTGCCTTCGAGCGGCTTCTTGCCCTTCTCATGCGCTTTCAGCTTCGCCTTCATGGTGGCGCTTAACGCCAACATGCTGCGCAATTCATCCAACGGCAGTTCGTTGATGTCGAGGAAGTGACGGACGGACTTGCTCATCATCCCGCCGCCTTCTTCAACTGGCCAGCGGACAGCGCGACACAGGCGCGCTCCAGCCTTTGCACGGATTCCTCGATCTCGGCCTCGGTGACGATCAGCGGCGCCAGGAACCGCACCACATTGTCGCCGGCGCCCACCGTGAGCAATTTCTCGTCGCGCAACGCGTTGACGAGATCGCCCGACGGCACCACGGCCTTGACGCCGACCAGAAGCCCCTCGCCGCGCACTTCCGACAGCACGGCGGGATAGCGGTCGACGACGGAGGCCAGTTTCTGTTTCAACAGCAGCGACATCTTCTGCACGTGATCGAAGAAGCCGGGCTTCAGCATCACATCGAGCACCGCATTCGCCGCTGCGATCGCCAGCGGATTGCCGCCGAAGGTCGAGCCGTGCGAGCCCGGCGTCATGCCGCTTGCTGCTTCCGACGTCGCCAGCACCGCGCCGATCGGGAAACCGCCGCCCAACGCTTTGGCCAGCGACATCACATCCGGTGTCACGCCGACGCGCTTATAGGCGAACAGATCGCCGGTGCGGCCCATGCCGGTCTGCACCTCGTCGAACGCGAGCAGCAGGCCCTTCTCGTCGCAGAGCTGGCGCAGCGCCTTGAAGAAAGACTGCGGCGCGGAGCGCACGCCGCCCTCGCCCTGCACCGGCTCGATCAGGATGCCCGCGGTCTGCGGGCCGATCGCTTTCTTGACCGCTTCGAGATCGCCATGCGGCACCTGGTCGAAACCGTCCATCGGCGGCCCAAAGCCTTCGAGATATTTGGCGGAGCCGGTTGCTGCGAGCGTGCCCAGGGTGCGGCCGTGGAAGGCGCCCTCGAAGGTGACGAGGCGATAGCGTTCAGGATGGCCCTTGGAGAATTGATAGCGGCGCACGACCTTGATCACGCCTTCCATCGCCTCCGCACCGGAATTGCAGAAGAACACGAGGTCGGCAAAGCTCTGCTCGCAGAGCCGCGCGGCGAGCTTCTCGCCATCCGGCGACTTGAACAGGTTCGACATGTGCCAGAGTTTCGTCGACTGTTCCTGCAGCGCCGCGATCAGGTGCGGATGGCAGTGACCGAGCGCATTCACCGCGACGCCCGAGGTGAAGTCCAAATAGCGCTCGCCATTGGTGGCCGTCAGCCAGCAGCCCTCGCCGCGTTCGAAGCCGAGATCGACCCTGGCGAAGACGGGGAGCAGATGCGACGTGGCGCTATTGGTCATGGCAATCACTGAGGTTTGAGACCTGCCTTTGAGACCTGCCGCGGGCGTGCATTGGCGCGAACGCGGCAACAGCCGGTCTTGCGAAAACGAAACGTGCCGCCTCTTAAGGGCGGCACGTGAGAGGCATTCTATGTGGGTGGGGAGCGCTGTCAACACGCACGGAACGGCCTTTCCTGCAGTGCAAGATGCTGAAATCCGTAAGATTGCGGTGTGGTGGAAAACACGCAGTGAAATGCCTAGATTGTCAGAACATGTGGACGTTCGGGCCCGGACTCTTGCGCCCGAGTCACGCCATATTGTAGCGTTTGGGCTGTCGGGTACGACATCTCGTGCGGCAGTTCTGATCCCTTAGAGTCCTTTTTGTGCAGGCGTAAACGTTCGGCGCGGTTAGCGCGTCCGGCGAGGGCTAAGGGATTCTGACCGCAGGGATTTTTGAGACGATTGACTCGCCGGCGCTGCCCCCGATTGGCCGGCGCGATGCGAAGGGAAGATTACGATGACCGTTTTGACCTGGTCCGACGATCGCGTCGAACAGCTTAAGAAGCTCTGGGAAGCCGGATTGTCGGCGAGCCAGATCGCCGCGGAACTCGGAAATGTGACGCGAAACGCCGTGATCGGCAAAGTGCACCGGCTGGGCCTTTCCGGCCGTGCCAAGAGCCCCTCCTCGGCCGCCCCGCGGCAGCGCAAGGCACGCCCCGCCCAGCCGATGATGCGGGTGTCGCGCCCGGTCTCGCGCGGCAACACCGCGCTGGCACACGCCTTCGAAGTCGAGATGGAGCCGGATCCGATCGCCTTCGACAACGTCGTGCCGATGAGCCAGCGGCTGTCGCTGCTCGAACTGAACGAGGCCACCTGCCACTGGCCGGTCGGCGATCCCTCGAGCCCGGAATTCTTCTTCTGCGGCGGCAAGGCGCTCACCGGCCTGCCCTATTGCGCCCACCACTCGCGCATCGCCTACCAGCCCGCCGCCGATCGGCGGAGGCAGCAGCCGAAGCAAACGAGGTAAGGGGCGCGCTCACAGATGTCGTCCCTGCGAACGCATGCGAACGCAGGGACCCATAACCACGGGTGTGCGTGGTTATGCTTCGCTGGAGCTCCAGCGTTTCTCAACAATCAGCATCGGTGGTTATGGGTCCCCGCGTTCGCGGGGACGACAGCCGAATGCGCCGAGATAACAGCGAAACCTTACGGCTCCACTTTCGCAAACCGATCATCCAGCGCGTAACCGGCGCCGCGGACGGTGCGGATCGGATCCTGCTCGCGGCCGGGGTTGAGCAGTTTGCGCAGGCGGCCGATGTGGACGTCGACGGTGCGCTCGTCGATATAGATGTCGCGGCCCCAGACACTGTCGAGCAACTGCTCGCGGCTGAAGACGCGGCCGGGATGCTCGAGGAAAAATTCCAGCAGGCGATACTCGGTCGGACCGAGATCGATCTGGCGGCCCGAGCGCGCGACGCGGCGCTTTTCGCGGTCGAGTTCGATGTCGCCATAGGTCAGCACGGTGGCGAGCCGCTCGGGGCTCGCACGGCGCAGCAGGCCCTTCACCCGCGCCAAAAGTTCCGGCACCGAGAACGGCTTGACGATGTAATCGTCGGCGCCGGTCGCAAGCCCGCGCACCCGCTCGCTCTCCTCGCCGCGCGCGGTCAGCATGATGATCGGCAATTGCTTGGTTTCAGGGCGCGCCCTCAAGCGGCGGCACAGCTCGATGCCGGAGAGCCCCGGCAGCATCCAGTCGAGCACGACGAGATCGGGCACGCGCTCCTTCAGCCGCGTATCCGCATCGTCGCCGCGGGCGACGGTTTCGACATCATAACCTTCGGCGTCGAGGTTGTAGCGCAACAACGTGGTCAGCGCTTCCTCGTCCTCGACCACCATTATGCGCGCGCTCATCTTGCATCAGCCTCTTCTGTTTGACGCGTTATCTTCACGCGAACCGGTCTCCACTTCGCCTGAAAACGCTTTGTCAGGTATTCGGCACCGTGGTGGCAAACGTCGTCATGTCGCCCTTCGGGCGCTTGTCGAGCATCTGCTGTCCCTCGATCATGTAGAACACGGTTTCGGCGATGTTGGTGGCGTGGTCGCCGATCCGCTCGATATTCTTGGCGCAGAACATCAAATGAATACAGAACGAGATGTTGCGCGGATCCTCCATCATGTAGGTGAGGAGCTCGCGGAACAGCGAGGTGCAGATGGCGTCGACTTCCTCGTCGCCCTTCCACACCGCCATCGCCGCCGGCAGATCGTGCGCGGCATAGGCGTCCAGCACCGACTTGACCTGCGACTGCACCAGATCGGTCATGTGCTCGAGGCCGCGCATCAGTTTCAGCGGCTGGAAATCGTTCTCCAGCGCCGCGACCCGCTTGCCCATGTTCTTGGCGAGGTCGCCGATCCGCTCCAGATCGGTGGCAACCCGCATCGCGCCGACGATCTCGCGCAGATCGATCGCCATTGGCTGGCGGCGGGCGATGGTCAGCACCGCGCGCTCCTCGATCAGATGCTGTAGACGATCGACCTCGAGGTCGTTGGCGACGACGCGTTTGCCGAGCGCGACGTCGCGGCGGACCAGCGCGTCGACGGATTCGGTGATCATGCGCTCGGCCAGGCCGCCCATCTCGGCGACCAGACGAGTCAATTCCTGGAGGTCGCTGTCGAATGCCTTGGCCGTGTGTTCAGACGCCATCCTTGTTCTCCTTAGCCGAACCGGCCCGTGATGTAGTCCTGGGTGCGCTTGTCGCGCGGATTGGTAAAGATCGTCTGCGTTACACCCTCTTCCACCAGAACGCCGAGATGAAAGAACGCCGTGCGTTGCGAGACGCGCGCGGCCTGCTGCATCGAGTGAGTGACGATGATGATCGTGAAGTTTTCCTTCAGGTCGTCGATCAGTTCCTCGATGCGAGCGGTCGCGATCGGATCAAGCGCGGAGCAAGGCTCATCCATGAGAATGACTTCCGGACCGACAGCAATGGCCCGAGCGATGCACAACCGCTGCTGTTGGCCGCCCGACAGTCCGGTGCCAGCTTCATGGAGCCGATCCTTCACTTCCTCAAAAAGCCCCGCCCTCTTCAGACTGGTTTCAACGATGTGATCGAGGTCGCTCTTACTGCGCGCCAGCCCGTGAATGCGAGGTCCATAAGCAATATTATCGTAGATTGATTTAGGAAACGGGTTGGGTTTCTGGAACACCATGCCCACGCGAGCACGAAGCTGGACCACGTCGAGCCCGCGCTCGTAAATGTTCGTATTGTCGATCTCGATGTCGCCGGTAACGCGGCATGTCAGGATAGTATCGTTCATTCGATTGAGGCAGCGCAAGAACGTCGATTTGCCGCAGCCCGACGGGCCAATGAACGAAGTGACGGATTTCTCCGGAATGTTCACCGTAACGTCGAAGAGCGCCTGCTTCTCTCCATAATGAACGTTGACGTTCTTTGCGGTGATTTTCGACCGACCCACCGGCATTTCGCCGGATACGGGAATCGTCACCGACGACATGGCTGAAGCGCTATGGGTATTCATTGAAAACTCCGTAACTCTGGATTTGCCGGACGCGCGCGCCAATCGAGTTTTACCATTGCAGTTTCTTTCGGAGCCGGTAGCGGAAGTAGATGGCGACCCCATTCAAAATAAGCGTGATCGCCATCAAAACGAGGCCCGCGGCGGCCGCGTTTGAATGGAAATCAGCGCCCGGACGCGACACCCAATTGAACGCCTGAATCGGCAGGACGGTGAAGCCTTCGAACAACCAGGCAAATGATACGAAGGGAAACTCACCGTTGATCGGGGCCGGCGGCAAGAACGCGATGAATGAAAGAGCGCCGATAGTGACCAGCGGCGCGGTCTCGCCGAGCGCGCGCGAAATACCGATGATGACGCCGGTCAGGACGCCCGGAATTGCCGCCGGCAAGACGTGATCCTGGGTGACTTGCCACTTCGTTGCACCAATCCCGTACGCCGCCTCGCGCAAGCTCCATGGCACGGCCCGGATCGATTCACGGGTGGCAACGATGATGATGGGCAGGATCAGCAAAGCCAGTGTGAGGCCCGCCGTAAATATGCTGCGTCCCGTGCCGAAGCCATAGACGAAGAGTCCAAGTGCCAGAAGGCCGAAAACAATGGACGGAACGCCCGCAAGATTGCTGACGTTGATTTCGATGATGTTTGTCCAGATGTTTTTGGGTGCATACTCTTCGAGATAGATGCCTGCGGCCACACCGAGAGGAACGCCGATAAAGGCAGTAACCGAAATCACCAGAAGCGATCCGACCCAAGCTGACAGGATTCCTGCCTGGCCGGCGCGCCGGGACGGAAAATTGGTGAAGAATTCAGCCGTCAGCCGCGGATAGCCGGAAACCGCCAGGTCGACCATCAGCGCCGCCAGAGCAATCAATCCGATGGATGTCGCCGCGAGTCCGAAACAAATGAATATTATTTCGTTCCTCCGGCGACGCTTGAGGCGATCGATAAACTCGTTGTCGACTGCCTGGCTCGGCACCGTTTCGTCGGTCATGGTCGATGCAATGGACATCAGTAGACCTCACGGAATTTGTGGCGGAGCCAGAAGCCGGCGATGTTGAAGACGAGGGTGAGCAGCAGGAGCGCCAGCCCGGTCGCAAAAATCGTCTGATAGGCGAGGCTGCCGTGCGGCAGGTCACCAAGGGCGACTTGAACGATATACGCTGTGATTGTCGCGGCGGGCTCGCGCGGATCGATCGTGAGATTTGGTTGCTGCCCGGCAGCGATCGCGACGATCATCGTTTCGCCGACGGCACGCGAGATCCCGAGAATAAAGGCGGCCGCCACGCCCGAGGTCGCAGCAGGAAGCACGACCTTGACGGCGGTCTCCAGCCTCGTCGCTCCCATCGCCAGCGAACCGTCGCGAAGGTTGTTCGGAACAGCGCGCATGGCGTCTTCCGACAGCGAAGCGACGTACGGGATGATCATGATGCCGATGACAATGCCCGCACTCAAGATGTTGAAGCCCGGCAAGTCCGGCACAAAGGTCTGCAGAAACGGCGTCATGAACAAGAGGGCAAAAAAGCCATACACCACCGTCGGCACGCCGCTCAGCAGCTCCAGGATCGGCTTGATGATTTCACGGGTTCTGGGTGACGCGAATTCACTCAGATAGATGGCCGTTATGAGCCCGATTGGCGCAACGAATAGCAGCGCAACCACGGTGCTCAAAAGCGTGCCGCCAAGAAGAGGAAGAATACCGTATCGAGGATTTGCGAACAGCGGCGTCCATACCGTCCCGAACAGGAACTCCGTGATCGGTACAGACCTGAAGAAGCCTATCGATTCAAAGATGAGGACGCCGACGATAGAGAGCGTCACAAAGACTGAGGACGCGGCAGCGGCAAGAAGAACGAATTCAATCGCCCGCTCGCGCAATCGTTGCCTGCGGCGCTCCCCGACAGTTAACGCTGACGCCATAATATCCCCCACCAGCTCGTATCAGACGGCGCCGGAGAAGCCATTGCTTCTCCGGCTTAGTGCTCACTGCGTTCGATCAGGTCTTCGCGTCACGCTTCATCAGGTCATCGATCGAGACACCAACTTCGGGAACACCCCCGAACACGGTGCCTACCCGACCTTCCTTGAAATGCTTGTGAGCCGTCGCATAGGCGGCGGGCGGAAGCGGCAGATACTTCACTTCCTTCACCAGCGCCGGGCCCTTGGTCATCAGGAACTCGACATAGTCCTTCACCTCGGGCTTATCGGCGGCCTTAGTGCTGACATAGATGAAGAGCGGACGCGCGAGCGGATTGTAGGTGCCGGCGGTAACCGCTTCGAGCGACGGCTTCACGCAGCCCTTGCCCTTGCCTTCATCAATACCCAGCGCCTTCAGCTTGTCCTTGTGCGGCTCGTAATAGGCGAACGGGATGTAGCCGAGCGCATTCTCGTCACGCTCGATGCCCGTTACCAGAACGTTATCGTCTTCGCTGGCGGTGAAGTCGGCGCGGGTAGCCTTGGCCTTGCCGTTCACGGCTTCGGTGAAATAGTCGAAGGTGCCGGAATCGGCGCCCGCGCCGAACAGCGTCATCTTCTTGTTCGGCCATGCCGGATTGACGTCGCTGAAGTTCATGACCTTGCCCTGGGCGGCGGGTTCCCACATCTTCTTCAGCTCGGCAACCTTGACGCATTCGAGGGTCTTGTTCTTTGGGCTGACCGCCACAGTGAGCGCATCAAAGGCGATCGGCATTTCAATGAACTTGACGCCATTCTTGGCGCACTCGTCCATTTCCTGGCGCAGGATCGGCCGCGATCCGTTGGAAATATCGGTTTCGCCACGGCAGAATTTCTTGAACCCACCACCGGTACCGGAAATACCGACGGTCACGCGCACCTCGTTCTTCTTCTGTTTCTGGAACTCCTCGGCGACTGCTTCGGAAACCGGGAACACGGTGCTCGAACCGTCAATGGTGATGGTCTTGGTCTGGGCGGACGCTGACGTGGACAGGCTCGACGCGCAAGCCAGGGCTACCAGCGATGTAGCGATCGGGCCGGTAGCACCGAGTGTTTTGAAAAATTTCATGGTGGTCTCCATCTGGTGAGCGAAGCGCCGGAATGCGCCCGATCGCGCTCACGCCGCCCCGTTTAGGAGCGGTCGATAGAGCTTTTACGAAGGTTAGATGACAGTTGGATGACAGTACCAAGCGATTGAAATCGCTGAGGTTTAATGCGCTGTCGGGATCTTGGTATGGGGGAAAACAGGCGGTAAAAGTCGCCCCGTTTTTAGGCACGCTTCAATCAAAAGCCGGCCGCGATAACGGTTAAGAATATGTTTCATCAGAGATAAAACCGAGCCCGGTTCCCCGTGTCCTCGCGAGATCGCGCAGGCCACCTGGCTCGTTTTACGCCCTCCCAATGTGCCATTGCACATTGGGAAATGAGCGTGGGTTGCTCAGCTCTTGATGCCGGCCGACCAGGTCTTCTCGATCAGCCTGACGACCGAATCCGGCATCGGGATGTAGTCGAGTTCCTCAGCCATCTTGGCGCCCTTCTCGAACGCCCATTTGAAGAACTTGATGGCTTCGGCTGAAGCCGCCTTGTTCGCGGGTTCCCTGTGCATCAGGATGAAGGTCGCACCCGTGATCGGCCACGACGCCTCACCCGGCTGGTCGGTCAGGATCACGTAGTAGTTCTTGGCACCGGCCCAGTCAGCATTCGATGCTGCAGCCTGGAACGCCGCAATGGTCGGTCGCACCGTCTTGCCGGCCTTGTTGATGACCGCGCCATGCGTCAGCTTGTTCTGCTTGGCGTAGGCGTACTCGACGTAGCCGATCGAGTTCTTGGTCTGGCTGACGTTGCCGGCAACACCTTCGTTGCCCTTGGCGCCGACGCCGGTCGGCCATTCCACGGCAGTGCCGGAGCCGGCTTTGGCCTTCCATTCGGCATTCGTCTTGGAGAGATAGTCGGTCCAGATGAAGGTCGTGCCCGATCCGTCGGAGCGGCGTACCACGGTGATGGCCTCGCTCGGCAGTTTCAGTTTCGGATTGAGCTTGGTGATCGCGGGATCGTCCCACTTCCTGACCTTGCCGAGATAGATGTCGCCGAGCAGCTCGCCCGAGAACACCAGTTCACCCGGCTCGATGCCTTCAAGATTGACGACGGGCACCAAGGCGCCCATGGCCTGCGGCCACTGGATCATGCCATACTTTTCAAGCTGCTCCGGCTCGAGCGGCATGTCGCTCGCGCCGAACGTCACCGTCTTGGCCACGATCTGCTTGATGCCGGCACCGGAGCCGATCGACTGGTAGTTCAGGCCGTTGCCGGTCTCCTTCTTGTAGGCGTCGGCCCACTTCGAATAGAGCGGGAACGGGAAGGTGGCGCCCGCGCCGGTGATATCGGCCGCAAAGGCCGACGTCGACGCGGCGACCAAGCCGGCAGCGACGATTGTCCCGACGAAAGTCATGTTGGATCTCCATCTGGCGAACGAAGCACCGGACCCGCGCGCTGATCCCGTTTAGGGCGTCCGACCTGGATTTTACTTTGGATTGCAAAAGCGCAAGGGCGGTTCGCCTGGGGAAACAGGCAAATTTGTTCCCGGCCTCCCAGGTGCTCATCTCGGAGCAACAGGCTTGCAGGAGCACCGCTTCGTCTGGTTAGGACGCAGTCTGGATACTCACGGTCGCTACCCTGTTAGCGACCGTGCTTTGATCTCGGAATCAACATCGAAATTCTAGGCCGTGTAGTCGAGCGACTTAAAGCTGAGATGCTTGACGCCTTCCGGCGCGTCGGCGAGCTTGCGAATGCTTCCCCATGTCTGCTTGTAATTGGGGATGATGAATTCGTTCACGCCGTCCGATACCACGTTGCCTTGCACGCCGGTCGGATAAGCGAACAGCATAAAGGTTTGCTTCGGCTTGGCAGTCGTCGTGGGATAGACCATAGCCTGCGTCGAGCCGTTGTCGTTGTAGACTTCAACGAGATCCCCCTGTTTGAGCTTGAGCTCCTCCATGTCCTTCGGGTTCATCTGGATGTAGGGATACGGCATCTGGTCCATGACGAACTCGTTGTCCTGGTCGAGATACGCGTTCTGCCAGATAACATTGGCGCGGCCATTATTGATGAGGAACGGGAATTTCTTGTTCTCGGCTTCCTTGCCCGGCGCTTGCAAGCCACGCCATGCCGTTTCCATGAACTTGGCCTTGCCGTCCTTCGTACCGAACTTTCCATCGGTGAACAGTCGCTTGGTGCCAATGATCTTGTCGTCCTTGAAATCGACGGCGGGTTCCTGGAAACCGTTGGTACCCACCGCGCGCAGGCGCTCATAGGTAACGAACTGGCCGCCCTTTTCATGCTTGTGATAACCATCCATGAAGGCGTCCTCTTCGGTTTTCCAATCGAAGCCCTTGAAGCGGTCGGCGATATCGGCCTTGCCTTGCTCACGCAGCACCCGCTCCATGTGGTTGGCGATGCGCGCCGCGATCAGGCAATCGGCCATCGCCTGCCCTGGCGGATCCATGTATTTCTCGGTGAGGCGCATGCGCCGCTCGCCATTCATTGAAGTAAGATTGGCTTCTCCCGATGTGGCTGCCGGCAGCCACACGTGGCACGCTTCACCGATCTTGGTTGGCACGATGTCGACGTCGACCGCGAAGAGTCCGCCCTTCTTGATCGCCCCGACAATGGCATTGATCATGGCGGGCCGGTCCCCATAGGGAGCGGTCATCATTGCGTCCTTCACCATGTCAGTGCGCTTCTTGTAGCTCTGCTTGAATTTGAAGGCGTTCAGCGTCGTCTTGTAATGGTCGCATCCCCAGATGTGATGCACGCCGCCCTTGCCTTCCATCAAGAGCTTATCGACGTAGGCGGCGGGCCGGCCGACATGGGCATCCGCAGGCCGCGAATAGCCTTCCTGGTGGCCACCCATGCGGACGCAACCGCCCCCGGGGCGCCCGACATTTCCGGTCGCCAGTGCGACGTTTACCAGCGCGCCGTTGGTCCGGTAATTGTCGTTGCCCCAGATCAGTCCCTTTTCGTACGCAAACATCGTTCGACGACGGGCGTTGCCTGGCTTGGGCTGCGCGATCCATTCTGCCGATTTGCGAATTTGATCAGCGCTTAAGCCAGTGATCTTGGCAGCGTCCTCCAGGCTGATCTTGTTCGCAGCCTTCATCTGCTCGAAGTTGGCTGTCGACGCATCAATGAAGGCCTTGTCGAGCCAGCCCTTCTCCGCGATATAGGTCATCCAGGCATTGAACAGAGCCAGGTCCGTACCGGAATTGATCGCCAGATGCATGACGTTGTCTTTGCCGGCTTCGACTTCGCAGGCATTGACCGTCACTGTCCGACGTGGATCGACGATGATGACTTTTGCCCGATCTACCGGCTCCGCACCAAACTGTGCCTTCTTCTTGTCAAGCGAAGCTCCGCGCAGGTTCGGCACCCAGTGATTGAGGAAGTAGTTGGTCTGCGTTTCCAGGGCATTGGTCCCGACCGCCACGATCGTATCTGCAAGTTCGGCATCTTCGTAGCAGTTGTTGAGCTCGCCCACGCCCATGTCGCGGGTTGCGTGGACTTCGGAATTGTAGGCCGGCCGGTTGTGGATGCGGATGTTCTTGATCTTCATCGCCCCAAAATAGAGTTTGCCCGTACCCCAGGTGTTTTCGTAACCACCGCCTGCACCGCCGTGGTCGAAAGCTGAGACGAATATTCCATCTTCGCCCATATCGTTCATTACGGCCACGGTAACCCGCGCCACCAGATCGAGTGCGTCGTCCCAGCCTGTGGGCTGCATTTGCCCGTAGCGCCAGACCATGGGATCGGTAAGGCGCTGAAGTTGCGTGTTGCGCTGCTGCGAATAGCTCATCTCCGCCATGCGCGCGCCCCGCACTGACCCCAATCCTGAATTCACAACGCAGTTCTTGTCCGGCTTGATGACGATGTGAACGTCCTGGCCGTTCTGGCGAACGACGTTGTACATCGAGGGTGCGTACCATGCGTCAGTTTCGGCAGGCTGCTGCTTGGCTAGATCGGTGCCGAATTTATTCTGCCCCGGAGCCACGCCGCCCTGTTTGTTGGCGGGCCAGGTGTAGGCCTTGTAGCCGCATCCCACGATGCAGTAATGGCAGGTAACGTTGAATTCCTTGGCGTCCGCGGGGATGATTGGGAGCCGATCGATTTGACGCTTGTAGGCCATGAACGTTTCTCCCCCTCAGAGCACATTGGAAAGACGGCCGTAGAGCAGCTCATCCACGCCTTCGGCGTAGATGTCACCCTTGTCGTCCACACGAAGCACGTATTGCGGGAGATTCTGCGTTGCCTGGCCCCAGGCCTGCTGGCCGCCAGCCTCGCAGTCGAAGCGTGAGTAATGCCCTGGGCAGTTCATCGTTTTGTCGGCCGCATTGTAGCTGAGCGGAAATCCCTTGTGCGGGCATACGATCGAGAAGCCCACGATGTCGCCATCCGCACCGACGCCGCCCGGTACTTTCTTGCCGAGCTTCAAAAGTACGCCCGGCGCATCTCCGTCGGGATAAGAGACGTTCACCGGCTCGTTAAGCTTGAGATCACCGATATTGGCGAGCCGGTTTGAGGGATAGTCGACGCGCGCGGCGGGCGGGGCGGCTTTGACTTGCGTCGAAACGATTGTGGTGGCGGCTGCACCGGCGGCGGCAAGACCTGCGCCGCCCAGGAATTTTCGGCGGCCGACATCGACCATGCGATCGCATCGCGACATGGTAATTCACTCCTCGGCTACGCCGATACGCCTATCGGCGGGTTTCCTCGGTCAGCCGGTAACGCCTACCGGCTGATGCCTCGTGGGACCTTTCTCGCTTTTGGCACGAAGCCAAAAACCCATCTGTCGAGACATCTCGACATATTCAATAATGGAATTGTTCTAGCCTGTCACCAGACCAGTCGGTAAAAGTTTAAGATTCCGACTCGTTCGAAAGCAGGAAGCAATGCGCAAATCCATGCTGGCTGCCGCAAGTCACGCCAGCTTCGTCCCCACCGGCAGCCAACTGACCGAACCCCACGCCATCTCCGCGCTCGCTGCGCTGGCGCAGCCGACACGTCTTGCTATCTTCAAGCTGCTGATCAAACACGAACCAGTTGGCATTACGGCAGGCGTGATCGCCGAAACGATCGGTGCACCGCACAATACGCTCTCCACGCATCTGGCCATTTTGGTGCGGGCGGGATTGCTGCGCGCGGCCCGGGATGGTCGCACCATAGTTTACCGCTCGGATGTCGAGGGAATGCAGTCGCTTCTCCAATTCCTGGTCAACGATTGCTGCAATGGTCATCCCGAGCTTTGCAACATGTTTGATGGACCGACTGAGGGCGCTTGCTGCGCACCTTCATCAAGCAAGGCCGCAGGCCGGAGGAAGGCAAAAAGGATGCAATCGGCGACCCGCGCCCGAAAGAGGTAATCGCTGGATCTCAGGCTTCGGGCCTCGGCTTCGCCGGGGGAAAACAGGCGGTAAAGGTGGCGCCGTTTTTCGGCACGCTTTCGATCAACAGCCGGCCGCGATGGCGGTTAACAATGTGTTTCACCAAGGATAAACCGAGCCCGGTACCACCCTGCGCGCGGCTGTCGCCGACATCGACCCGGTAGAAGCGTTCGGTCAGCCGCGGCAGATGCTCGGGCGCAATGCCCGGGCCGAAATCGCGGACCGTGACGCGCACTTCCGGCGCGCCCTCTCCCGAGGCGACCTGATTCAGCGAGACGATCACCCTCCCGCCGGACGCGCCATATTTGAGCGCGTTCTCGATCAGGTTCTCGAACAGCCGCAGCAGTTCCTCGCGATCGCCCGCAATCGCGACCGGCGTCTCCGGCAGATCGATCTCGATCGCGACCTGGCGTTCCCTGGCCAACGGCTCCAGCCCGTCGGCGACCTGACGAATGATCGGCACGATATCGACACAAGCTTCCGGGCGGACATGCGCCGACAGCTCGACCCGCGACAGCGACAGCAGGTCGTCGATCAGCCGCGCCATCCGCGTTGCCTGCGCATGCATGATGGAGAGAAAGCGCTCGCGCGCCTTGGCATCATCCTTGGCCGGGCCCTGCAGCGTATCGATGAAACCCGATAAGGCGGCGAGCGGCGTGCGCAGCTCATGGCTGGCATTGGCGACGAAATCGGCGCGCATTTCCTCGACCCGCCGTAGCGGCGTCTGGTCATGGAAGGTCATCAGCATGCATCGTTCGGTGCCGCCGAACAGCGTCGGCACCGGCACCGGGGTGATGACCAGTTCCATCCAGCGGTCGACCGGCACCTGATCGAGATAGTTGGCGCGGCGCGGCTCGCTGGTGGCGATCGCCTCGCGCAATGCGGTGATGATCTCGGGAGAGCGCAGCGCGAACTGGGCGAGTTCGTTCTTGCGCAGCGCTGGCGCGAGCTGGGCGGCTGCCGCATTGAGATGAATGACGCGGCCGGCGCGGTCGAGCAGCACGGCCGGGTCCGGCATGCCGGCAACGACCGCGCTGACGGCAGCGGATTCAACCGGACTGACGGCGCGGACATCCTCGCGGGAACCGACGGTATCATGCAGCCGCCACGGCACCAGCGCTGCGGCGGCAATGCAGATGAAGACCGCTACCGCACGCGCCAGCGAGAGATCGGCCAACAGCACCAGCGCGCACAGCGCCAGCCCGGCGGCCAACAGGATGATGGCCGAATGCCGCAACCGGTCCGGCCACGGTGCAAAGAAGGAGGAGGAGTTCGAATCGTCTATCGCCATGGACGCAGGCTTTCCTTCCGCTATTCGCGAGGCGCCCGCCACATCATCAGGCGCCGGTGTCTCCACGCTCGCGCACGTAGACGGGGGCCTCATGCCTCGGCTCGGGGTCGGCGGCAGACGCCAACTGGCGCAGGCGCTTCGATCGCGCGCCGATGATAATCTCCCGAAGCGTCAGCAAGATTACAGATATGACAAAAGGGCCGATATAATAGAGGACACGGAACAGCAGCATGCCAGCGAGCAGTTCCTCCCGGTCCATCTGCCAGAGGCCGACCAGCATGGCGGCATCGAAGACGCCGAGCCCGCCCGGCGAATGGCTGGCGAATCCCAACAGCGTGGCCGAGACGAAGATGACCGCGACGACGACAAAGCCGATATCGGGCTCGTCCGGCACCAGCATGTACATCGCCAGCGCACAGAAGCCGAGATCGACGATGCCGATGGCGATCTGCAGTAGCGTCAGCGGGCCGCCCGGCAGGGTGACCGTCCACGGTCCGCGGCCGACCCCGCGCGGCTGGGCCCAGACCCAGGCGACATAGCCGACCAGGGCGATGATGATTCCGAACGCCGCAACGCGGTTGAGCCAGGCCGGAAGTTGATCGATCGAGGCGGCGGCTTCCGGGTGGTAGGCGATGCCCAGTCCCAATACCGCGGCATTGCCGAGCCAGAAGGTGAGTCCGGCCAGGAAGCAGATCTTGGCGACGTCGATCGCGTTCAACCCCCAGGCCGAATAAATCCGGTAGCGCACCGCGCCGCCGGTGAAGACGCTGGCGCCGACATTGTGCCCGATCGAATAGGAGGTGAATGCAGCCAGCGCGTTGATGCGGTAGGGTATGTGGTGCTGGCCGATGGCGTGGACGGCGAACCAATCATAGAAGGTCAGCGTGAAATAGCCTGCCGCCACGAACAGGGCCGCCAGCGCGATCCGGCGCGGCTCGGTGCCCTTGATGGCGTCGATCACCTCGTTGGTGTCGATGCCGCGGAGCATGTGATAGAGCACGTAGCACGCAACGGCGATGACCGTGATGCTGATAAGGACCCCGAGCTTATGCAGGACCTGTTTCTGGCGCAGAAACGAAGTTGCCCTGCGTATTGCTTCCAGCATCTACACCTCGAATTGCGCTTCTGCGACGACGGCAATGGCGCGAACCCCGCCGCCGCTACGCGGCTCCCTTGCCCCTCTGGTAGCGCGTTTTGGGCCGGAGTGGAATTCGTCTGACGACAATAAAACGCGCTTCTTCAACATATTAGGCGAAGTTGATGACGGCGGTAGCACAGTTTTTCTGCATTCCCGCCGCCCGATGGGAGTTTCGGACCATAGCCGGGACCGGTCAACAACCCGTGACGATGACGGCGGTGATGCTGGCCGGCTCATGATGCAGTCAGGCCGGCGGTGCAGTGCGCGAGACCACCCAGTTGCGCAACAATGATCCGATCGCACAACCGCAGAGATAGAGTGCGAACATGATCAGGCCGAGATCGAGCCAGTAGCCGAAACGGCCGGGCACAATGCGCGCGAGCGCGGCTGCGACCAGCGCCGCGACCAAAGCCGAAAGCGCCCACCGCCATTTCCGCGAGATGCCTTCGCCGTGCTGAACCACGGATATCCAGCCCATGCCGAAGCCGAGCAGCACCGATGCCAGGAGCCAGCCCCAGTAGAATGTGGTCAGATAGGCCATGCTCACTTCACCACGAAATCGATACGGCGGTTCTGCGCCTTGCCCTGGTCGCTCTCGTTACCCGCAATCGGCTGCGTCGAGCCGTAGCCGACCGCACTGAACCGGTTGGCGGGTAATCCCGCCTTGACCAGATAGTCGGCGACCGCCTGCGCGCGCCTCTCGGACAGCGCCTGGTTGGCCGCCTCGTCGCCGTCGGTATCGGTATGTCCGGCGATCTCGATATTGGCGGCCGGACAGCGCAACGCGGTTTCGATCAGGCGATCGAGCAGACCGGCGGAATCGGCGACGATGTCGGCCTTGCCGGATTCGAAGCGGATCCGGGCCTTGCCGAGCAGTTCGGTAAATAATTGTTGGCAGACCGTCGCATCCACCGGCGCCGCGGCCGGCTTGACCGAGATTTCCGGCTTGAACTGCCAGCCCTGCGGAAAGTCCTTGCCGAGGCCGGCGCGGATCTGACTGGCGGCGGCTTCATAGAGCGCATCACCCGACAGCTTCACCTCGCGGTCGGAGACGACGAGCGTACCGGTCGACAGCCGCGACAGCGCGCCGAGCGCGGGTACCACCGCGTTGGCGAAGCCTGCGGGCGCGCCGATGCTCGTCTTGAGGTTATCGACGACTTTTTCGCTGAAGAACTTGCGCCCCGCCGCCGCCACCAGCGCGGCGTGGACGTTGTTGTCGGGCACGTTGCCGGTCAGCGTCAGCGTTACCGCGACGGGATCCTTGTAGGCCTGGAAAATGTAAGGCGGTGCCTTGACCTCGTTGGACGCGATCGAAAAGCCCTCGGGCAGATTTTTCAGCGCGGCGGCAATCGCTTCGCGGCCGCCGAGTTCGCGTGCCATGCCGGACAGGCTGACCGTGGTGTCCGACAGCGTGATCTTGCCGTCCTTCAGCTTGCCGATCTGGTCGATCAGCAACAGCGCGGCATTGTCGAAACGAGGCGGCGCCCCGCGCGCAAGAGTCGTCCGGTCGACCACCTCGACACCGCCGAGGCTGGCGCGAGCCGCCTCCATCAGCCGGCCCTTGCTCGCCGGCAGGGGCGAACTGCCCGATAGCGTTACCCGGACCACGTCGCGTTCAGCCGACCAGACGAACGGCCTGGCTTCGGGAACGAGCCGGGTTGCGTCGTTAACCAAACGCACGCCCGGCACCGCTTCCACCGAAGCCACCGCACTCTGCCGGCCGTCTTCCGAGAATGCGTCTGCGGCCAGGGTCACGTCGCGGCCTTCGACCGAGATCCGCCGCTTATCGAGGATGGTGCCCTTGAGGGCCGCCGCCGAACGCTGCGCCAGGTCGATTTCCAGCGGTTCGGTGCTCGTCCACGCCGCGATAGCCCAACAGACGACCAGCGGAATGACACCCGGCCACCATTTGCTACTCCACTTGAAAAGTCCGCGCATTCGAGTTCCCGCCGGGTCCGGAACGGAGAGAAAACAAACCCTTGCGGGGCTGTCAAACCCGAAATGTCGCAGGCGCGAAAGGAGACGGAAATCGGTCCGGCTAACAGTTTCTTCAGCCGTCTGTCGCTAGTTTCGTCCCCGTAATTAACCGGGCAGCCCTGCATCTCGATGAAACTGCTTCGCAACACCGTCATTCGGGCCGGGCTGGAAGCGCTGTACTTCTCCGGAGCGCACCACCTGCTGCGACCAATCTTCGCAGGAGTCGGCATCATTTTCATGCTGCACCACGTCCGTCCGCGCCGCGATGGCGAGTTTCAGCCCAATCATCATCTCGAAGTCGAGCCGGAGTTCTTGCGCGCGATGCTCGCGCATCTTCGCGCGCTCGACGTCGACATCGTCACCATGGACGAGGTGCATCAGCGACTCCAGAAGCGGAATTTCGCGCGGCGCTTTGCCTGCTTCACCCTCGACGACGGCTATCGTGACAACCGCGATTGCGCTTTGCCGGTGATGCGTGAGTTTGACGCGCCCCTCACCGTTTACGTCACGAGCGATTTCGCCGAAGGCGCCGGAAGGTTATGGTGGGTCGCGCTCGAAAAGGCGATCGCCAACACTACCTCGATCGAAGTCCCGATCGGCGGCACAGCAATCCGCCTCGATACCTCGACGCCGGCAGCCAAGCAGGCCGCCTTTGACCGCGTGCACGACTGGCTGCGTCGACTGCCGGGCGAGCACGACCTGCAGCGCGAAATCTCCGCGCTATGCACGCGCCATGATGTCGACGAGTCTCTCATCGCCCGCGATCTCTGCATGTCCTGGGAGGAATTGAAGGCGTTCGCGGACGATTCCTTGGTGACGATCGGCGCGCATACGATCACGCATTGCAATCTGGCGCGGCAGAGCGAAGAGACCGTTTGGCTCGAACTGACCGAAAGCCGCGCGCGGATCGAAGCCAAGTTGCAGCGGCCGGTGCTTCATCTCGCCTATCCCTATGGCGACCGGATCGCCGCGGGCCAGCGCGAATTCGCCCTGGCGAAGGCGGCGGGATTCAAGACGGCAGTCACGACGCGGCCGGGCATGATCTTCCCCGAAAGCGCCGGCCACATGACCGCGCTGCAGCGGGTCTCCCTCAACGGCAACTACCAGGACGCACGGATCATCCCGGTCCTGACCTCCGGCGCTGCCACCGCGATGTGGAACGGCTTTCGCCGCATCGACGCGGCGTAGTCCTTACTTCCCTTCTCCCCTTGTGGGAGAAGGTGGATCGCTGGCGCGAAGCGGCAGCGAGACGGATGAGGGGTTCTTTCCGCGGAGAGAACCCCTCATCCGGCGCCGTAGCCGATGCGAAGCATCGGCGTTCTAAGAGACGGCGGCCAAAGGCCGCCTATGCCACCTTCTCCCACAAGGGGAGAAGGAAGAATGGCGCCTTCCTTGACTCGCTCTGCTCCCACGCCCAAAACCTCCGGCAAAGCAAATGGAGGAACGCAATGTTCAAGAATCTTTTCTCGCTCAACGGCCGCGTCGCGCTGGTGACAGGCGGCTCGCGCGGCATCGGCAAGATGATCGCGGCCGGATTTCTCGCGCAGGGCGCGGCGAAGGTTTACATCACCGCGCGCAAGGCAGGTCCCTGCGAGGCGACCGCCAAAGAACTCACCGCCGCCTATGACGGCGAATGCATCGCGCTGCCGATCGACATCTCGACCGTCGAAGGCTGCGAAAAGCTGGCATCCGAAATCATCAAGCTGGAGCCGAAGCTCGACATCCTCGTCAACAATGCCGGCGCGGCGTGGGGCGCGGAATTCGACGAATTCCCGGAAAGCGGCTGGGACAAGGTGATGAACCTCAACGTCAAGTCGCTGTTCTTCCTGACCAAGGCGCTGGCGAAACCGCTGCGCGCGGCGGCCTCGCCCGATCGTCCCGCCAAGGTGATCAACATCGCCTCCATCGACGGCATCTTCGTCAACCCGACGGAGACCTATTCCTATGCCGCAAGCAAGGCTGCGGTGATCCACCTGACGCGGCGCATGGCGGCCAAGCTGATCAAGGACAATATCAATGTCACCGCGATCGCGCCGGGCGCCTTCGCATCGGACATGAACCGCGCCGCGCGCGACCAGGCCGACGCGGTGGCAAAACGCGTTCCGGCGCGGCGCATCGGCACCGATGAGGACATGGCGGGTGTGGCGATCTACCTCGCCTCGCGGGCCGGCGACTATGTAGTCGGCAACACGATCGCGGTCGACGGCGGCGTGGTGTATGCGACCGCGGGGAGTGAGATTGCGGGGTAGTGTGGCGGACGCACCGCTGGCTGTCATACCCCGCGAAGGCGGGGTATCCAGTACGCCGCGGCCTCAATTGGTTGACCACGGTGTTTCTGTGATTGAGGCCAGTGTCGACTGGATCACCCGCCTTCGCGGGTGACAGCTTTTGTTGGAAGCGCGGATTGCGCTTTGAGCGCCTTACCGGACTCAAACCCGTCGCGTCAACGCCTTCAGTTTCGTCCAGGCGTCGGCTTCAGGGAAACCCAGGGCGCGGAAACGCGGTGGATAGAGATGGTCGACTGGCTCGAACAAATGGCCGACCATGTCCATCGCTTCGGACCATGTGACATCGGCAACGTCTTCAGAGCCATTCTGCGCCACTCCGGTCTTGGGATCGATGGTCTGCCTGACAAAGCTGAGGCGTTCAGCCTGCGGCAAGAGCGTACCGCTGGTGCCCGAGGCCAGAACTGTAATGCTGATGACCGAAGCCGCCCGATCCTGTTTCTGGAAGGCCAGAAGTTCGGAAACTGCAATGTCCAACCCCTGATTCAGGTAATATTGATCCAGCATTTGTTTTTGAGATGCGTAATCGGCTGTCGCCTGACGCAGCGCAATCAGTCGCTGACGGTCAGCATTAGCGGTGCCCGGTTCGAAACGAAATTCTGACCAGCGATCGCCGGCCCATTGCAAGATCATCGATGAGCAGAAATTTGGCGTCTGACCTGCCGTCTCGGACATCTCCAGCAGCGTGATCAGCCCCGGCAGATTGGCGCTTCCGGTCAGATAGAAGACGTTCCGGCCTGGAACGAGCGCGACGGGAGCACCTTCGATAGGCGGCAAGGCGTAGTCCTTGCCGGGCTCCAGCAGAAGCAACGCGGATTGATGATCCTGGAAGTTGTTACAGCCGAAGACACCGTTCCCGACAGGCTCGAAAACAACCGCCGGCATTCTCGCGCGGAAATTCGACATCGCTTTCGACATCGCGTCTTCAATGGGAAGACCGGCGAACGCCAGATTGTCACGTGCCATCGGCGCCATCGTCAGGGGCATGTCGCGAACGACACAGGCTGCAAGGTCGGCTGCGAATGGAAGCCAGGCGATCTCGGTGGTCGCATCAGCCGGCGCTCCGTCGATCCAATGCTGCAGCAGCGCGTTTCCAATCAATGCACGGGGACGAATGCCGGGCATCAGTTGATCGGGAAGCGCCTCCGGCGAGATGTCTGCATGTTTCGGGGACTCGTCAATCGATCGAACAAACCTCGCGACTGCCTCCGCACGGCCCTGCTGGTCGAGCGGCAGCCAGGCGGCAAAGAGATTGTGGAGATTGACGTTCCTCCCGTCGGTGAACTGGAAGCTACGCGCCTGAGGGTCGTAGCTCGCCGGCACACAGTTCTGCCGCTTGCATTCCTCGATGAATTCGATGGTGCATTGATCGTATGGATCGACTTCGGCCTGTTTCCCGAACAAATTCTTCTTGATCCAGCCAAACATTCAAAGGTCCCCGATGGCCACCACGTCTACTGGAGCGAGAATAGTGGCCCTACCGCTCCTCATAAGGGAACGGCTGCCTTCTTGAAAGAACCCTGAATGTTTTCACGCATATTTTGCGCCAGCTCCGGCCGCCTCGTTGGCGTTGGTCGTCATCGCTGTCGACGGCGGGGTAGTCTATGCGACCGCGGGAAGTGAGATCGCAGGGTAGATCCGCAGCCCCGAAGCCAACGTCGTCCCGGCCTAGTGGCGCAATTGCGCACGGGCGCCGGGACCCATACCGCGTGATCCATCAATAACGCACGATAGCAGACGCCGTGCCAAAACAACGACGGCCGGTGGTTATGGGCCCCGGCTCAAGGCCGGGGCGACGTAGAATTACGGCTCGTCCTTATCATATTCGACATCAGCCTTCGGCGCGTTGGGCAGTTCGCGCTCCAGCGCTTCGCGATAGCGCACGCAGCCGCGCAGGAATTTCGGCCAAGGCGGGACAGCCACTTCGGGCGTGACGCGCTCGGGCAACAGGCCCCAGAGATCGGGATGATGCCAGCAGAGGTCGTGACCGGTGCTGTCGCGGTGCGCGCGGATGCCTGCTCTGAGGCGCTTCACCTCCGCGACCAATTGGTCGCGGCTTAGTTGTTCGAGGTCGCGGTCGGGGTCCATGTTACTGCTCCCCGATTGCGGGGCGGGTTCAGGTTTCGATCTTCACGTACTCGAAATCGCCGGGCTTGTTGTCGATGCCGACTTTCGGCGGCGAGATCCAGGAGGCGTACTGGCCGGCTTCGGTGACCGGCTTCATCAGCGAGGCGATGAAGTCGCCGTCCTGCGACGAAGGCAACCATTCGCCCTTGCGTTGGTTCCAGGTGGCATCGTCGATCAGGACGCCGTCGGGCGTGGCATGGACGTCCTTGAACTCGCCGATCTGTCGGTGGAACGCGACGTTCGGCAGGGTCAGCTTGTACTGATAGCCCGCGGTCGAGATCACCTTGTTCCAGCGCAGCATGCCCTTGACGCAATCCTGCGTGTAGTCGTCGCGCAGCCGCATGTTGAGCGCGGTCAGCGCCGGCTCGTCGACCCGCGTGATCACGCCGTCGACCAGCTTGAGCACCGGATAGGTGGCGTTCTTGAGCTGGTGGTCGTCGTCGATCTGGGTTTCCTTGTAACGGCCCTTGATGCCGGCATTGAAGGCATTCGCCGCGTTGGTCGAGACTTCCGAACCAAAGAGATCGAGCGACAGCGAATAGTGCAGGTTCAGCTTCTTCTGGATGGTCGGCAGGTCGATCACGCCGAGCGCGCGGACCTTGGCGACATCGGTCGGATCGGTGATGCCGGCCGCCTTCATCGCCTCGCAGGTGCGCTGCACGACGCGGCTGATGCCGGTCTCGCCGACGAACATGTGATGCGCCTCTTCGGTCAGCATGAAGCGGCAGGTGCGCGACAGCGGATCGAAGCCGGATTGCGCCAGCGAGTGCAACTGCATCTTGCCGTCGCGGTCGGTGAAATAGGTGAACATGAAGAACGACAGCCAGTCCGGCGTCGCCTCATTGAAGGCACCGAGCATGCGCGGGGAATCCGCATCGCCCGAGCGGCGGCGCAACAAATCGTCGGCCTCCTCGCGGCCGTCGCGGCCGAAATATTTCTGCAGGAGATAGACCATCGCCCAGAGATGGCGGCCTTCCTCGACATTGACCTGGAACAGGTTGCGCAGGTCGTAGAGCGAGGGCGCGGTCTTGCCGAGATGGCGCTGCTGCTCGACGGAGGCTGGCTCAGTGTCGCCCTGGATCACGATCAGGCGGCGCAGCGTGGCGCGATGTTCGCCGGGGACCTCCTGCCAGGCCGGCTTGCCGTAATTCTCGCCAAAGGGAATGACGCGGTTCTCTTCCTGGGGAGCAAGAAGGATACCCCAGCGATATTCCGGCATCTTGACGTAGTCGAACTTGGCCCAACCGCGCGGATCGACCGAATAGGCGGTGCGCAAGTAAACCAGCGACTGCTGAAAACCTTCCGGCCCCATGTCGCCCCACCAGTCCATATAACCGGGATGCCAGCCTTCCAGCGCCTTCAGCACCTGGCGGTCTTCGCTGAGATTGACGTTGTTGGGGATTTTGGTCGAATAGTCGACGTTCATGTAGTTCATTGGGGCCTCCCGTGTTTCGGTCTCGTGTCCCGGACGCGGTGCAGCGTTCTTCACGATGCACCGCAGAGCCGGGACCTATTTCGGTGGCTAGGGTGGGTCCCGGTTCTGCGAGCCGCGTCACAAGCGTGCCGCGCAGCGCCCGGGACACGGGCCTAAACTCTCGTCATATCGAATTGCGCCTTCTGTCCGGTGCCGTAGCGGCGCAGCGCGCCTTCTTCGCCGACCGCGTTGGGGCGCTGGAAGATCCAGTTCTGCCACGCCGTGAGGCGCGAGAAGATTTTCGATTCCATGGTCTCGGGACCAACGAAGCGCAGATTCGCTTCCATGCCGGTGAGGCCGTCGGGCGAGAAGGATGTGCGCTCTTCCAGGAACACCCGCACCTCGTCGTCCCAATCGATGTCGTCGAGCGCGAAGGTAACCAGACCGAGCTCTTCGGCTTCCTCCGCATCGAGCGTGGTGCCGATGGTGGCTTCCGTGCGTTCCAGATCGGACGGATCGGCCTGGAAGCGCGATTGCAAGCGGGTCAGGCCGTGGCTCATCGGATAGGGGCCGAAATTCAGCGCGGTGAGCTGGATCGCCGGCGGCGGGCGGTTGTCGCCCTGGCGTGAGCCGATCAGCATGTAGGAACGGTCGGCGGCGAACACGAGTTCGGCGAGCGTACCGGCAAAGCAGGAGCCGGGCTCGACCAGCGTCACCAGCGTGCGCGAGGTGACGTCGATGCGCTTCAACACCCGTTTCCAGTAATGCCTGATCTCGTTGACCAGCCAGTGCGCCTTGTTGGCTTCCAGGAAGGCGTCGCAGGCGACCACATTGGCGGGGTCGCCGTGCGACTTGAACACCAGCATCGCGATTTCGAGTTCGTTGATACGCAAGTGAAGGATTGCGTCATCGAGCTCGCGCGCCACCTGGAGCGGCCAGAACGAGGCGCCCTGCCCGATCAGGCCGTCGATATCGGCGGGCGGCGCGGCCTCCGGCGCCTTGATCGAAATGGTCGCAATCCGCGCCGCGCGGTCGATGTCGACGCTGACAAAGCCGTAGCGGATGCCGGTCTCGTCGATGGTGCGGTTGAGCGGCGCAAGCGTGATGCCCTTGCCACTGCCATTGCGCTTCGAGCTGGCGGCGAATTCCTTGGCGCGCTCGGCAACCTTGGCCTCGAGCTTGCTGTTCGGGGCGATTTCATCGACCAGCCGCCACGCGACGGCGCGCTTGCCCTTGATGCCTTCCTCAATGGTGCAGAAGAAGTCGGCATGGTCGCGGCGCACCTTGCGCTTGTCGACCACGCGGGTCAGACCGCCGGTGCCCGGCAACACCGCGAGCAGCGGCACTTCCGGCAGCGCCACGGCGGCGGCGCCGTCATCGGCCATGACGATATGATCGGTCGCGAGCGCCAGCTCATAGCCGCCGCCGGCCGCGGTGCCGTTGACGACGGTGATGAAACGCTGCCCGGAATTTTCCGATGAATCTTCCAGGCCGTTGCGGGTCTCGTTGGTGAATTTGCAGAAATTGACCTTATGGGCGTGGGTCGCCCCCGCCAGCATGCGGATGTTGGCGCCGGCGCAGAACACCCGGTTCTTGCCGGAACGCATCACCACCACTTTCACTTCAGGATGTTCGAAGCGCAGCCGCTGCACGGCGTCGGCAAGTTCGATATCGACGCCGAGATCGTAGGAATTCAGCTTGAGCTGATAGCCCTCGAACAGGCCGGCATTCTCATCGACGTCCATGGTGAGGGTTGCGACCTCGCCCTCCACCGCCAACTTCCAGTGACGGTAACGCGACGGATCGGTTTGAAAATCGATGTATTTCGCTCCCCCCGCAAGGACGCGATCTTCACCGGCCATGAGCCACCCTCTGTCGTTTTCTCAGGATTTGTTTGGTTCGCTTCATGCACAATAGTGCATGTTTTTGAGTGAGTCCAGCCTAAAACGCCGGAACATGCATTTTGTTTCATGTTCGGCCGGCGGCCGCAAAGGCCACGCAATCGCCCTTGGCGAGCTGCGGCTGCTCCAGCTTGGCCTTGATGAGGCCCGCAAGGGCGGCAACCGGAAAGCTGTCGGCAAAGCCGGCGCCGCCGACATTGCGCATACCGAGCGCCTCGAGTTCGTCGAACGCTTCACCGAATAGCCGGACCGCGACGTGCGGCTTTTGCATGCGCAGCCGCAGATTGGCGGTCGTGATCAGGATGCAGGCTCGCAGCAAAATCCGCTCGCGGCCGCCCTGCGGCGCCGCCGCCCATACCGCTTCCAGGATCTCCTGCGATTCCCAGAAGTAGCCGTGGTCGTTGAGCGCCATGCCGTAGCGCAGCGCCGGGTGGCGCGCGGGCACGTAGCCCTGGAAGCGCGCCGGCACCAGCGCTGCGATCTGTGCCAGCGTTTCGTAATCGGCGGCGGCTTCCTTGGACTGGCCGGGCACATAAGCCCATCGCGGCAGCGGCAGATGACCGATGCCTGAGGACGGCGCGGTCATCGCAACAGCGCCTCGGCAAGCGCATGAACAAATGCGTTACGCGGCCCGTCCCTGCGAGCCGCTACCTGTGTGCAACACCGCCTTTGCGAAATCCGAAATCGCATCGAGCGTCGCCTCCGGCGTTTCGCGATGCGGCTGATGTCCCGCGCCCGGAATCACAGTCACATCAACCGGACAATAGCATTCTTCCTGCGCGATCTCGACCTGGCGCATGGTCCCATACTGGTCATCCACGCCCTGCACGATCGCCACCGGCACGCGGATATAGGCGAGGTATTCGGAAATATCCCAGTTGCGGAAATCAGGATCGAGCCATGCGCCGTTCCAGCCATAGAAGGCGTTGTCGACGTCCCTGTGCCAGCGCGAAAGCTTGCCCTTCAGGTTCGTGGTCTCGTAGGCGGTCCGGATCGCCGCAATCGACGCCACCGAAATATCCTCGACGATGAAATGCGGGGCGATCAGCGCGAGGCCCTGCACGCGGTGATCCTGATGCGAGCCCGTATAGATCGCCGCGATCGAAGCGCCGTCGGAATGGCCGAGCAGCAGGCCGCGGCGAAAGCCGATCTTGTCGAGCAGTTTTGGCAACACGTCGAGCGCCTCGACATGCATGTAGTCGAGCGGCCGCGGCAGCTTTACCGGCGTCGACGCGCCGTAGCCCGCGCGCGAATAGACGAATACGCCGGCGCCGGTCGCGGCCTGCAGCTTATCGGGAAAGTCGCCCCACAGGCCGGTCGAGCCGAGACCCTCATGCAGCATCACGATAACCGGCGCGTGCTCGGGCGACGGACCGATCATGCGGTATTCGAGATGGGAGGCGCCGACCGTGAGGAAGCCTGAGGGGGTTAGGGTTGTCATTGTAACCGCTCCCCTCACAACACGGCGCGGTGAGCTCCCTCCCCCCTTGCGGGGGAGGGTTGGGGAGAGGGGTAGCCACGCGCACCGCCGTTGCGGCTTACCCCTCTCCCTAGCCTCGAGAGCGAGCTTCGCTCGCCTCGGACCCCGCAAGGGGGGAGGGAACGAGCGCCACTTGCGGCAACACTTTGCACTTCGAATGACAAGTCCATCATGCCTTCGCCGTTTCGCCATCCCGCAGCTTGAACCGTTGAATCTTCCCCGTCGCCGTTTTCGGCAGGCTGTCCACCACGTCGATCCAGCGCGGATATTTCCATGGGCCGATCTTCTGCTTGACGTGCTCCTTCAATGCTTCATGTAAATCATCCGTCCTGGCGCCGGCGCGCAGCACGACGAAGGCTTTCGGCTTCAACAGTCCTTCGGGATCGGCTTCGGGGACGACGGCGGCCTCGAGCACGGCCGGATGGGTGATCAGCGCGCTCTCGACCTCGAACGGCGAGACCCAGATGCCGGAAACCTTGAACATGTCGTCGCTGCGGCCGCAGAAGGTGTACCGGCCATCGGCGTCGCGAGTGTATTTGTCGCCGGTGCGGGTCCAGTGGCCCTCAAAGGTCGAACGGCTCTTGGCGCGCTGGTTCCAGTAGCCTTCGCCGGCCGAGGGCGCATCGACCAGCAATTCGCCGACCTCGCCATCGGCCACTTCGGCGCCGGCCTCATTGACCAGCCGCACCTTGTAGCCGGGCACCGGACGGCCGGAGGAGCCGTATTTGATGTCGCCGGGCGCATTGGACAGGAAGATGTGCAGCAGCTCGGTCGAGCCGACGCCATCGAGAATATCGACGCCGAAGCGCGCCTTCCAGGCGTTGCCGACCGATTCCGGCAGCGCTTCGCCGGCGGAAGTGCAGATGCGCAAGCGATTGCCGGCGCGCGCGTCCTTCAGCGTCTCGTCGTTGAGCATCGCGGCGAACAGCGTCGGCACGCCGTAGAAGATAGTCGGGTTGTACTTGTTCATCAGCGCGAACATCGCAGCCGGCGTCGGCCGTTCCGTGTGCAACACCGTGGAAGCACCGACCGACATCGGAAACGTCAGCGCATTACCGAGGCCATAGGCAAAGAACAGTTTTGCCGCCGAGAGACAAACATCGTCCCCGCGAATGCCGAGCACCTGCTTGGCATAGGTTTCCGCGGTGGCGGCGAGATTGGCATGCAGATGCCGCACGCCCTTCGGCATGCCGGTCGAGCCCGACGAATAGAGCCAGAACGCAGGCTCGTCGGGATGCGTCGCCGCGGTCGCGAACGTATCGCTCTCGCGTGCGAGTTCATCGGAGAGTTTCTTGTGGCCGTGGGCGTCCTTGCCCGACACGACAACATGCTCGAGGTCCGGCATCCGCGCGACGACATCTTTGACGACCGGCAGCAGCGCTTCGGAGACGAACAGCACGCGCGCGCGGCAATCTCCGAGAATGTAGGCGTACTGCTCCGACGTCAGCAGCGTATTGAGCGGCACCGGCACGACGCCGGCGCGGATCGCGCCGAGGAACACCGCGGGAAAGTCCACGGTGTCGAGCATGATCATTGCCACGCGCTCTTCGCGGCGGACGCCGAGCCGGCGCAGCATGTTGGCGACGCGGCGGGTCCGCCGCTGCAGCTCGCCATAGGTGAGTTCGGTGACGGTGTCGGTGAAGGCGAGCTTGGCGCCGCGCCCCTCCTCGACATTGCGGTCGAGCAGCCAGGTCACCGCATTGTACGAACCGGACGTGCCGCTCACGACGCTTCTCCCCTGAGTTTTTAAGAATTATAATTCATACAAAGACACCGGCTACGCTTGCTGTCAATCCTCATCGGCATTATGTTTCCGAAATCCGTTCACCCCGACGCAATGCCGAACGAGGGAAATGACCGAGGCCAGCGACCCCGAATCCGGCTTTCTCGAGCAGCTTGGCCAGCGTGTGCGCACCATGCGCGCCCTTCGCGGCATGTCGCGAAAAGTGCTCGCAAAAGTTTCTGGAATTTCGGAGCGCTATATCGCGCAGCTCGAAAGCGGCAAGGGCAACGTCTCGATCGTGCTGCTCAGACGCGTGTCGAACGCGATGGGCGCGCATCTCGAAGATCTCATTCCCTCGGCCGAGCCCGCGCCGGATTGGGCCGTGATCCGCGATCTCTTGCGCAAGGCAACGCCGGCGCAGATTGCGCAGGCCAAGGATGCGCTGGCCGGCGGCGGCCTATCGGCGCAGCGGCGGATTTCGTTTGCCGGCATCGCCCTGATCGGCCTGCGCGGCGCCGGCAAATCCACCCTCGGCAGGATGCTGGCGAAGAAGATCGGCTGGAAATTCGTCGAGCTCAACAAGGAGGTCGAGGCGCAGAACGGCTTGTCCGTCGCCGAGATCATCGCGCTCTACGGCCAGGAAGGCTTTCGCCGCATGGAGCAGTCGGCACTGACGCAATTGCTGGCGCGCAAGGAATTGATGGTGCTGGCGACCGGCGGCGGCATCGTCTCCGAGCCGTTGACCTTCGACCTGATCCTGTCGTCGTTCTACACCATCTGGCTCAAGGCCGAGCCGGAAGAGCACATGGCCCGCGTCCGCCGCCAGGGCGATTTGCGCCCGATGGCTGACGACCGTTCCGCGATGGCGGAATTGCGCAACATCCTGGTCAGCCGCGAACCGCTCTATGCACGGGCGTCAGCCGTGGTCGATACCGCCGGGCTCTCCGTCGACGCGGCGGCGGCGCGGCTGAGCGATGCAGTCGCGCCGGTGCTGCATGACAAGCACGCGTTCGGCCTGCGCAGCGCGGTGTCCTGATCGCTTCCATTCGTAAACGGCTGTTTCGGCCAGGCCGAAGGTACGCGCTCGACGGTTGCATCCGATGGCAAGCGCGCCCGTTAACCACCGCACAAGCTTCATGCGAGCGACGGCTGTAACACACGCTGAAGGAGTGTTACTAAAGCGTTAATCGCATGGAGGACTATCATGCTGGAGCGCCGTCAACACCAAAGAGCCCGCGTCTATTACGGCGGGATGGTCGCGTTCAACGCGCGCAATTCGACGCTTGCCTGTGTCGTGCGTAATTTCAGCAGGCGTGGCGCGAAGATCGAATTCGAGAACTCTGCCATCGTCCCCGACCGGATCGATTTCGAAATCGGGCGCAGGGGCCTCTCCTGCCCGGCCCGCCTCGTCTGGCGCGACCACAACGCGGCCGGGCTGGCGTTTTCAGATGTAGAAGAGACGAGCGACGTCATTCCGCTGGAACGGGCACGCAAGCTGCGCGCGACCGAACGGGCCAACCGGCGGCTGCAGTCGCGTCTCGATCAGCTTCTGTCCGAGCATTAGAACGCATGAGCAGCGTTGAAGGCGAAGACGACGCCATCCTTGCCGTCGCCCGGGCACCGAAGGTGCGCCGACGCCGCCTGCGCACGATCCTTCTGGCCGTGTTCACCGCGCAATACACGCTCGTCGCCATGGCCGTCAGCCTCTCGGTTGCGGGCATCCTGCACTATCTGGTGACGCCGAAGGTCGTCGCCCAGTTCGAGGCGATCGCCGCGGCGTTCAAGCATTAGCCCGGGTGCCCTCGAACTTCGGGCCTGTTCGCGATACTGATGGCGCATGAAGCTGCTTTTCCTCCATGGCTCACCCGCGGTCGGCAAGCTGACGGTCGCCAACGCTCTGCTCCGGATGGTGCCGGGCCGACTGATGGACAATCACGCGGCGATCGATCTTGCACGTACGATCTTCGACTTCGACGCGCCCGGATTCTGGGAGCTTGTCCACGACGTCAGATCGTCGGCGCTCAATGCCGCGGCAGCGAACGGCGTACCGTTGCTGGTGATGACGTTCTGCTACGCCGAGCCCGACGATCGCGTCCAGTTCGCAAATTTCGAGGAGATCGTACAACGGTACGGCGGCGAGTTGCTGCCGGTCTTCCTGCATTGTTCGCGCGAAGAAGCGATGAAGCGGGTCGGCAATCCCGACCGGGTAGCGCGACGCAAGATGGCTTCAGGCGAAGCCCTCACCAGATTTCTCGACAGCTACGACTTCACGGCAGTGCCGCGGCCCGATTGTGTCCGGCTGGATACCGAACTGAATTCGGCGGAGGCGATCGCGCAGAACATCGTCCGCCATTTCGGACTCACACCAGCATCGCTTTGACTGATGCCGCCGCCTCGCGCAGGCGCGGCAGAAATTTCTCGACCATCTCTTCCGCGGACACGCGGTCGACATGCGCGCCCATGTTGATGGCGGCGATGATCGCGCCGTCGTAGCGGCGGACCGGCACCGAGACCGAACGGAAACCCGGCTCGGCTTCGCGATCGACCAGCGAATAACCCTGCGCGCGATCGGCGACGATCGTCTTCAGGAGCTGCTTCTTGTCGGTGACGGTGAACGGTGTCAGCGGCGCAAGCTCCATCCGGTCGAGCACGGCGGCCAGTTCGTCGTCGGCCAGCCGCGACAGCAGGACACGGCCGACCGAAGTACAAAACGCCGGCAGCCGGTAGCCGATATCGATGCCTGACGAGAAGATTCGCGTCGGGCTGGCGCGCGCGATGAAGACGACGTCGTCGCCGTCGAGGATCGCCATCGACGCGATTTCCTGCGCTTCAGCCGACAATCGATCAAGCGCCGGCTGCAGCACCGAGACGACATGGTTGGAGGCGAGATAGCTTGACGCCAGCACCAGCACGCGCGGCGTCAGGCGGAATAGCTTGCCGTCGGTTGCGACGAAGCCGGCGCGTTCGAGCGTGAAGAGGATGCGCCGCGCGGTGGCGCGCGGCAGCTCAGCCGCCTTGGCGAGGTCGCTCAGCGTCATCGGCTGCCGGCTGCCGCCAAATATTTCGAGCACACGCAGGCCGCGGTCGAGGCTTTCGATGAAATCGGTCGCGCCGCGGTTGTCAGCGTCCGCCGCGCGCTTAAGCTTGGGCATCGCTGCCTCCATAATCCGCTTGCCTCACGCCAAGCCTACGCTAAAATCGCACAAAAGTTCAATAGGCGAACAAATCTAACTTGCGGAGATCCTCGCCATGATGAGCCAGGAAGCGAATGACCTGATCACCCGCACCGGGCGCAAGGACCCGTGCGGCAAGCTGATGCGGATGTACTGGCAGCCGGCGGCGCTGGTCGACGAGCTGCAGGGATCGCGGCCGGTGCGCCCCGTAAAGTTGCTCGGCGAAAACCTCGTGCTGTTTCGCGACGAGCAGGGCCGCTACGGCCTGATCGATCGCCACTGCGCGCATCGCGGCGCCGACCTCGCGTTCGGACGGCTGGAGAATGGCGGGCTGCGTTGCGCCTTCCATGGCTGGCTGTTCGACGTCTCCGGCCAGTGCCTGGAGACGCCGGCCGAGCCGAAGGACTCAAAGCTGTGCCAGGGCATCAAGCAGCGCTCCTATCCCGTGGTCGAGAAGAGCGGCATCCTCTGGGCGTATCTCGGCGAAGGCGAACCGCCGGCGTTTCCGGAGATCGACTGTTTTGTGGCGCCCGACAGCCATACCTTTGCGTTCAAGGGCCACATCAACTGCAACTGGCTGCAGGCGCTGGAAGTCGGCATCGATCCGGCGCATGCCTCCTTCCTGCACCGCTTCTTCGAGGACGAAGACACTTCCACCGCCTACGGCAAGCAGTTCCGCGGCGCGTCTGCCGGAAGCGATATGCCGATGACGAAGATTTTGCGCGAATACGACAACCCGATCATCAATGTCGAGCACACCGAATATGGGCTTCGCCTGATCGCGCTGCGCGAGCTAGATGCGGAGCGCACCCATGTGCGCGTCACCAACCAGCTCTTCCCGCACGGCTTCGTCATCCCGATGAGCACGGAGATGACGATCACGCAGTGGCACGTGCCGATCGATGACGAGAACTGCTACTGGTACGCGATCTTCACCTCTTACACGACGCCGGTCGACAAGACGAAGATGCGCGACCAGCGTCTCGAGCTCTATGAGCTGCCGGACTACAAGTCGCGCAAGAACAAGTCGAACGATTACGGTTTCGATCCGCACGAACAGGCGACTGCGACCTATACCGGCATGGGGACCGACATCAATGTCCACGACCAGTGGGCGGTGGAGTCGATGGGCCCGATCCAGGACCGCACCAACGAGCATTTGGGACAATCGGACAAGGCGATCGTGCAGTATCGCCGCCTGCTGCGGCAGGAGATCGAGAAGGTGGTCGGCGGCGAGAAGCCTATGCTGTTCCTCGACGCGGCACATGCGCGCTCGATCCAGGGGCCTGCCACGATGGACGGCATCGGGCCCACGCAGGGCTGGGAAATCTACTGGATGGAAATCGACGTCAAGCGCCGCCGCGGCGCGCCCTGGGCCGCGCCGGTGCCGACCGAGATCGCGGGCAAGGTGCCCCACCTTACGGCGGCGGAGTAATTTAGCACCGTCATTCCGGGGCGGCTCGCAGAGCCGAACCCGGAATCTCGAGATTCCGGGTTCGATGCTGCGCATCGCCCCGGAACGACTGAAGATGGGGGATTGGCGTTGAGTTTCGTCGAACGTCACGGGCTGTGGTCGAAAGAGCAACAGGAGGCCGCGAGCCGCCTGCGTAGGATCGTCGAGGAGAAAAACCTCGAAGTCATCCGCCTGTCATTCCCCGACCAGCACGGCATCCTGCGCGGCAAGACCCTGGTCGCGAGCGAAGCGATTGCCTCGCTGGAAAGCGGCTGCTCCATCACCACTACCATGCTTGCCAAGGACACCTCGCACAAGACGGTGTTCCCGGTGTTCACCGCCGGCGGCGGGTTCGGGATGAAGGAGATGGAGGGCGCCGCCGACGTCTTGATGGTCGCCGACCCCACCACGTTTCGGGTGCTGCCGTGGGCGCCGACCACCGGCTGGCTGCTGTGTGACCTCTATTTCAATGACGGCCGCCCGGTGCCATTCGCCACGCGGCATCTCTATCGCAAGGTGATCGATCAGCTCGGACAGCGCGGCTACGATTTCGTGGCCGGCCTCGAAGTCGAATTCCATCTCTTCAAGCTCGACGACGCGCATATGGCGCCGGAGGATGCCGGCCAGCCCGGTCGCCCGCCATCGGTGAGCCTGCTCTCGCACGGCTACCAGTATCTCACCGAGCAGCGCTACGACCAGATGGAGCCCGCGTTGGAGATCATCCGCCGCGACGTGCTGGCGCTCGGGCTTCCCTTGCGATCGGTCGAGGTCGAGTTCGGTCCGAGCCAGTGCGAATTCACCTTCCAACCGACCAGGGGCCTCGCGCCCGCCGATAACATGGTGCTGTTCAGATCGGCCGTAAAACAGATCGCGCGCCGCCACGGCTATCACGCCACCTTCATGTGCCGGCCAAAACTGCCCAATGTCTTCGCCTCAGGCTGGCACCTGCATCAATCGCTGGTGTCGCGCGCAAGCGGCGAGAATGCGTTCATGGCCGGCGAAAAGGATGAGGTGCTGAGCTCGTTTGGACGCGCCTATCTCGCGGGACTGCTGGAGCACGCCCGCGCATCCACCGTGTTCACGACGCCGACCATCAACGGCTACAAGCGCTACCGCTCCTATTCGCTGGCGCCGGATCGCGCGATCTGGGGCCGCGACAACCGCGGCGTCATGATCCGTGTGCTCGGCGGTCCGGGCGATGCGGCCACCCGGCTGGAAAACCGTATCGGGGAGCCCGCGGCGAATCCTTATCTCTACATGGCCTCGCAGATTCTCTCAGGGCTGGACGGCGTCGACCGCAAGCTCGATCCGGGTCCGTCAGCGGATGCACCGTACGAGACCAAGGCGGCGTTGTTGCCGAAGAGTTTGCGCGAGGCGGTGTTCGCGCTGCAGGACGATCCGTTTTTCCGGCAAGCGCTGGGGACGGAGTTCGTGGACTATTACGTCCACATCAAGAACGCCGAGATCGAGCGGTTTCAGGCCGAAGTGTCTGATTGGGAGCACCGCGAATATTTCGAGATGTTTTGAGGGGGCGCACGCCTCTCCGCCGTCATTCCGGGATGGTCCGAAGGACCAGACCCGGAATCTCGAGATTCCGGGTTCGATGCTAGCGCATCGCCCCGGAATGACGTGCCCCCTTCAAATCCCCAGATACCGGTGCTGCAGATCCGGCTCGGCAATCAACTGCTCGCTCGTCCCCGTCCACACCGTCCGCCCGCGCTCGATGATGTAATGGCGGTCGGCGATGCGGGAGAGGTTGGCGACGTTCTTGTCGATCACCAGTACCGATTGGCCGCGGCCCTTCAGCATCGACAGGCAGTTCCAGATTTCCTCGCGGATCAGCGGTGCGAGCCCTTCGGTGGCTTCGTCGAGGATCAGAAGCTTCGGGTTGGTCATCAGCGCGCGGCCGATCGCCAGCATCTGCTGCTCGCCGCCCGACAAGGTCACGCCCATGTTGTTGCCGCGCTCGGCGAGTCGCGGAAACAGCGCGTGGATCTTGTCGATAGTCCAGGGATCGGGATTGCCTGAGCGGTTGCCCGAGGCCGCCACCAGATTCTCGTAGACTGTCAGGTTCGGAAAGATCTGGCGGCCTTCCGGCACCAGGCCGATGCCGAGTTTTGCTATTCTGTAGGACGGCAGGCTGCGCACTTGCTCACCCGCGAAGCGGATCGTGCCCGCACCGGCCGGCGTCATGCCCATGATGGAGCGGATGGTCGTGGTCTTGCCCATGCCGTTGCGGCCCATCAGGGCGACCATCTCGCCCGATTGAACCTTCAGCGACAGGCCGAACAGCACCTGGCTGAGACCGTAGCGGGTCTCGATCCCTTCAACTTCGAGCAGGGTTTCGGCGGTTTTTGATTCAGCCATGGCTCACCACCACGTGCTGGTCGCCGAGATAGGCGCGCTTGACTTCTTCATTATTTCGGATGGCGTCTGGATCGCCCGAGGCGATCACGCGGCCATAGACCAGCACCGTGATGCGGTCGGCCAGCGCGAACACCGCTTCCATGTCGTGCTCGACCAGCACGATGGTGACTTCCTTCCGCAACTCCTTCAATAGCGCCACCATGCGCGCGGATTCGGTGACGCCGAGGCCGGCCATCGGCTCGTCGAGCAACAGCAATTGCGGCTTGGTCGCAAGCGCCACCGCCAGCTCGAGTTCGCGCTGTTCGCCGTGGCTCAGTTCGGATACCAGCACGTCGGCACGCCGGGCGAGCCCTACCCGCGCGAGCGCCGCCTGCGCCGCGTCGCGCAGATGCCTCTCCTTGCGGGCAGCGCCCCAGAAGCGGAACGAGTGGCCGTCATGCGCTTGGGCTGCGAGCGCGACGTTATCGGCCGCGGTAAAATTCGGCAGCAGGCAGGTGATCTGGAACGAGCGCGCCAGGCCAAGCCGGCTGCGCTGATAGGAAGGCAGCCAGGTGATATCGCGGCCGGCGAAGTGAATGGTGCCGGAGTTCGGCATCAACTGCCCGGTCAACTGGCTAATCAGCGTGGTCTTGCCGGCGCCGTTGGGGCCGATGATGGCGTGCAGCTCGCCCGGCACGACATCGAGCGACAGATTGTCGGTGGCCTTGATGCCACCGAAGCGGCGGACCAGGCTTTCGACGCGAAGCAGGGGTTCGGCCAAAGAATCAACCACGGCTCAACCTCCCGAGCAGTCCCATGATGCCGCCCCGCGCGAACAGCACGATCAGCAGCAACAGCGGGCCCATGATCAGCGCCCAGTATTCGGTAAACTGCGACAACAGCTCTTCCAGCAGCAGAAACACGATGGTGCCGATGACAGGCCCGAACAGCGATCCCATGCCGCCGAAGACCACCATCACCATGAGTTCGCCGGAGCGCGTCCAGTACATCGTGGCCGGGCTGATGAAATCCGTGTTGTTGGCGAGCAGCGCACCGGCAAGGCCACAGATCGTGCCTGAGATCACGAAGCAGACGAGACGATATCTGTTGGCGTGGAAGCCGATCGCCTGCATGCGCTGCTCGTTGGAGCGCACGCCCTGCACCACCATGCCAAACCGCGAATTGACGATGCGCCAGATCAGATAGATGCCGCCGAACAGGCAGGCCAGGCAGAGATAGTAGAACTGCACGCGGTTCGACATGTCGATGAGGCCGCCGAAATTGCTGCGCTTGTAGATGGTGAGGCCGTCGTCGCCGCCATAACGCGAAAGACCTGAGGCGATGTAATAAGCCATCTGCGCAAACGCGAGCGTGATCATGATGAAATAGACGCCGCGGGTGCGCAGCGACAGCGCGCCGATCACGAGCGCATAGAGCGCGGACACCGCGAGCGCAACCGGCCACTGGATGAAACCGGAGCCGATGCCCTCATAGGCGAGAATGCCCACGGCATAGCCGCCGATGCCGAGATAGGCGGCGTGGCCAAAGCTCATCATGCCGCCATAGCCCATGATGAGATTGAGGCTCGCGGCCGCCAGCGCGAAAATGACGATGCGGGTGAACAGCGTCAGGATGAAGATGTTGCCGGTCAGTGCCGAATAGGCCGGCAGCAAGGTGAGGCCAAGCGCGACGAGCGCCACGATGACGTTGCGGGCGTTGATGTGAGATTTCATCGCTTGGCAGCCGGAAACAGCCCCTCCGGCCGCACGACGAGGACGATGGCCATCAGGAGATAGATCAGCATCGATGACAGCGCGGGTGCGGCGGTGGAAGCGGCGGCGGAACTCAGCACGGTGCGCAGGAGATCGGGCAGGAAGGCGCGGCCGAGCGTATCGATCATGCCGACGAAGATCGCGGCCATGAAGGCGCCCCGGATCGAGCCGATGCCACCGATCACGATGATGACGAAAGCAAGAATGAGGATGTTTTCGCCCATGCCGATCTGCACGGTGAGGATCGGCGCCTGCATCAGGCCGGCAAGGCCTGCGAGCGCCGCGCCAAGTCCGAACACCAGCGTGAACAACAGCTTGATGTTGATGCCGAGCGCGCCGATCATTTCACGGTTGGAGGCGCCGGCGCGGATCAGCATGCCGATCCTGGTCCGCATCACCACGATATAAAGCAATGCCGCAACCGCCAGCGCAACCGCGATGATCGACAACCGGTAGGCCGGATAGAACACGCCGGGGACGATCTGCACCGGCACGGTCAGCCAGGCCGGCAGCGGCAGCGACAGGCCGGCGGGGCCCCAGATCAGCCGCACCGCGTCATTGAAGAACAGGATCAGCCCGAAGGTTGCCAGGACCTGATCGAGATGGTCGCGGCCGTAGAGATGTCTCAGCGCGATGAATTCGAGCGCGATGCCCAGTAGCAGCGTGGCGCCGAGCGCGAGCAATATGCCGAGCACAAAACTATTCGTCCACGCCACGAAGGTCGCGGCGAAATAGGCGCCCATCATGTAGAGCGAGCCGTGCGCCAGATTGACGAAGTCCATGATGCCGAACACCAGCGTCAAGCCGGCCGCCAGCAGGAACAGCAACAGGCCGAACTGCAGGCCGTTCAGCGATTGTTCGATAAGGACGAGCATGAACCTAAAACTCTAGACCTAGAGCGTGATGACGCGTCATCCCGCTCTATTTTTCTATTTTGGGCATGATCTTTCGGAAAACCGGATCCCACTTTTCCGGATCATGCCCTAACAAAACAGCGGCAGCACATCTGCGCCGCCGCCATTTTTCTTGTTGGGCGGACGATCTGTCGTTAACCGCCCCCGGGTCAAGCCCGAGGGCGCGCTCCGGCGATCATGCACCGGCCATGCCAACAATCACTTCTTCATCGGACATTTGTCGTGGAAGCGATCCTGGTCGTCCTTGACGATGGTCGCCACTGTCTTCAGCGAGAGCTGGCCGTCGGCGTCCTTGACCACATCCTGCAGGTAGAAGTTCTGGATCGGAATGTGGTTGTTGCCGTATTTGAACGGGCCGCGCACAGACTTGAAGTTGGCCTTCTCCATCTCGGCCTTCATCTCGTCCTTCTTCGAGGTATCGCCCTTCACCGCAACCACCGCACTGTTGATCAGGTTCGCGGCGTCATAGGACTGCGCGCCGTAGAAGGTCGGGCGGAGGCCCGGATGCTTCTTGCGATAGTCCTCGACGAACTTCTTGTTCTCCGGGAACGGCAAATCGTTGACCCATTGCTGCGCGCCGGGTACGCCGATCGCGTTTTCCTTCTGCAGCGGCAGCGACAATTCGTCGATCGTGAACGCCGTATAGAGCGGGATCTGCCCCTTCAGTCCGGCCTGGGCGTATTGATTGAGGAACTGGACACCGGCTGCGCCGGGATAGAACACGAAGATCGACTCGGCCTTGGAATTCTTGGCCTTGGTGAGCTCGGCGGAGAAGTCGAGCTGGCTCGGCCACACCGTGTATTCCTCACCGACGACCTGGCCCTTGAAGGTGCTCTTGACGCCGGCCAGCATGTCCTTGCCGGCGGCGTAGTTCGGGCCGATCAGGAACACTGATTTCACGCCCTTCTGGTTCATGTAGGTGCCGACCGCCTGCGGGGTCTGATCGTTCTGCCAGGAGGTCGAGAACACGTAAGGCGAACAGAGATCGCCGGCGAGCTGCGAGGGACCGGCGTTGGCCGAGATCAGGAAGGTCTTTGAATCCACTGCGGTCTTCAGCGAGGCCAGCAGCACGTTCGACCAGATATAGCCCGCGATGAAATCGACCTTGTCGGACTGGATCAGCTTTTCGGTCTTCTGCTTGCCGACATCGGGCTTCTGGCCGTCATCTTCATAGATCACCTCGACCGGTTTGCCGCCCATCTTGCGGCCGAGATGGTCGAGCGCCAGCTCGAACGAGTTGCGCATGTCGTTGCCGATCACAGCGGTCGGGCCGCTGAAGGTCGAGACAAAGCCGATTTTGATGGTGTCGCCAGCGAGCGCGGGCTGCGCCAGCGCCAGAATTGTTGCGCCTGCCAGCCAGAATGCCTTTTTCATAATCACTCCCCTCCTGTTTATCGCTCAAAACCCGGTCAACCGGGCGACCGGCAACGCTTGCTCCGCGCGCCTCTTATCTGTGAGGTATTTTGTGCGCGAAATCGCCGGTCAGCGGCAAGCATGAACCCAAGGCTCCGGTTAGAACCTTCGGCGCATGCTTAAGCCACCTGCACCATAATTCGCGGATGGCGGGGATGGCAAGAAATATAATGCCGGTTGCCCCGGCAACAATTGTCGCGGTTTTGGGGGCCGGAGAAGCCTGATGGGTCGACCGCTGCAGCCGGGGCGGCGCGCCGTGACGAGCGTCATGGCGCACCTTCCAGAAGCGCTCGTTCAGATCAGGTATTCAGCGCCATCGATGACGTAAGGCGCGTGGCGGAAATCCCGGATGGTCGCGACCTTGCCGGCCGACCAGCCCAGCAGCACGAAATATTTCGGCTTTGCATCGCCTTCGTTGGGATCGAACACCAGGATGGCGGGACGCCCCTCCACCAGACCCGCCACCAGGCGCCAGTCGCTGACCTTGTCGTAATTGCCGAAATAGCGCGACACTTCGGCCTTGCCACGCAAGTGGGTCCTGCTGACGAGATCGAGCCTGACATCGTCCGAGATCATGGCGCGGATGGCATCGAAATCGCGCGCGTTGAAATGGGCGACATAGGCGCCGAGCCGCTCACGATCGGCGTCCGATAGTTTTTGCTGCGGCGCGTCGTCCGGCTCGACGGCAATTTCACGCAATTGCGCGCGGCCGCGATGCAGCGCGGCCTTGGCCGCGGGCAGGCTGCAATCCATTACGTCGCAGATTTCCTTCAGCGAGCAGCCGAGCACGTCCATCAGGATGACGCTCGCGCGCTGTGGTACCGGCAACCGCATGAAGGTGCGCAAGGAGGTCGCGGCGATCTGGCGGCTCGCCACGGCATCGAGCTGGTCAACGATCATGTCCACCTCCGCTGGTCCCCGGAACGCCTCCTGGCGCTTGCGCCGGCGCAGAAAATCCAGCGCGGTGTTGTGCGCAATGCGGAACAGCCAGCCTTCGGGATTGCCGAGCGGGCGGGCGGAGGCATGCGCCTCCACCGCCTTGATCATGGCATCCTGCAGCACGTCCTCGCCGTCGATGACGGAGCCCACCATGCGCGCGCAGTAGCGATGCAGCTTTGGGCGCATCGCCACCAGCAGGCGCTCGATGTCGAACGTGGCGGACGTCTCGGGACCCACTGTCATTCAGACTCCGGCAAGCGCGTTCTCGGTCTCGCGCAACATGCGATAATTGCCGACGATGGTCACGCTTTTCGCCAGCGGCGGTTCGGCGCAACGCTCGCGAATGCCGTTCTGGAACGCCTGAAACGCCGCCAGTTTCGGCAAGGCGCTGGAGCCGTCATCGGCTGCGGTCTCGACGAAATGGATGAACGTATCATCCTCCAGCCGCAGCGACAGATAGCGAAAGCCTTCCGGCTCGGCCGCCTGCAATTCGGCAAACACCGCCGCCACCAACTCGGCGTTCCTGTCGCTCATTTCCGGCTTGGTTTTGTACCTGATTACGGTCCGTCTCATGGCTTTCTCCTGTTCTGCGGCCATCTCGACCCCAAGGACGTTTCGGAACGGGCAAAGGATGCGGTGGCAGGAAATTTATTTTGCCGTCGTCCCTGCGCAGGGACCCATAACCACAGGATTTTGTTGTTGCGCTGTGCTGTGGCTCCAGCATTCTCAACAATAATCTTCTGTGGTTATGGGTCCCGGCTCCTGATGCGCAGTTGCGCATAAGGGCCGGGACGACAGCACGATGCACTTTCGCTATCGGCCGATTGACAAAGACGTATTGGAGCGGAGCCGCAAATGGCTACATAATCCAATGCGTTGAGACATCTGAAACCGGGGTCCCGTTCCATGACGACCGTGCCGAAAGAACCCCATCACGTCGTGATCGTCGGCGCCGGTTTCGGCGGTCTGGAGACCGCCTTCGGCCTCGCCGGTGCGCCGGTCCGGATCACGCTGATCGACCGCCGCAACCATCATCTGTTCCAGCCGCTGCTCTACCAGGTCGCGACCGCTTCGCTGGCGACGTCGGAAATTGCCTGGCCGATCCGCTATCTCCTGCGCGACCGCCCCGAAGTGACGACGCTGTTTGCCAATGTGAATGGCGTCGATGCCGAGGGAAAGCGCGTGCTGCTCGAAGACGGCGAGACGATTTCCTACGACACGCTGATCCTCGCCACCGGCGCCCGCCATGCCTATTTCGGCCACGATGAATGGGAGCCGTTCGCACCAGGCTTGAAGACGCTGGAGGATGCCACGACGCTGCGGCGGCGCATCCTCGTCGCCTTCGAGCGCGCCGAGCGCGAAAAGGATCCGGCGCGGCGCGCGGCGCTACTCACCTTCGTCATCATCGGCGCCGGCCCGACCGGCGTCGAAATGGCCGGAACAATCGCCGACCTCGCCAAGGACACGCTGCCGCCGGACTTTCGCAACATCGATACCCACAAGACCCGCGTTATCCTGATCGAGGCCGGCCCGCGCGTGCTCGCGGGCTTTCCCGAAGACCTCTCTTCCTATGCGCAGCGCGCGCTGGAGGAACTCGGCGTCGAAGTGGTGTTGGGGCAGCCGGTCACCGAATGTGCGATCGATGGCGTCGTCTATGGCGGCAACAGGCTGGAGGCCAGGACCATCGTCTGGGCAGCCGGCGTGCGCGCCTCGCGCGCGGCGGAATGGCTGAAGGCGCCCGCCGACCGCGCCTACCGCCTGAAGGTCGAGCCTGATCTGACCGTGCCCGGCCATCCCGACGTGTTTGCCATCGGCGATACCGTGACGATCGCCGGCCCCGACGGCAATCCCGTGCCCGGCATCGCGCCGGCGGCCAAGCAACAGGGGCGCTACGTGGCGGCGCTGATCAAGGCACGCTTGAGCGGCGGCACGCTGCCGCCGTTCCGCTACAAGCATGCCGGCAGTCTCGCGCAGATCGGCAAGAAGAAGGCCGTGATCGATTTCGGCCGCATCAAGCTGCGCGGCAATCTCGCCTGGTGGATCTGGGGCATCGCCCACATCTACTTCCTGATCGGCCTGCGCAACCGGCTCAGCGTCGCCTTGAGCTGGCTGTGGATCCACGCCCGCGACCAGCGCGCGGCGCGGCTGATCACGCAGGGCTCGAGCAAGGTCACGGGATAGGCTCGCTTCGCAGGGATCGTGCGGGCGGAGCCCCTCACCGCGCGCAGGCAAAACTGGCCGCGCTACTCGTCGGCCCCGATTTGTAATGCGGCCATGCCGGCCATTGGCACAATGGCAACGAGCGCGTGGTCTCAAACGCCGGCGCTTCGACCTTCTGCTCGATCACCTCGAGGTCGCCGGGCGCCTTGCCGTTCTCGACCCAATCAACGAGCACGGCCAGCATGTCGAGATTGGCGGGCGCGCCGGAGCCGACATGGTCGACACCGGGCGCCGTGTAGAGGCGGGCGAACGCCGCTGTCTTCTCGCGGCCCAAGGTGCGCTGCACGTTTTCGAAATAGCGTATCCCTGCGTAAGGGCTCTGGGCATAGTCGGCCATGTTCTCGAGAATCACGAGCTTGCCGCCGCGCGCGGCAAAGCGGCTGAGGTCGGGATTTGTCGAATCCATCAACCGCGATACCTGCAGCAGGCGCTCCTTGTGATCCTCGGGCTTGTAGGTCGTGACGTCGAGCTTCGGATCACGCGCGAAGACATATTGGATGCCGCCCGCACCGTAGATCCAGGCGATGCCGTTGGCAGGCAGCGGCGGCTGCGCCGGCGCCGCCTTGCCGAGCCACCAGGCGACCCAGCCGCCGGTCGGACCAAACGCAGGGGTGTTTTCGCCGGAGACGCCCCAGCCCGGATAATCGTCAAGACCGTTCTCCAGCACAAACGAGAACTTGTACGTCGAATGCAGCGTCCTGATCGCCGCGATCTGCGCCTCGCTCAGGCACTGATCGCCGCTTTGGCCCGGCGCGCAACGCAGTGTGTCCGGCTGGAATTTCGCCTTGCAGCCAACCGGGTCCAGCACCAGCGAGTCCTCGACGCCGTCCGCCTTGTCGCAGGCAGCAAGCACCGCCTTGGCCACGAGCTCGACCTGCGCGGGACGGATCCAGCCCTCACCCATCGTTGCAAGCCCCGACCGCGTCCCGGCATGCTGCAATCCGACCCAGTTGATGACGGGCACGCGGGCAAAGATGCCGTCAAAATCGTCGGGATAGCGCTGCGCCATCGTTAGCCCCTCGCGGCCGCCTTCCGACGATCCCATGAAATACAGCTTGGCCGGCGGGTTGCCGTAGGCGCGCACCATCAGCGCAACCGCGGCGTCGCGCACGCGCTTGTAGGAACGATGGGCGAAATTCTCAAAGGCCTCGTCGTTGAGCGCAAACGTCTGCGGCGGCTCGCCCGGCTTGGTCTCGTGGCCGGAATCCGTGCCATAGGTGACGAAGCCGCGCGCCAGCGGCGACGGCGCGCCGAACGGATACGCCGGCGGCAAGGCAAGCCCGGTGATCAGCACGCCGTTGAAGCCGCCACCACCATATTGCAGCGAGCGGCCGTTCCACTCGACCGGAAGATTCACCTGAAATTTGATCGGCGGCGCCTTGGGATCGGCCGGCGCGATCTGGCCGAGGACCTTGCAGAATTCCGGATTGGCCGGCGTGATGCGCGCCGCCGGCGTCGGTGCTCTTTCGGCGACCGCAAGCGGCGACGGCGCGACCATGGTCGCAGAATCGATCCGCACGGCATTGTCGACCGGCCGGATCAAATCGCTGCAGGTCGCGGCGGGATCGCCGACCATCTTTGCTGCTGTCGCGTCGACGGCAAAGAACGTCGTTGCGGCGAGCAGCGAGGCCAACTGGATCGGCGTGCGAATATGGAATCTGAGACGTTGCATCGTTTCCCCCTTCGCTGTCGCAGCAGCGTTTTTGACCAGCCGTCTGGCCTACAATGGTGGTGCAGGCGAAGCGGGCGTCAATCAGAAATAAGACGAGGCAAGAACGACGCCAACGTCTCGCGTTCTTTATGCGGCGATGCCCCCACCCATAGCCGATGCTCCGCATCGGCGTTCTTCTAGAGAACGGCGGCCACAGGCCGCCTATGCCTCCCCCGCAAGCGGGAGAGGGAGAGCACTTTCATTTCACCAGCGAGCAGCCGCCGTCGGCGAGCGGGCGGAAGGCCTGGTCGGCCGGAATGGTCGAGACCAGCTTGTAGTAGTCGTAAGGATATTTCGACTCTTCCGGCTTTTTCACCTCGAACAGGTACATCGGGTGGATGACGCGGCCGTCCTGGCGGATGGTGACGTCGCCGAACAGTTTGTCCTTGCCCTTGAACTTTTTCATCTCAGGCACCGCATCCTTGGCGTGATCGCTGCCGGTCGCGGCCACTGCGTTGAGATAGGCGAGCGTGGAAGCATAGACGCCGGCCTGATTGCCGCTTGGCATCTTGCCGTTCACGCCCGGCCGCGCCGCGAAGCGCTTTGCAAACGCGCGGGTGTTTTCATCCATGTCCCAATAGAACGCTTCGAACAGTTGCAGGCCCTGGCCTACCTTAAGCCCCATGCCATGGACGTCGTTGATGAACAGCAGGAATGCCACCATCGTCTGCCCGCTTTGCTGAAGCCCGAACTCCGCCGCCTGCTTCACCGCGTTGACGGTGTCGCCGCCAGCATTGGCAAGGCCGATCACCTTGGCCTTGGAATTCTGCGCCTGGAGCAGAAGCGAGGCAAAGTCCGGCGTGTTGAGCGGATGCTTGGCCGAGCCCAGCACCTTGCCGCCGTGCTTTTCGATGTAGTTGGTGGCCTCGGCCTCGATGCCCTGGCCGAGCGCAAAATTCACCGTGATGAAGTACCATTCCTTGCCGCCCCGCGCCATCATCGCCGCCGCGGTCGAGTTGCCGGTCGCCCAGGCGTCATTGACCCACTGGATGGTGTTAGGAGAGCAGGCCTTGCCGGTCAGGTCGGAGCTCGCCGTCGACGACGCAAGAAACGTCATGCGGCTGTCACGCAGCAGCGAGTTGATGGTGAGCCCGACGGCGGAATTCGGCACGTCGACCACGGCATCGACGCCATCGACGTCGAGCCATTTGCGCACGATCGCCGAACCGACGTCGGCCTTGTTCTGGTGATCGGCATAGACGATCTCGACCTTGATGCCCTTGCCGCCGCCGTTGAAATCCTCCGCCGCCATGCGCGCGGCTTCTACCGAGCCCATGCCGTTGGTGTCCTGGAAGATACCGGAAATGTCGTTCAGCACGCCGATGCGCACGACATTTTCGGAAATCTCCGCGCGCACCGCGCCCGACGCCATGCAAGACAAGGCAAGCGCGAGACCTAACCTTAAACCCCTCATTGTTCTCTCCCTTTTGAATTTTGATCTTGAGCGTTCCCGGACTTCGCCGGGTTTGACTTCAGTTCAGGTGACTAGGCCGTCACAATTGCCGGTCCGGCAGATTGAGAACCAAACCATCGAGATCGGCAGCCAACTTGATCTGGCAGGACAGCCGGCTGTTGGCCCGCCGTTCGGCCGCGGCGCCATCCAGCAACGCGTCCTCGTCGTCGCCCATGGCCGGCAGGCGGGCGAGCCACTCCTCGTCGACATAGACGTGGCAGGTGGCGCACATCGCGTTGCCGCCGCATTCGGCCAGAATTCCACCGACATCGTGGCGCGTCGCCCCCTGCATTGCGCTTTCGCCATCGCTGGCGTCGATGCGCTGCGCCCGGCCGTCAGGGTGAACAAACGTGATGCTCGGCATGGGCGGTCCGTCAGGCCGGAGAAATGGTGATGGGGAGACTTTCGAGGCCGCGCAGCGTGTTGTTGTAGCGGCGCTTCACCGGGCCTGATATCTCGATACTTGCAACCTTGCGCGCGATCGCCGCCAGCATCACCTCGCCTTCGAGGCGCGCGAGAAGCTGGCCGACGCACATATGGATGCCCGAACCGAAGCCGACATGCCCGGAGGTACGCCGGGTGACGTCGTAGCGATCAGGATTTTCCCAACGCCGCGGATCGCGGTTGGCGGCGCCGAGGAACATCAGCACCTTTTCGCCTTCGCCGATACGATGGCCGGCGAGTTCGACCTCCCGCGTCGTGGTGCGGAAAAAGGTCTGCACCGGGCTTTCGAAGCGGATCGCCTCCTCGAAGGCGTTGCGCGCCAGCGTCGGATCGCTGCGCAGCCGCGCAAGTTGATCGGGGAAACGCGCCAGGCAGTACATCGCGGCGCCGATTCCGTTGACGGTGGTGTCGAGCCCGGCCGAAAGCAGCGAGCGCACCAATAGCGGCGCCTCTTCCGCCGTAATGTCGCCGGCGTCGGCGCGGGCATGGATGCAGGCGCCGAAGCCGCCGGGCGCAAGATTTTCGCGCTGGCACTGAGCGGCGACATAGGCCTGATGTGGCGCGGAGCGCTCGATCGCCTCCTGGCGCAACTGGTTCGGCGGCCCGAACGCGTTGAACACCAGGCTCGCATACGGCAGCAGATTCTCCCGCCCCTCCTGCTTCAGGCCCATCGCATCAGGAAATACCGAGAGCGGATAGGCCTCCGCGAGATCGGCAACCGCATCGAAGCTGCCGCGATCAAGCAATTCGTCGATCTTGGCCGCGGCCATCGCCGTGAAATGTTCGCGGACCTGCTTCATGGCGGTCGGTGACAACACCTGAGAGAGCACCGCGCGTGTCCTGGTATGCGCCGGCGGGTCCGCTTCAAGGATGATGCTTTGCGGTCGCCACGGCTTTTCCTTGGCGAAATCGCTCAAGCCCACGCCGCGGCTCGAACAGAAGGTCAGGGGGTCGTTGAGGACTGCGTGCACCTCGGCATAGCGGGCGACGCCATAGACGCCCCACTTCTCGAGCCAGACCACCGGCCCGGCCTCGCGGAGGACGTCGTGGATCCGGTGCGGATCCTCGAAAAACTCGGTCGAAAACGGGTCCACGTCCAGATGGGGCACGCCGGCCGGCGCACTCCGCTCCGGGGTTGCAGAATCTATCCGGGATGTCGCGCTCATGTGAGTCTCCTGCATAATGTTCTTGCAGAGCGGTATCCGCTGTCTCTATGTCTGGAACGCTGGAGCAGCGTCGGAAAAGCATGAGCAGGAACAGACAGGCGCGCGCCCCCCGTGCGGGCGCGGCAGGCAGGAGCGGACGGGCCGAACAGGTGCTCGACCTCGACCGTTACGTTCCGGCCCTCATCACCTTCATCGCCAACAAATTGTCGCGCAGCGCGACCGTGGTCTATCAGAAGCGCTTTGGGGTCAACGTCACGGAATGGCGGATCTTGTCGCTGCTCGCGATCGAGCCGGAAATTTCCGCGGCGCGGATCTGCCACGTGATCGGCTTCGACAAGGGGCCCGTGAGTCGCACGCTGGCCGGCATGGAGGAACGCGGGCTGGTCAGCATCAGGGCCGACCGGGAGGACGGGCGCACCCATTCGATCTCGCTGACCCCGAAGGGCTATGCCACCCACGACCAGGTCATCGCGGTCGCGCTCGAACGCGAGCGCCGCCTGCTCTCCTGCCTGAGCAAGCCGGAGCGGGAGACCCTGATCGCGCTGCTGCTGCGGGTGCACGGCAATCTCGACGCCGTGAAAGGCGCGGGCGAAGTCGATACGAAGAGCTGAGCGGCGTCTATTAGCTACACCGCGGCCCCCACACTGCGCACGCGACATCGCATTGCGTCGTGACGATCCGACACGCCCGAACATCCGTTTCTCCCTGTGCGGCCCGGCACTCCCGTGCTCTGCGATCGGCCGCTTTGTGCAAATACGCTCGCACAAGTTAGTTGCCTTGGCAACATATACGACAAGCCTCGACGATCGATTTTCGGCGGCGGCCGGTTCGTGCCGGCCGCCGCCGGGTCAGGTCATCTCTTGACCAGTGGGCAGTTGCCCTCGCTTTCGGGACGAAATGCCTGATCGCCCGGAATCGTAGCGACGACCTTCAACAGATCCCATTTCGACGTGGATTCGTCAGGCTTCTTCACCTCGAGCAGAAACAGCGGGTGAATCTTACGCCCGTCTGCGCGGATGGTTCCCTTGCCGAACAGCGGATCGTCGGTCGGCATCGCCTTCATCGCCGACACCACGGCCTTGCCGTCGGTGGCGCCGCCGATCTTGTCGACGGCCTTCAGATAATGCAGCACCGAAGCATAGACGCCGGCCTGCATGTCGTTCGGATAATTCTTTTGCGGATGGCGTTCGGCAAACCGTTTTGCAAAAGCGCGCGTGTCGTCGTTCAAATCCCAGTAGAACGGATTCATGATCTGCGCACCCTGGGCTGCCTTCAGGCCGAGCGCAGGAATTCCGTTCATGCCGAGGATCAATCCGACCAACTTCTGCTTTTGCGTTAGCCCGAACTCCGCCGCCTGTTTGATCGAGGTGATGGTGTCATCGCCGGCATTGGCGACGCCGACGATGTCGGCGCCCGAGGCCTGCGCCTGCAGCAAGAAAGAAGCATAGTCGGCGGTGCCGAGCGGATGGCGCACGGCGCCGAGCACTTCGCCGCCGGAGGCCTTGACGCCTTCCATCGCCTGCTTCTCCAGGTCGTGGCCGAAGGCGTAATCGGCGGTCAGGAAGAACCATTTCTTGCCGCCTTGGGCGACCACGGCTTTGCCAAGGCCACGGCCATAGGCATAGGTATCGTAGGTCCAGTGCACGGTATTCGGCGTGCACTTTTCGCCGGTGAGCAGCGCGGTGCCGGCGCCGGAGCCGATAAAAACCTTGTTCTTCTGCTCGCTCATATTGGCAACCGCGAGCGCAATCGCCGAGTTCGGCAGGTCGAAGATGGCGTCGATGCTTTCGGTGTCGTACCAGCGCCGCGCGATGCCGACGCCGACGTCGGTCTTGTTCTGATGGTCGGCGGTGATGACGTCGACCGGCTTGCCGGCAGCCTTGCCGCCATAGTCTTCGACTGCCATTTGCGCTGATATGACCGAGCCGATGCCCTGGTAGGTCGAGAACACGCCCGACTGGTCGTTGAGCACGCCGATCCGGACGCGGTCCTGGGCTTGGACTTGGGAAGCGCCTGCGAAAATTCCGCCGAGCGCGACCACGAGCATTCCTGTGCGAAAAAGCTGTCGCATGCGTTCCCTCCTGAATGGAAAAGGCGGCCTTCGCGACCGCTTCGAAATTAGTTATAATTTATAAGTATTTTGAGGATTGTCAATTCAGGTGATGCCGTGCGAGCTTTTGCCCATGGAAAGAATCGGAAAAATTTCGACGCGCAAGGACAACGGAGCGGCCAGACCGGCTGAGCCGGACTCGGCGCGAAAACTCGATCTCACCGCGCTGCAGCAGACCCCGGGATTCATGATCCGGATCCTGCAGTTGGAGAACTTCGAGGCGTTCTATCCGTATTTCGAGTCCTTAAACCTTTCACCGCTCGAATACGCCATCCTGGTTACGGTGCGGGACAACAAGACGGTGACGCAGAGCGAACTCGCCGCCGTGTTGAAGATGCAGCTCCCCAACCTCGTGAAAATCCTGTCACGCATGGAGGAGACCGGCGTCTTGAAGCGGAAGCGCTCCGCGCGGGACAAGCGCGCGGTCGAGCTCAGCCTCAGTGCGGCGGGCGAGAGGCGCGCTGACGAGGCCAGCCGGCTTGGCGAGAGCTTCAATGCGCAGACGCTTTCCGCGCTCAGCAAGAGCGAGCAGACGTCATTTCTCCAGATGCTGGTGCGGCTGGTCGAGGCGCACAAGCACGCGGCGTCCCGACGCGCCTAGAGCATGATTATTTTGGTTAGATCGATTTGGCCGCAGACGCGCTTCACCTCTCCCGCTTGCGGGGGAGGTCGGCGCGAAGCGCCGGGTGGGGGCTCTCTCCACTCGGGCAGTGTCGTCTGCGGAGACACCCCCACCCCAGCCCTCCCCCGCAAGCGGGAGAGGGAGCGCACCTTCTTCGTGGTCGCAATCTAATCCAATTTCATCATGCTCTAGCGTCAGCCGGCGCAGCCGATCCATTCGGCCGAGCCGTCGTCGTCCAGCGTTGCCACTGCGCTCGCGCGCCGCGTCAGCACCGCACGCTGGTTGATATAGCCCTTGTCGGTGATCTCGCCGCCGTCGACGGACGCGGGTTCGGCCAGCAGCAGCGCGCGCGTTGCGTGACCGGACGAGTTGCCGCTTTGCGCCTTCAGCCTCGCGAGCCCTTGGGCAATCGCACTTCGAACCCTGTCGTGGCCGATTACATCTTTTACGTCGGCGCTGTCGGGCAAGCCGGCATGTGCACGGCAGGCCGCAATATTCGGAAATACCAGGAAGCGAACCTCGTCGCCGCCATGGCCGGTCACGACAATGTCCTGCGCCAGCGGCGCCAGGGCGGCGATGCCGGCGACGCGCAAGGTGCCGACGCTGACCCAGGTGCCCGAATTGAGCTTGAAGTCCTCGGCGACGCGGCCGTCGAAGAACAGTCCGAGTTCGGGACGCGCCGGATCGGCAAAGGTCACGGCGTCGCCGATCAGATAAAAACCCTCTTCGTCGAACGCCTGCGCGGTCAATTCCGACGCCTTCCAGTAGCCGGGCGTGACATTTGGACCGCGCACCCGCACCTCGAGCTTGTCGCCGGATGGCACCAGCTTCAGTTCGGTGCCCGGGATCGGCACGCCGATATTGCCGGAGCGCTTGGCCTGAAAGTGGCAGTCGGTAGCGAGCGGCGAGGTTTCAGTCGAGCCCCAGGCCGACACCATCGGCAGCGCACGGCCAACCGTCTTGATCGAGAGTTCTTCTAGCGCGTCCCAGAGATTCTGCGGCAAGGCTGCGCCGGCGTAGAAAGCGAACTTCACCTCGCTGAAGAACTTTTTGCGCAGTTCGTCGTCGCCGCGCAGCGCCGCGATCAGCATGTCAAAACCGCGCGGCACGTTGAAATAGACTGATGGCATCACGCTGCGCAGATTGGCGAGCGAGGTCGCGAACAGCCCCGGCGCCGGCTTGCCACCGTCGACATAGAGCGTGCCGCCGTTGCGCAGCACCAGATTGAAATTGTGGTTGGCGCCGAAGGTATGGCTCCAGGGTAACCAGTCGAGGATCACGAGTTCTTCGCTGCTGTCCTCGAGGAATGTCCAGGTCTGCGCCTTGGCCTGCTGGCTCGAGGTCAGCATGCGCTGGGTGTTGATCACGGCCTTCGGCGTGCCTGTCGAGCCCGAGGTGAACAGGAATTTTGCGATGGTATCCGGCGTGATCGCGGCAAAGGCCCTTTCGACATCAGGCGTTTCCAACGTTGCAGCGACGGCGCGGAAGGAGATCGCGCTGTCATCACCCACACCGCCGCCGACGATGGTGGCCGAATGCAGCGGCTTGATCGCTGCCAGCGCCGCGGCAAATGGCTTTGTGCCGGAAACATAGATCACGCCGGGCCCGAGCAGCGTGATCATGCTCTTGAGTTTGTCGAAATCCTTGGACATCAGCGAATAGGCCGGCGAGATCGCGGCCGACGGCACGCCGACATGCTGGGCGGCGAGCGCGAACAGTGCGTGCTCGACGCTGTTGTCGGACAGGATCACCAGCGGACGCTCGGCGCTAAGCCCCTGCGCCAGGATCCAGGCGGCGGCCGAGCGCACCTGCTTCAACGCATCCTTGTAGGTGACGGCGGTCCAAGGCGTATCAACGCTGGCGCGATCGGCGAGAAAGATCCGGTCCGGCGCCTGCCGCGCCCAATGCTCCAGCCAGTCGCCGGTGCAGCGCGCACTCGGCCGCAACGGCGCGGTCGATTTCAGGATGATGCTGCCATCGGTCCGGCGATCGGCAACGATCTCGGGCGTCGCGAATAGATTTTGGGAATCGGCACCGCTGATGGCGGCGATGGTCATGGGCTTCCTCCTGCAGCCTCGAAAAGGGCTGGCTTGACGCCAATGTTGAGCACAACAATTGTTGTCGTCAACAACAATCTTCCCCTTGGTCGCGCGAAGCGCTAGAAGGGAACGATGGCGAGGAACAGTCAGGCACCCAGAATTGCCAAGTCACGCGCTGGTATTCGGCCGCGCCCCGGCCGCACGCGAAGCGAAAACGGCAACGCGCACAGCGATCTGATGAACGGCGAAATCGGTCTCGACGCGCTGGCGGGCCACGCCGGCTATGCGGTGCGGCGCTTTCAGATCTGGATTTTTCAGGATTTCATTCGCACGCTCGGCGCCGTCGATATCCGGCCGACGCAGTATTCTGTGATGACGGTGATCGGGGCCAATCCTGGCCTGAGCCAGATGGCTGTTGCAAAACGGCTCGGCATCGAGCGCGCCCGGCTGGTGCACCTCCTGGACAGTCTTGAAGAGCGCGATCTCGTCAGCCGCGTCAAATCCGCCGCCGACCGGCGCTCCCACGCGCTGCACCTGACCGCGCGCGGCCGGACGGCGCTGGCGCAGTTCAAGCGGCTTGCCGCCGAACATGAGCGCCATGTGGCCGAGAAGATCGGCAAGGAGAACCGGGAGAAACTGCTGCAGATACTCTCGGACTTCACCTGAGCGCGGCCGGCGCCGCGCCTTGGGCTGAATCGCCTAAGTTTTAGGCAGTCGCCCGGCTACGGCCTGCGCTCATGGCATGCGCAGTCGCCTCGTAAGCACATGAAATTACAAATCTATATTTGAGCGTTGGCTCGACTAAGCGATTGTACACAATGGCACATCGCTTGCTTCAGTCCGGGTAACCTTTAGTCCGGGTAACCTTTGCTCGCTGGAGTTTTGCCGCCATGGGGTCCGACGCGCCCGAAACCGTTGCCGCCATCGTCGCCGCGCACCGCGCCGGCGCGATCACCCCGGCGCAAACCGTCGCGCGCAGCTATCAGCGCATCCGCGCCCATAATGATCCCGCCGTGTTCATCAGCCTGCGCGACGAGAAGGATGCGGTGGCGGAGGCCGAAGCACTGGCCTCGAAAGATGCGGCATTGCTTCCGCTGCTCGGCGTCCCGGTTGCAGTGAAGGACAATATCGACGCGCTGGGCTTAGCGACCACGGCCGCCTGCCCGGCCTTTTCCTATTCGCCCGTGCAGGACTCGACGGCGGTCGCAAAACTGCGGGCGGCCGGCGCCATCATTATCGGCAAGACCAATCTCGACCAGTTCGCGACCGGCCTGGTCGGCGTCCGCTCGCCCTACGGGATTCCCGTCAATCCGATCCGCGCCGATCTCGTTCCAGGCGGGTCGAGTTCGGGCTCGGCAGTCGCGGTTTCCGCAGGCCTCGTGCCGCTGGCGCTCGGCACCGACACCGCGGGTTCTGGCCGCGTGCCGGCGATGCTTAACAACATCGTAGGGCTGAAGCCGAGCCTCGGCATGATCTCCAACGCCGGGCTCGTCCCGGCCTGCCGCACGCTGGACTGCATTTCGGTATTCTCGCTCACGGTCGACGACGCAATGACCGCGCTGGCTGCGATGGTGGGCGCCGATGGCGCCGATCCGTATTCGCGCGATCGGCCGTTAGGACGGATGTCCGCGTTTCCCGAAAAACTCCGGCTTGGCGTGCCGCGCAATGGCCAATTGATCTTCTTCGGCGACGCGGCTTCCGAGAAAGCCTATGGCGAGGCGCTCAAGCGCTGGACGCAGCTTGGCGCCACGCTGGTCGAATTCGACCTCGAACCCTTTTATGAGGCCGCGCGGCTGCTTTACGAAGGCCCGTGGGTCGCCGAGCGATACCTTGTCATCCGCGACCTCCTGGCATCCTCGCCGGATTCGATTCATCCGGTGACCCGCGAAATCACCGCCGCAGGCGCGCGGCTGACCGCCGCCGACACCTTTGCCTCACTCTATCGGCTGCAGGCGCTGCGGCGCACAGCCGAGCGCAGCTTTACCCATTTCGACGCGATGGTGCTGCCGACGGCGCCGACCGCCTATTCGACCGCGCAGGTGCTGGCCAATCCGATCGAGCTCAACAGCCGGCTCGGCACTTACACCAATTTCGTCAACCTGCTCGACCTCTGCGGCCTCGCGCTGCCGGCAGCGATGCGCGCGGATGGCATCCCGTTCGGCATCACGCTATTGGCGCCCGCAGGACGCGACACACAGCTCGCCAGCATCGGCCGCGTGTTTCATGCCGATACCAAATTGAAGGTGGGAGCCAGGGGGTTGACGCCGCCACCGCTCGCTCCGTTGCCGGCAGCCGCGGATGGCGACGAGATCACCCTCGCAGTGGTCGGCGCGCATCTCTCCGGCATGGCGCTCAACGGCGAGCTGCAGGCCCTCGGTGGACGCCTGATCGAGGCGACCACGACCGCGCCGGACTACAAGCTCTACGCGCTCGACACAGTGCCGCCGAAACCCGGCATGCTGCGCGTGGAGCAAGGCGCGGGACATTCGATCAAGCTGGAGCTATGGGCGCTGTCGGCGACAGCCTTCGGCAAATTCGTCGCCGCGATCCCGCCGCCGCTCGGCATCGGCACGATACGGCTCGCCAACGGAAGGGGCGTGAAGGGATTTCTGGTCGAGCCCGCAGCCATCAACGGCGCGCGCGATATTTCAGCCTATGGCGGCTGGCGCGCGTTCATGGCGGAGAAGGCGGCGGCTTGAGCCGTCATTGCGAGCGAAGCGAAGCAATCCACCCCTCCGCGTATGCGGAACGATGGATTGCTTCGTCGCTTCGCTCCTCGCAATGACGAGCGCCTACACCGACACCGCGTAAATTTCATACTCCCCGCGCACCAGCTCGATATGCGCGCGCATCGCCGCCGCCGCGCCGGCCTTGTCGCCGCGCATGATCGCGACCACCACGCGGTCGTGCTCGGCGTGCGATTTTGCCAGCCGCCCGAGATTGCGGAATTGGGCGCGGCGGAATGGCTGCACGCGCACCCGTGTCGCCAGCGTCATCTCGGCGATGTAGCTGTTCTGCGAACCGGCATAGATCGCGTTGTGAAAGCGCTCGTTGACCGCGTGAAAGCGTTCCGGATTGCCGGCATGGCTCAGCACCCGCAATTCCTCGTGGATCGCTTCCAGCTTCTGGCGATCCCCCGGCGGCATCCGTTCGGCCGCGAGCCCCGCGCACAGCGCTTCCAGCTCCGCCATCGCCTCGAACATCTCGGTCAGGCGGTCCAGTGAGGGCTGCGCCACCACGGCGCCGCGATGTGCGCGGGCTTCCACGAGGCCGCTTGCCACGAGCTGTCGCAGCGCCTCGCGCACCGGCGTGCGCGACACGGCAAAGCGCCGGGCGATATCGCTCTCGTCGAGCGCCGATCCCGGCGGCAGCACGCCGCGCACGATCTCATCGGCGAGCTGCAGCCGCAGTTCTTCGGCGCGCGTGACCTTGTCCCGCTGCGACGAAGGGCGATCGACGCGGCGAACCGTGGCTTCCGGAAGATCTTCCAGACTCATGCCTTTTGATCCATTTGCTCAGAAGATTTGGGCTCGTCGATGATGCTGACATGGGCCGCAACGATCTTCCAACCTTCGGGAAACCGTATCCAGGTTTGCATCTGCCGCCCGACCTTTCCGGGTGCGCCGTCGCGATAGAACAGCGTGGAGGCCACGGCGGTATCGCGGCCATAGGTCGTGATCACGGTCTTGTCGGTTCGCCGCATCAGCCCGACCGGCGAGCGCGCGGCGCGGAACGCCATGATGGCGTCGTAGCCGTAGAGATTTTCGCCGATGCCATAGCGCAGCGTGCGGGGATCGTTACGGAACAATTCGTCCAGCACCGCCACGTCGTTCGACACCAGCGCCTTTTCGTAACGTTCGAACTGCGCGGTGACTTCGGTGAGCACGTCGGGAAGATCGATCTCCATGCTTACAATCCTCTCGGCGCAGGCGCTGCGGCGGCACCCATCCGCTCCAGCGCATGCGCAACCCGCAGCGCGATGTCTTCCCGCCAGGGCGCCGCGATGATCTGCACGCCGATCGGCATCGGCTCCAGCGGAACGGGCACCGCGACAACGGGCAGGCCGATGAACGAAATCGGCTGGGTGTGGATGCCGATATTGGCGCGCACCGGCAGTTCGACGCCGTCGAGCGCAAAGGTTACCTGGCCGAGCCTGGGCGCGATGCAGGGCGTCGCCGGTGCGATGATCACGTCCACCGACTTGAACAGCTCCAGCACCCTTGCCCGATACCAGCGGCGGAATTTTTGCGCGCGGTCGACCAGCGGCGCCGGGACCATCGCACCCGCAATCAGGCGGTCACGCACGGCGGGATCGAAATCGTTTGGGCGCTGGCGCAGGCGATCAAGATGCAGCGACGCACCCTCGGTCGTGGTGATGACGTAAGCCGCGGCGCGGGCGCGCGCGGCCTCGGGGATCTCGATCGTCCTGGTCGCGTTCAGCGCCTTGGCGATGCGCGCCACCGCCTCGACCGCTTCCGGAAAGACGTTCTTCTGAAAATACCCGCCGGCTACCGCGACCCGCAGGCCGTCGATACCCTGGGCCAATAGCGGCGTAACCGGTTCAACCGGCCGCATCGTGCAGGCTGCGTCGTCAGCGTCGGGGCCCTGCATCGCATCATAGGCCAGCGCGAGATCGCCGACATTACGCGCCAAGGGACCCAGATGATCGAGGCTTGCGACAAAGGGAAACGAGCGCGCGCGCGACAGCCGGCCATAGGTCGGCTTCACGCCGAAGACGCCGCAGAACGACGACGGCACGCGGATCGATCCGTTGGTGTCCGACCCCAACGCGATCGGAACGAGCGCACCGCCGACCGCACTGCCAGAGCCGCCCGACGAGCCGCCGGTCATCCGCGTCGGATCGTGCGGATTGCGCGACGGGCCGTCATGCACGTTCTCGCCGGTAAAGTCATAGGCATATTCGCCCATGTTGAGCGCGCCGACCAGCACGGCGCCGGCCGCTTCCATGCGCTCGATCAGCGTGGCGTCGCGCGGTGACGGGGCGAGATCGCGGTTGATCTTCGATCCGGCGCGGGTGGCGAGGCCCTTCACGTCGAACAGGTTCTTCACCGCGAACGGCACGCCGGCAAGCGGTCCGGCGTTCTGGCCGGCGGCGATGGCGGCATCGACCGCGCGGGCTTTCGCGCGTGCGCGATCGGCGGTGATGTCGGTAAACGAGTTCAGCACGGAATCATACTTAGCGATTCGCGCCAGTGCGGCTTCGGTCGCGTCGATGGCGGATAGCTTGCCGCCTGCGACGGCCTGCGCGATTTGTTGGGCCGATAGCCCGTCAGTGTTTGCTGTCATGGCCTTATCACGCTGTGTAGACGCTGGCCGGCTCGGTCTCGTCCGGCAGCGGGAATTCATCGACCAACCGCGCCAGCCTCAGCGACACTTCGAGGTTCGCTCGCACGGCAGGACGCCAGGCTTCCTCGACCGGCAGCGCCAGCGCCTTGGCGACGGCATCGATGTAATCGTCCAGGGGATCGGCGGCCATTTCGCTTCCATTCTAGTTTCTAGTGAACCGGCAACGGCGGATGCGGGATCGCCGTCAGCAATTCCTTTGTATAGGCGTCCTGCGGATCGCCGAGCACGCGTTCGGATGGACCCTGCTCGACGATTCGTCCCGCCCGCATCACGATGACACGATCGCAAAGCAGACGCACCACATTCAGATCATGCGACACGAACAAATAGCTCATGCCCATCGACGCTTTCAGATCCTGCAGCAGATTGAGCACGACGGCTTGAACGGAGACGTCGAGCGCCGCCGTCGGCTCGTCAAGGATCACGAGTTTGGGATGCAGCGCGATCGCGCGCGCGATGCCGACGCGGGCCTTTTGGCCGCCGGACAATTGATGTGGAAAGCGATCGAGCAGATTGACGGGAAGGCCGACCAGGCCGGCGAGTTCCTCGCAGCGGGCGCGCAACGCATCGCGTCCCCTGATATCGCCGAGCTGCAGAAGCGGATCGGCAATGGCGCGTGCCGCCGTGAAGCGCGGGTTGAGGCTGTCGGTCGGATCCTGGAACACCATCTGGATGCTCTTGCGCAGCGGCAACCGCGCAAAGGCCTGGGGCAGGATGGCGCCGATCTCCTCGCCGTCGAAGACGATGCGGCCCGAGGTCTGGTCCAATAGCCGCATCACCATCATCGACGTGGTCGATTTGCCACAGCCGGATTCGCCGACGAGGCCGACGCTCTCGCCATGACCGACGGTGAAGCTGATGCCGTCAACGGCGCGAAAGACCTCTGCTTCCACCGGCGGCTTGCGGGAGAACAGTTTTGACAGCACCGCGCTTGCGCCCTGGCGCGGGTATTCCTTGACGAGTTTTTCGACGAAGAGAAGAGGCTTCGCACTCTGGGCAAGCCCGGCCACGACAGCGGATGGTCGGGGAGAGGCTAAGGTCTCCTCCTCCGGAAGCAGATCCCGCAGCGACACCCCGAGCCTCGGCGTCGCGCGCATCAATTTCTTCGTATAGGCATGCTCGGGTTTTACAAAAATATCCGCCGACTTCGCGGTCTCGACCACGCGACCCTTCTCCATGACGACAACGCGGTCGCAGTAGGCGGCGGCAAGCCCGAGATCGTGCGTGATCAGGATCGTCGACATATGCCGGCGCTTGGTGAGTTCGACGATCAGATCCATCACCGCCTTCTGCGTGGTGACGTCGAGTCCCGTCGTCGGCTCGTCCGCGATCAGGAGCTGCGGATTGCAGGCCAGCGCCAGCGCGATCACGACGCGCTGGCACATGCCGCCCGAAAGCTCGAACGGATAGGCATGATAGCGCTCGCGCGGACGGGCGATCTTGACCTGTTCCAGCGCCTCGATCGCCTTCTCGCCGCGGTCGTTCGCCGCGCTCTGCACGTGTTGGCGCAGCACGTCCTCGATCTGGTCGCCGACTTTCCGGATCGGATTCAGCGCCGCACGCGGGTTCTGGAAAATCATCGAGATTTCGCGACCGCGCAAATCGCGCATCTCGTTCTCGCTCGCGGCCTTGACGTCGATGCCGGAAAACATCACCGAGCCGTCGGCGATCCTGCCGGCGCGGTCGAGGATCCGCATCACGGCATAGGATGTCACCGACTTGCCGGAGCCGGATTCGCCGACAATGCCGAGCGTCTCGCCCTTGGCTACGGTGATGTTGACGTGCTGCACAGCCTTGACGATGCCGCGTCGCGTGGTGAATTCGACGGTGAGATCGTTGACGTCGAGAAGAGGCTGGGCCGTCATGACGACCTCCGCAAAAATCTCGAAAACAACCCCATGCAAAGTAGAACGAGGTTGAATTCATTGGATAATTTTCGGGAGAGATTCGGTAAGTTGGGCACAATTCTCTCATTCCCTCCCCCCTTGCGGGGGAGGGGCAGGGAGAGGGGTAGCCACAAACTCCCATCTCTCCCGCGGCCACCCCTCTCCCCAACCCTCCCCCGCAAGGGGGGAGGGAGCGCAGCAGCGAGCGTGGAGACAGCCATCACGTCCTCCGCTGCGGATCGACGATGTCGCGCAGGCCGTCGCCGAGCAGGTTGAAGCAGAACACCGCGATCATCAGCGCAAGACCCGGAAACAGCGCAATCCACCATTCGCCCGACACCATGAAGGTGGCGCCTTCCGCGACCATGATGCCCCATTCCGCCGTCGGCGGCCGCACGCCAAGCCCGATGAAGGAAAGTCCGGCCGCGTTGAGGATCGCGTAGCCCATGGTCAGCGACATCTGCACGATCATGATCGGCATGATGTTGGGGAGGATGTGGACCAGGAGAATCCGCATCTCGCCATTGCCGGACAGCCGCGCCGCCTGCACGAAGCCGGCGTTGCGGCGGACATTGGCCTCGGCCCGCGCCACGCGGGCATAGAGCGGAAAGTTCACGATCGCGGTGGCGATGATGATGTTCTGCACGGTATTGCCGAGCGCCGCCACAATGCCCATTGCCAGCACGAACAGCGGAAACGCCATGATGGTGTCGGCGATGCGCCCGACGATGCGGTCGGTCCAGCCGCCGAAATAGCCGGCGGCGATGCCGGCCAGTCCGCCCATCAGGAACACCAGCGCCACCGAGGCGACCGCGATGAAGGTATCGAGCCTTGTGGCGACGATGACGCGGCTGAAGATATCGCGGCCCAATTGGTCGGTGCCGAACCAGTGCGCCGCCGATGGCGGCTTCAGCGCCGCGGCGGTATCGCTGGCGAGCGGATCGTAGGGAACGATGTAGGGGCCGAAGATCGCGGCAAACAGGATGATGACGAGCAAACCGAAAGCAAAGGCGGTGACGCGGTTCTCGCCGAGCACGTAGCTGACATGCTCGAACATCGCAGCCACGCCGGAGGTACGCGTGGGAGCGGCAGGTTCAACGGCAGGCGCAACGCTACTCATCTTCCAACCTCACCCTTCAAGCCGCACGCGCGGATCGATCACGCCGTAGAGAATGTCGATGACCAGATTGAGCAGCACGTACATGACCGCCATGGTCAGCACGAAACCCTGCACCGGCGCGAAGTCCGACGAGATCAGCGCTTCCACCGCATAGGAGCCGATGCCGGGCCAGGCGAACACCTTCTCGACCAGCACGTTGGCGCCGAGCAGGAATGAGAACACCATGCTGAGCGTGGTGATGACCGGCAGCATCGCGTTGCGGAACGCGTAGGTCACGATCACGGTCGACGGCGAAAGCCCGCTGGCGCGCGCGGTGCGGACGAAGTCGGACGCCAGCACCGCCAGCATCGAGGCCCGCGTCATGCGCGCGATCGGCGCCAGCGAGAAGATCGCCAGCGTCGCCGCCGGCAGGATGAGCTGGCTCAACGCCGAACGAAACGTCTCGAACTCGCGCGCGATCAGGGCGTCGATCAGATAGAGACCGGTCACAGTCGGCGGCGCACTGTAGAACACATCTAACCGGCCGAGCGGTGCGGGCGACCAGCCGAGCCTGAAATAGAACACGTAGACCAGCACGAGACCGGTGAAGAACACCGGCAGCGATACGCCGGCCGTCGTAGTGACGCGGCACAGATGGTCGATCCACGAGCCCGGGCGGGTTGCGGCGAGCACGCCCAGTGGAATCGCGATTCCGATCGAAACAATAAGACCAAGCAGCGTCAATTCGGCGGACGCCGGCAGGCGGTTGCGGATTTCGGTCGCGACCGGCTGGCCCGTCGTCAGCGAGTTGCCGAAATCGCCATGCGCGAGATCGTTGGTGTAGCGGAAGAACTGCTCGATCAGCGGCTTGTCGAAGCCGAGTTTCTTGCGGATCTGCTCGATGGCTTCCTTGCTCGCCGCGGGCCCGGCGAAATAGGCGGCCGGGTCGCCCGGCAGCGCGCGCGTCAGCAGGAACGTGACGATCACGACCCCGATGAGAGAGGGAATCGCAAACATCAGCCGCTTGCCGATCATGGTCAGCATGCTGCTCTCCCAATAATGAGAGAAAGTGCCGCCGCATCCACAACTCGGCTCCCTCCCCCCTTGCGGGGGAGGGCTGGGGAGAGGGGTGGCGGCAACGGCGGTGCGTGTGGCTTACCCCTCTCCCCGCCCCTCCCCCGCAAGGGGGGAGGGAGTGAGAGAGTTGCGCGTCCCTCACTCGATGGGGAGAGAACGGCGACGTCCTCACCAAGCCGAAGAAAAGCGAAGGCAGTTTGATGCACCCATTTGAGAGCGGACTCCGCTGCGCCCCCTCCCCCCTTGCGGGGGAGGGCTGGGGAGAGGGGTGGCGGCAACGGCGGTGCGTGTGGCTTACCCCTCTCCCTGCCCTCGAGAGCGAGCTTCGCTCGCCTCGGACCCCGCAAGGGGGGAGGGAATGAGAGAGCAATGCGTCCCTCACTGAACGGGGAGAGAGCGGAGCAAGCCAATATTTCGCCCGCACGCATCATGGCGCATCACGCCTTCACCAGCGCGCGGTAATCCAGCCTGCGGTGGAACCAGTATTGATAGCCGGACACGTTCTTCTGCATCGCGACGTTGACGTAGGGCTGATACAGCGGGATGCGCGGGATGTCCTTGAAGGCGAGATCGACGAAGCCTTTGACGTCGGCATCGTACTTCGCGGTGTTGCCGATCGCGGCGGCGTCGACGGCGCCGTGGATGAATTCGTCCATCGGCTTCGACTGGTAGCTCATGGTGTTGAAGATCGAGTTCTTGCCGTCGTAGCACCAGATGAAGAAATATTCGGGATAGTCGAGCCAGCCGGAGAACACGTTGGTGTAGAGCGGCAGCACCTTCTTGTTCAGTTCGGTGCGCCAGTTGGCGCCGGGGATCTTGTTGATCGTGGTCTTGATGCCGATTTGCGCCAGGCTCTCCTGCACCAGAATGCAGAGCGGCTCGTTGACGCCGGCAAAGCCCAAGTCGAAGGACAGCGTGGTCTCGAAGCCGTTGGGATAGCCGGCTTCCGCCAGCAAGGCCTTGGCTTTTGCGATATCGGTGACGTATTTGGTCGGCTGCGGCCAGGCTACCTCGGTCGCCTTGTCGGCTGCGGCGCCGAACATCGGCTTGGCCAGGCCGAACAGCACCGCATCCATGATCTTCTGATAGGGAATCGCGCAGGCGACGGCCTCGCGGACCTTGACGTTGTCGAACGGCGCGATCTTCACGTTCATGCCGATATACTGGACGCCGTTGGAATACGGCACCGAGACGATGTTGAGCTTGCCGCTGTCCTTCAGCTCGACGAAATCCTTGTTCGGCAGATCATAGGAGATGTCGGCGTCGCCGCGTTCCAGCAGCGCGCGGCGGTTGCCGGCCTGCGGCACCATGCGCCAGATCACGCGCTTGACCTTCGGCAGGGGACCGCCGGCCCACGCGTCGTTGCGCTCCATGATGACTTCGGTGCCGGCCGTCCACTTCACCACCTTGTAGGCGCCGGAGCCCGCGGTCTGCTGCTTGGTGTATTCGAGGCCCCACGGATCCTTCTCGGTGGCGTTCTTCTTCACCAGCTCCGAATTGACGACGCACGGCACGATAACAGCGAGATCGGGGATGGTGAGGCGGTCCTTCTTGGCGAAATCGATCCGCACCGTGTTGTCGTCGACGACGACGAACTGCTCGGTCTTGGTCAGCGAGCCCGCGCCCATCTGAAAGGTCGGAAAGCCGCCGACGCTGACGGCGCGATCCAGCGACCATTTGACGTCCTTCGCCGTGACCGGCGCGCCGTCGTGGAATTTCGCGTTCTTCTTCAATTTGAAGGTCACCGACATGTCGCCGACCTTCATGTCCTCGGCGAGCTCGGGCTTGAACTTGTCGCGGTCGTAATACGGCACGCCGCCCGGACCGCTCTTCATCTCGTGGCTGATCAGGCGGTCGTAGCAATTCCACGACACCTCATAGCCGGGCACGTTGGTGCCGACGCCGTGAATGTCGAGATTGTTGGGGCCGCTTTCCGAGACGATCAGCAAGGTTTCCGACCGCGCTTGCGCCTTGGCGGAGGACCAGATCGCCGGCGCCGGGGTGAGCGCGCCGGCGGCCGCCAGCCCCGACACGGATTTGAGGAAATCGCGACGCTTCATGGGTGATGCTCCAACGCCCGAGGGAAAACGGCTTTGGAACTGGAATCGCAAGGTTCGTGCCAACCCTTAAGGAAAGCTTGCTTTCACGCCAATCCATTGATGTTGCTGGAGAATGAACCCGAAGCGAACGGCATCGGGGAACGCGGCGCGCTGACGGATTGCATACAAAGATGCATATTTGCTCATAAAATATGCAGATATTTCTGAGCGCTCCGTTGCTGGGCGGCACTCAGATTGGCCAGAGCAAATCCTGCAATTCACCGAGGTTAGCGACCTTCTCCTGCCAACCCTCAATACAAATGTGCCTGACCGGATCGCTGGCCCGATGCAGCAGCATCAGCGCCAGCAGCCGCCGCTTCAACTCGGGGGTGATATCCGCGGCTGAATATCCAAAACCCTCGAACAGGCTTCGCACCCGCCGCGGCATGCCTGCGGTCATGAAGGCGCTGGGGCCAAGCAGGTCATACTCGCGCCTGCCCGTCATCACGTCGCCGAAATCGATCAGTCCCGCGAGCCGCCAACCCGGACCGCTGCGGCTCAGCAGGAAGTTCTCCGGGATGTATTCGCCGGTCAGGATCACCGCGGGCCCCTCCAGCGTGACCAGCGGGGCCGCATCGCGCAGCAAATCGTCCAGGCCGTCGAGAAATTTCTGCGGCAATCCGAGGCGAGCGTGCCGGGCGCGGCACCCTTCGATCTGTCCGCGCATGAAGACGTCCCAGCCCGGCTCGATCTGCCCGAGCGGTCCAATGGGGACGCGCTGCACCTCGGCGATGGTCTCGCCAATCTCGGCAAGCACGCGCTCCTTGTCCTGTTCTGGCAAGGACGGCCAGGCGTCCGCGCCCAACACACCCGACAGCCGCGTGATGACGAGATACGGCCATCCGTCACGCTCACCTTCGACGACGATTTCGGGGATCGCGAGACGAAGCCGGTCACGAAGCTGCGCGAGCGTGCCACGCTCCGAGACGAATTGGGCGCGAAGAAATGGCGGGAAGATTTTGAGGATAAGTTTTTCATCGAGGGCAATGACGAGATTGGTGCCGGTGGAAAAGACATGCGGCGCCGCGCACGCCAAGCCATGGCCGCGGGCGATATCGCGCGCGATCGGCAGCCATTGCGCCGGATCGGCGCGCCAGGCGCGGAACGATTCGTAGTCTGTGAGTGTCGGTAGTGATGCGATCATACGGGCACTGAGCATTGTTTGCCGTCATTGCGAGCGAAGCGAAGCAATCCATATCTCAGCGCGGGGATAGATGGATTGCTTCGCTTCGCTCGCAATGACGGTGGTGAAATTACCGATCCGGGTTGGCCCGCTCGAACTGGCGAAGAAGGCGGTTGCCGCGCTCGACGGCTGCGTCGAGCGCCGCCTGCGCAGTGCGCTTGCCGCTGAAGACCTGCTCCAGCTCGTCCTCGATGGCGTCGCGGATCAGCACAAAGGACCCAAGCCGGATTCCCTTCGAATTCTCGGTCGGCGGCTTCAAAGTCATCTGCTCGATTCCGATCGCAGCACCCGGATTGCGATCGTAGAACCCCTGCGTGCGGGTGAGGTCGAAGGCGGCGCGGGTGATCGGCAGATAGCCGGTGTTCTGGTGCCAGGCAGCCTGGATCTCGGGCTTGGAGAGATAGGCGAAGAACCGCGCAACGCCGGCGTATTCGGCGCGCGGCCGGTCGCGCAGCACCCATAGCGTGGCACCGCCGATGATCGAGTTTTGCGGGTCGCCGGCGATGTCGGGCCGGTACGGGATCATGCCGTAGCCGACCTCGAATTTGGAATTGGCCTTGATGTCGGCGCGTGTCCCGGACGAGCCGATGAAGATGGCGCATTCGCCCTTTTGAAAGCGCGGCTCGGCCAATTCCCCGCGGCCGCTATAGTCGAAAACTTTCGTCGTCTGCCATTCCGCGAGTTGCGCGATGTGCCGAACCACGTCCGGATTGTTGAGGGTCAGCTCTGCATCGAGACCGCCAAAGCCGTTGCCTCGGGTTGCCAGCGGCAGATTGTGGAAGGCGGAAAAATTCTCGACATGGACCCAGGACGGCCAGGATGTGGTGAGCCCGCAGGGCGAGCCGGCCGCACGCAGGCGCTTCGCCGCGGCGCCGACCTCGCCCCAGGTTTTCGGCGCCACCTCGGGGTCGAGGCCCGCGGCGCGGAACAGATCCTTGTTGTAGTAGAGGATCGGGGTCGAGACATTGAACGGGAACGAGAGCATGTTGCCGGCAACATCGGAATAGTAGCCGGTGACGGCCGGCAGATACGCCTCCGGCGAGAATGGCTCCGACTGGTCGCGCATCAATTCGAACACCGGATAGATCGCGCCCTTTGCCGCCATCATGGTCGCGGTGGCGATCTCGTTGACCTGAACGACGGCCGGCTGGCTTCGCGATCGGAATGCGAAGATCGCCGCCGTCACCGTCGCGGTGTAGTTGCCCTTGTAGGTCGGCACGATCCGGTAGTCGGACTGCGACGCATTGAAATCGGCCGCCAGCTTTTCGAGCTGCTTGCCCAGTTCCCCCGACATCGCGTGCCACCACATGATCTCGGTGGCCGCGTGGGCGGGGGACGCAAGCGCCATGGTGGCGAGCGCTGCGAATTGCAAGAACCTCAAGGCCGATTTCACCGGTGATCACCCTGCTCTGCCGCGCGAGCGATGTACCCGTTCGCCGCGCCCTCATAAATCCCTGCGACCGCGGTTTCAATCCGCCGACATCACTGCAATGCACAATTAAAGATTGCGACCGGCGCATCAGGATAACCCCAGGCTAGCCCCCGTCCCGTCACGCTACCAATAGCCAAGCATCGGCAAATTCTGCTAAAAATTGCGTTGAACCTTTTCTCGCCGCCGCAGACTCCATCTCTAAGGGGATTTGTCGCCTGTGTATCGCCGCGCCAACCTTTCGCGGACCTTGGTGCTTGTTGTCGCGCTGTTGCTTACGGCGGTCTCAACGGGCGTTTTTGCGCGCGGATTCCCTGCCGCCGATCCCCGAAACGACAGGCCTCGGATCGAAATGTTCCATTCCCACCCGTTCGGCGCGGAACGGGACCGTCCTGGACAGACCTGGACCGGTGCGATCGATCTCCACCGTACCAACGTTGCATTGATCGGGACGGTGGCGCCGTTATTGGTCGGGCGCCTTCGCAGATTGGAGTGGATTTGACCGGCGCGCCGCAACAGCAGCGACCAGCAGCGCAACGGCCGGCGAGCTTCGCCGCGCGCGGGCGCTTTCGCGTCGTCCAATGGCTCCGCGCGGTGCCGATCCGATGGCGCATTCTGTCGATCGCGGGATTGAACTCCGCCGTCGTCATGGTGCTCGCCGTCCTGATCTGGAACGGCGCCAACGTGCTGGGCTCTGCATGGGACGACGTCCGCCAGGTACGGGAATCAGACAAGATCCTGGCGCACCTCGAAAGCGAAACCAGCCGGCTGCAGAACCTGATCCACCGCTACATCAACCAGCCGAGCCCCGAGCTGTTCGCCGAGATCCTGCTGCTGCGAGAGGCCGTACTGGGCACGCTCACGACGCGTGCCTCGAACGACCCGATGCTATCAGGGTCGGTGGAGCGACTCGAACAGGTCACCGACCGCTTCCTCAACGGCTTCGGCGAGCTGCGCGCCGTGCAGGCCACCATCACCAAGACCTATGAGCAGCAGGTGCTGGGGCCGGCCCGGGAGATGGCCGGGCTGTATTCGATCATCGAGGGCGCCACCGGACATCGCGACGCGCAGATCTGGCCCGCGCTCGGAAAGTCGCGCGAGGCGTTTACGGCCATGCTGGTTGCCGCCAACGCCTATTACCTGTCGCCCGCCTCAGGCTCCGCCGAGGACGCCCGCAGGAATACCGAGACGATCGAGAAGACCATCCCGGTGATGACCGATCTGGCGGATAATGATTTGCAGCGCATGGCGCTGACGCGGCTGCAGGCGCGGACGGTGGCGCTGCGCGAGGGCATGGCCAAACTGACCGAGCAACTCGCGGTCCGGACCGAACTGTTGCGCAATACCATCGATGCCAGCCAGGCCGAGGCCATTGCTGTTATCGACGAGCTATCGGACAAGATGCGCCGGCGCGAGCAAAAGGCGCAGGAGACTTTCGACAAGACGCTGTCGGGCATCTCGCGCCGGGTGCTGTCGATCGCCGTGATGTTCCTCGGCATCATCCTGTCCGCCGGCGTCCTGATCGCACTCTCGATCCGCCTGCCGCTGCAGCAGATCCTGGCGGCGATGCACGCGATTACGTCCGGCAATTACGATCGCAGGGTACAGGGCACCACCGCGAGAGACGAGGTCGGCGCCATGGCGCGTGCGGTGGACGTCTTCCGCGAGAACGCCATCGCCAAGCGCGAGACCGAGGACGAGCTGCGCGCCTCGAAGGAAAGAGCCGAGAGCGCACTGCTCGAGCTCAACACCGCGCAGCAGAACCTGATCGACGCCGAGCGGCTGGCGGCGCTCGGCGGGCTGGTCGCCGGCGTCGCCCATGAGGTGAACAACCCGATCGGCATCAGCCTGACGGTGGCGTCGAGCTTTGCGCGCCGGGCTGAAACCTTCGAGTCCGAGTTGCGGACCGAGCCGCTCCGCCGCTCCAAGCTCGACGAGTTCGTCAAGAGCTCGCGTGACGCAGCAGGGCAACTGGTGGCGAACCTGCATCGCGCCGCCGAGCTGATCCAGTCGTTCAAGCAGGTGGCGGTCGACCGCTCGCACGCCGAGCGCCGGCAATTCAACCTGAGCGAAGCCACCGACCAGATCGTCGCGAGCTTGAAGCCGGTATTGAAGAAAGCGGCGATCACGCTGTCGGTCGAGGTGCCGGAAGGGCTTGTGATCGACGGCTATCCCGGCTCCTACGGCCAGATATTAACCAATCTTTTCCTCAATGCCGCCAATCATGCCTTTGCCGATGGCCGGTCCGGGGCGATCACGATCTCGGCCCGGGCGCGCGGCAGCGATGATGTCGAGATCATCTTTGCCGATAACGGGGCCGGAATGACGCCGGACGTGCAACGGCAGGCATTCGACCCGTTCTTTACGACCCGCCGCAACGACGGCGGCACCGGACTGGGCTTGCATATCGTCTATAATCTTGTCACTCAACAGCTCGGCGGCCGGATGATGCTGGAGTCAAGGCTGGGACAAGGCACCACCTTCCGCATTATCATGCCAAAAGTCGCCAAGGGCGGATCGACAGGCGGATCCACGAGTACAGACCAGACAGCAGCCGACGGAACTTCGCAATGGCCGAACAGGACGATGTCCTCCACCTGATCGACGATACCGGCATAGCCCCGGAGGACTCGTCCGCGCGCAAGTGGAAGATCGCCGTCATCGACGACGATGCCGCCGTGCACGAGGGCACCCGCTTCGCGCTCAGCGACTACAGTCTCAACGGCGCGACGCTGGAGATCCTGTCGGCCTACTCCGCGGCCGAAGGCCGCATCTTGATGCGCGACAATCCGGACGTGGCGGCCGTGCTGCTCGACGTCATCATGGAGACCGACGTCGCGGGCCTGGAGCTGGTCGAATACATCCGCAACGAGATCAAGAACGAAACCGTCCGCATCATCCTGCGCACCGGCCAGCCCGGACAGGCGCCCGAGCGACGCGTCATCGTCCAGTACGACATCAACGACTACAAGGCCAAAACCGAGCTGACAGCCGACAAGCTGTTCACCTCGCTGACCGCGGCGCTGCGCAGCTACCAGCAACTCGAGCGCATGGTGCAGACAAGGCGCGGGCTCGAAATCATCATCGACGCCGCCTCGACGCTCTACGATTTCAAATCGATGCAGCGGCTGGCGGAGGGCGTGCTGACGCAGCTCGCCTCGTTGCTCAATGTCGACTGCGCCGGCATTCTGGTGCTGCGCGACGACGGTGCCCCGGGGAGCGAATTCTCGGTGCTGGCGGGCTCGGGCTGTTACAGCCGGTTCATCGGCACGACGAGCTCGAAGGCGCTCGATCCGGACTTGCGGCAAATGGTGGAAGCCGCCTTCCAGCGCCGCAAGAACGAATTCGCCGATCACCGCAGCGTGCTGTATTTGCGCACCGGCTCTGGCCGCGAAGTGGTGGTGCTGTTGCAGGCCGAGCGCCAGCTTTCCGACACCGACCGCGCGCTGGTCGAGATTTTCTCCAGCCGGTTGTCGATCGCGTTCGACAACGTCATCCTCTATCGCCAACTGCACGAGGCCAACACCCAGCTCGAGGACCGCGTCGCCCAGCGCACCCGCGCGCTGATGCAGGCCAACCGCCGCCTTTCGGCGCAATGGCTGCGGCTGCAGCGCGCCAACGGCTTCAAGAACGAAATTCTCGGCACCGTGGCGCACGATTTGAAGAACCCGCTCGGCGTGATCCTCGGCCGCACCGAGATGCTGACCGAATTGATCGGCGCGGGCTCGCCGAAGGAGAACGTCACCGCGCAGGTCGAGCACATCCGCGATGCCACCAAGCGCCTGACCTCGATGGTCGACCACCTGATTTCGGATGCGATGGCGGATGCCTTCGACATCACGATCCGCCGCGAACCGGTCGATGTCGCTGCGCTCGTGACTGAGGTCGCTGATTCCAACCTGCCCTCGGCCGTGAACAAGCAGCAGGCCGTCACAGTATCCGCTCCGCCGAACATCGTTACCATGTGCGACGCCGACCGGATCCGCGAGGCGATCGACAACCTCGTCAGCAACGCCATCAAATATTCGCCGATCGGCGGCAAGATCACGGTCACTGTGAGCCATGAAGGCAGCGACACGGTGATCCGCATCGCCGACCAGGGCGCCGGCCTTTCACCGGAGGATCTCGGCCGGCTGTTCGGCCGCTTCCAGCGGCTCTCGGCCAAGCCGACCGCCGGCGAAAGCTCGACCGGCCTTGGTCTGTCGATCGTCAAACGTATTATCGACATGCATGGCGGCCATGTGACTGCGGAAAGCGCCGGACCCGGGCAGGGATCGACATTTACGGTTACACTGCCTGCGACAGAGACGACATGACCCAGAGCCCGCATATCTTCATCGTCGACGACGAGGCGCCGGCCCGCGAGATGGTCGGCGATTACCTCAAGATGCACGGCTTCGGCGTCACCTTGTGCGACGGCGGAAAGAGCCTGCGCAAGGCGATCGAGAACGCCGTGCCTGACCTCGTCGTGCTCGATCTCAACATGCCCGAGGAAGACGGGCTTTCGATCATTCGCGACCTCAAGAGCCGCATCAACGTCCCCGTCATCATGCTGACGGCGACCGCGAGCCCGATCGACCGTGTCGTCGGCCTCGAGCTCGGCGCCGACGACTACATCGCAAAGCCCTGCGAGCTGCGCGAGCTGATGGCGCGCATCCGCTCCGTGCTTCGCCGCAGCACGCCGCCCAAGGCGGCGACGCCCGAGCCCGCGACGGCCAAGGCAGAGAAGGAACAACTGGTGCGGTTCGGCACCAAATGGCTCGACCTCGAAGCCCAGGCGCTGCGCGACGACGAAGGCAACGAGCATCCGCTGACGGCGTCCGAATTCGGGCTTCTGAAAGTGTTCGCGGCGAACCCGAAGCGGGTGTTGTCGCGCGAGCGGCTGTTGGAATTGGCCAATGCGCGCGACGCCGAAGCCTTCGACCGCGCCGTCGATCTGCGCATCATGCGTATCCGCCGCAAGATCGAGATCGATCCCACCAAGCCCGCCGTGATCCGTACGATCAGAGGCGGCGGCTATTTGTTCTCGCCGACCGGCGAGAAAGGTTAGCTTGCTCTGCGCTTCTGCTGTTGATCCTCATGGTGAGGAGCCGCGAAGCGGCGTCTCGAACCATGTGGCCCGTATGGGGCCTGCATCCTTCGAGACGCGCGTTCCGCGCTCCTCAGGATGAGGGTCTACTGCGCGGAACAAATCCGCGTCTGAAGTCTTCCAATTTTCCGTATATTGAAATTACTGGCCTTTTATCCCCGAATGTTTCGTCGCGGGTCCCGCGACGAAACAATTCTCTGCCGCACGAAACCATTTTCCCCTTTTCGAGCAGACATCCCGAAACGGAGGTTCATTAACAATTCTCCCAACGGAACGCCGCACCTCGTGGCGCAAGGGGAGCCTGTCATGTCGAACGTCATCGCCATCAACGCCGCAGCCAAGAAGTCGATTGCCGCCGCCCGCGCGACATCGGACGAAACGCTGCTGCAGAGTATTGCCAAGGGCGACCGCACGGCGATGCATGTGCTTTACTCCCGCCATAACGTCCGGGTTTACCGCTTCGTGCTGCGCATGGTGCGTGACACCACCGTGGCCGAAGACCTCGTCAGCCAGGTGTTTCTCGACGTGTGGCGGACCGCCGCCCAGTTCGAGGGCCGCTCGCAGGTATCGACCTGGCTGCTGTCGATCGCCCGCTTCAAGGCGCTGACCGCGCTGCGCCAGCGCAAGCATGAGGATATCGAGCAGGAAGACGTGCTGGAGATCGCCGACGAGGCCGACACGCCGGAAGCTTCGCTCGACCGCAGCAACACCAGCGCCATCCTGCGCGCCTGCGTCGCCAAGCTGTCGCCGGCGCATCGCGAGATCATCAACCTGGTCTACTACCACGAGAAGTCGGTGGAAGAGGCCGGCGCGATCATCGGTATTCCCCAGAGCACGGTGAAGACCCGCATGTTCTATGCCCGCAAACAATTGGCCGAGTTGCTTAAGGGCGCCGGCGTGGACAGCATCGCCGCCTAAAGACAAGCGATTTCAGACGGTTAGATTGGAGATAGGGGCAGGAAAACGGGGCGGTTTCGACGGACAAAGATTACTTCCGACGAAACAAATGAAACATTTCACGACATCACCCCGAAAAACTCACCCCCTATACCGATCATCACCGACTTAAACGCCAACGCCGAACAGGAAAGCGAACATGCTGAAGCCGTCCTTCCGCTTTTTCATCGTCCCGCTCGGCGCCGTCGCAACGCTCGCCACCCTGTCGGCCCAGAACGTCCAGCCCCGCGCCCAGCGCGACACCGGTTCGACGTTCGTGCGCGAACAGGTGGTCGATTGCGGCACCAAGAGTCCCAAGGAGGTCTGTGTGATCTCCTACGACAGCGAGACCCCCCGCTGAATTTCCTCTCACCTCCCAAGTTGTAGACCCCAAGCAACCTCCAACGACCCGGCCGGGATGCCCCCCAGCCGGGTCGCTCTGTTTTGGCTCCGGATTCCGTGTACGCGGGCCGAAAGAGTCTCACACGGACGTGACGCCCCCTGAAGCGCCGCCGGCGTAACGCCCTGCCCCATCACCGCGAAGTCCATCAAGCACCCGGCAATGTCTCGCCGGGACCGGTGATGGATGCTTTCGATGCTCAATCTCGTACTCGCGCTGCTCGCAGGTGTCGTCACTGTGGCCGCGCCTTGCACGCTGCCGATGCTGCCCATCCTCCTAGGGGCATCGGTCGGCCAGACCGGCAAGGCGCGGCCGGCAATGATCGCGCTCGGCTTTGTGATGTCATTCTCGATGGTGGCATTGCTGCTGGGCGCGATCACGCGCGCCTTCGATTTCGATCCCAATCATCTGCGCAACGCGGCCGCGATTCTTCTTGTCGGCTTTGGATTATTGATGATCTGGCCGGCGCCGTTCGAATGGCTGTCGGTCCGCATCGGCGGCTTCACCGGTACTACGGCCTCCCGGCAGGGAATGCTCAGCGGCTTCGTGCTCGGCACGACACTCGGCCTGGTCTGGACACCTTGCGCCGGACCGGTGCTGGGCTCGATCCTGACCGTCATCGCCACATCGAAAGACACCGCCTGGGCCAGCCTGCTGCTGGTCGTCTACGCGATCGGCGCAGGCTTGCCGATGCTCGCGATCGCTTATGGCGGCCAGGCCGTCACCACCCGCGTTCGCAGCGTCGCGCGGATCGCGCCGCGGCTGCAGCGGGGATTCGGCGTCGTCGTCATAGCCTTCGCGCTGCTGTCTTACTTCCAATACGACACGCTGATCGTGGCGTGGCTGACCGGATTTTACCCCAATGGCCAGATCGGCCTCTGATTCCAATGGAGACTGCCATGAACGTACGTCTGCTTGCCGCATCCGCTGCCATCGCTGCAGCTTCTCTCGCTGGTTCAGCGTTACCTGCCTTCAGCGGCGACGCGCCACGCGCGCTAGAAAAGCCGTTCACGGTCGCCGCGACGCAGACCACCGCGCCGGAGTTCGTCGGTCTTGGCAATTGGTTCAACTCAGCGCCGCTGAAACTCGTCGATCTCCGCGGCAAGGTCGTGCTGGTGAATTTCTGGACCTATGGCTGCGTCAACTGCGTCAACACGCTCCCGCATGTCACTGCCCTGTACGCCAAATACAGGGACCGCGGGTTCGTCGTTGTCGGCATCCACACGCCGGAATTTCCGTTCGAGCGGTCTGCGTCCAACGTTCAGGCCGCGCTGAAGCGGCACGGTATCACTTATCCGGTGGCGCAAGATAATGACTCGCGAACCTGGAACGCTTACCGCAACCGCTATTGGCCGGCGCAATATATCGTCGACCAGAACGGAAGGATCGTGTTCCAGCACGACGGCGAGGGCCAGTACGAGCAGATCGACCGCACGGTCGCCGGGCTCCTGAACGGTGCGAGCTGAGATCAAGCAACTCAGGCTTGTCACGTTACAGCCACGAGATTTGCCGCTTGACGAGACCGCACCGGTCGTGATGCTTGCCGCCGGCGATGGACGCTGCGGCAAACGAGAATGAAGTCAGGCTACGCAAGGGCACGTCGCTCAACGAGCGGCTGGTTCTTGCAGGCATCGCCGTAGTCTTGTGTTTGATGGCCCTGCCCGGCCTCGATTACCTCGCAAACGGCCAATGGCTTGGCATCGCCGCCCTCTTTGCGTTGCTGTTCGGGTGTCTTCTGCTGGGCGCCGCCCTCTTTGATCGCAACGTCGTCTGGATCATTACGCCAGGCGAAATCCTGATCGGCGAACAGCGTCCATTCGGGAAGGTGCGCCCAAGATTGATCCGGGATGACGAAATATCCGGGATGCGTCTCCGAAAGAGCATCGGCAAATCGGTGGAGTTCACCCTCATCATCGAGACCGAATCGGGCGACACGCTCACCGCACCCCCGCTTCCTGATGTGACCCAGGTGCAAAAAACCACCGCGCAGATCGCGCGGCTGCTTCGGTTGCCTGCTCCCGAATCGGCCGAGAACCCATTCGACGCCGCCAATGCCGCGATACGACTGGGCAAGCCGGTTAGTTCCAAACGTGTCCGGGCGTACAGGGCTCTTCTCGTGCTGCTGGCCTGCTCGTTGAGCCTTCCATTCATCTATGCGCTCTGGAGCGGCAAATTGTCCGCCCTTGGGATCGCAGTTTGGTTGCTCGGCGCGATCATCGCCTTCTTGCTGATCAGACATATCTATCGGGCCACTGCGTTCTGGATTGTCCGCGATGGCGCCATCAGGTTTGAACGCCTGTCGTTGAAGGGTACGATAGAGACGGATACCGTCGCCGGTGACGATGTCGAGCGCATCGACGTCGAAAGCGGCGGCCGGAGGGGCAGCCAGTACGTCATCGCGGTCCGGCTCCGCACGGGCAAGAAGATCCGCAGTCCGGTGCTGGTCGGCAAGGACCAGACCCGTGCGGTGCGGGCCGAGATCAGCAGGCGGCTCGGATTGAATTCATCGCGTAGCGGATAGGCTTGCACGCCAGTCCCGCGCGGCACGCAGGTACAATCGTCGCATCGGGCGTGGTAGGGTACACGCTTGGTTCGGACGCAATTTTCGAAAACTCTAGTTCCGTTTTTGAAAGATATCGCGGCCGGCGAAACTAGCGACGGGTGGTGTCGATGTTCGAAGGCTGGGATGCAGTTGTATTGGCCCGGGCGCAGTTCGCATTCACGATGTCGTTCCACATCATATTTCCCGCCTTCTCGATCGGGCTCGCCAGCTATCTCGCCGTGCTCGAAGCGCTATGGCTCGCGACCGGGCGCGAGGTCTACATCAACCTGTTCAATTACTGGCTGAAGATTTTCGCCGTCGCCTTCGCGATGGGCGTGGTGTCGGGCATCGTGATGTCCTACCAGTTCGGCACCAACTGGTCGGCCTTTTCCGACAAGACCGGCCCGGTGATCGGACCGTTGATGGCCTATGAGGTGCTCACTGCATTCTTCCTCGAGGCGGGTTTCCTCGGTGTGATGCTGTTCGGCCTGAACCGTGTCGGCCCAAAGCTGCATTTTCTGGCGACGCTGATGGTCGCGGTCGGCACGCTGATTTCGGCGTTCTGGATTCTGTCGGCCAATTCCTGGATGCAGACACCGGCCGGCCACACCGTCAATGAGGCCGGTCAGTTCATCGCCGCCGACTGGCTGAAAGTGATCTTCAATCCGTCGTTCCCATACCGTCTCGTGCACATGGTGCTGGCGGCATATCTGACCACGGCGCTGGTGGTCGGTGCGGTCGGCGCATGGCATCTCCTGCGAGACCGCCACCTCGCCGGTCCGCGCGTGATGTTCTCGATGGCGATGTGGATGGCGACGCTGGTGGCGCCGATTCAGATCATCGCCGGGGATCAGCACGGGCTCAACACGCTGGAGCACCAGCCGGTGAAGATCATGGCGATGGAAGGCCACTTCGAGAGCCACAAGCACGGCGCGCCCCTGATCCTGTTCGGCCTGCCCAATCAGAGCACCGGCAGGGTCGACTACGCGGTCGAAGTGCCGAAGCTCGGTTCGCTGATTCTCAAACACTCGACGGATGCGCCGATGGCCGGCCTCGACACGGTCCCGCGCGAAAACTGGCCGCCGGTGGCGATCACGTTCTGGTCGTTCCGGATCATGGTCGGCATGGGACTGCTCATGCTGGCGCTCGGCCTGTTCAGCCTGTTGATGCGCGTTCAGGGCAAGCTCTACGATTCCCGGCTGTTGCACATGTTCGCGGTCGCAATGGCGCCTGCGGGCTTCATCGCCGTGCTCGCAGGCTGGATCACCACCGAAGTCGGCCGCCAGCCGTTCACGGTCTATGGACTGCTGCGCACCGTGGAATCCGCCTCGCCGCTGGCAGCGCCGGCCGTCGCCTCCTCGCTGATCGCCTTCATCATCGTCTATTTCGCGGTGTTCGCGGCCGGCGTGATCTACCTGCTGCGCCTGATGGCAGCGCCGCCGCATCCGGGCGAAGAGGGGCCGTCATCGCACGAGGCGCCGATCCGCACCGCCGGCATCACCCCGGCTGCCCAGGGGGTCGGCTCATGAACATCGCGGTGGACCTGGCCACAGTCTGGGCCTTCATCATAGCCTTTGCCGTGTTCGTCTATGTCGTGATGGACGGCTTCGATCTCGGGCTCGGCATTCTGTTTCCGCTGTTTCCGGACAAGCGCGACCGCGACGTCATCATGAACAGCGTCGCCCCGGTGTGGGACGGCAACGAAACCTGGCTGGTGCTCGGCGGTGGCGGCCTGATGGCGGCCTTCCCGCTCGCCTATGCCGTGCTGATGCCGGCGTTGTACACGCCGATGATTGCGATGCTGCTCGGCCTCGTATTCCGCGGCGTCGCCTTCGAATTCCGCTGGCGCACGACGCGCGCGCGCAACCGATGGGACATCGCCTTTTTCGGCGGGTCGTTGCTGGCGACGCTGGCGCAGGGCATCGCACTCGGCGCCATCCTGCAGGGCGTGCAGGTCGAGGGGCGGCACTATGCCGGCGGCTGGTGGGACTGGCTGACGCCGTTCAGCATGCTGACCGGCGTATCGCTGGTGATCGGCTATTCGCTGCTCGGCGCAACGTGGCTGGTCATGAAGACGGAAGGCGAGTTGCGCGACCGCGCCTATCACCTGAGCTGGGTCCTGTTGCTCGCGATGCTCGGGGCCATCGCCGCGGTCAGCATCGCGACGCCGTTCCTCCATATACAGTACACCGAGCGCTGGTTCGCCTGGCCGAACGTCCTCATGACGGCACAGGTACCGATTTCGGTTGCTGTAGTCACCGCCCTGTTGCTGCGCAGTCTCGCTAACAAATACGACTACCAGCCGTTCTTCCTGACGCTGGCGCTGTTTACGCTGTCCTATGCCGGCCTCGGCATCAGCATGTACCCCTATATCGTGCCGCAGAGCATCACGATCTGGCAGGCGGCGGCGCCGGAAAACAGCCAGCTCTTCATGCTGGTCGGCGTCGCCGGGCTGATCCCGCTGATCCTCGGCTATACCGCCTGGGCCTATTGGGTGTTTCGCGGCAAGGTCAAACCCGAGAGTGGATACCATTGAAGCCCAACGAGCCGACCCCTCGCCCTCTCATGCAGCGCCTGCTGTGGTTTGCCGCGCTCTGGCTCGGCGGCGTCGGCACCGTCGCGCTGATTTCGTTTTGCCTGCGGCTGTGGATCGCGCCGAAATAAGGCAGGCGGGATATCCCATGAATTTGGTAGACGACGAAAATGGACGACATTTCAGTCACGTATCCGCCGCATTCGCCCTAAACTTGCCATCAAGCCAGCCCTGAGATTTGATGGTTCCGCTGATTTGCCAAAGCGCCAAATTTGGCCGCCGCGCCAACAAGGAGAATTTCTGCGATGACAAAATTTCGGCACCTGATCTGGATGGTGATCGCCGCCGGCGGTCTGATCCTTTCAGCCTCTCAGAGCCAGGCGCAGTTGCGGCAACCCGACGTCGGCGACCAGCCCGGCGTGCTTCCCGACGAATCCGTCGAGCTCGATCCGCAGTTCAGGAAGACCGCGGTATTCTATCGCACCAACGAAGCACCGGGCACCATCATCGTCGTCACCGCCGAGCGCCATCTCTATCTGATCCAGGGCAACGGCCGCGCGCTGCGCTACGGCATCGGTGTCGGCCGCGAAGGATTTCAATGGCAGGGACTGGTGAACATCACCCGCAAGGCGGAGTGGCCGGACTGGACGCCGCCGCCGGAGATGATCGCGCGCCAGCCCTATCTGCCGCGTTTCATGGCTGGCGGCCCCGGCAACCCGCTCGGTGCGCGCGCGATGTATCTCGGCACCACCGTCTACCGTATCCACGGCACCAACCGGCCCGACACCATCGGCACCGCCGTCTCCTCCGGCTGCTTCCGGCTGGTCAACGCCGACGTCACCGATCTCTATGAGCGCGTGCCCGTCGGCACCAAAGTGATTATCCGGCAGAAGCCGGAGCTCTAATCCCGCCGCTGTCTGTTCAGACGGTCCATTCTCCTGAAATCGTGAGTTAGAAAATGCTACGGACATTTCGAGGCGGCCTGCTCATCGGGCTGGCGGTCGCAATCGCGGTCGCGGCCGCTGCAATCACCTATGAACGTTACGACACCAAGACGCTGAAGCGGACCATCCGCCGCGGCGAAGTACTGTGCGGCGTCAACAAGGGCCTGCCCGGATTCTCGATCCCCGACGACAAGGGCGACTGGACCGGCTTCGACGTCGATTTCTGTCGCGCGGTAGCCTCGGCGATCTTCGATGATCCCAAGAAGGCAAAATTCGTGGCGCTGGATGCCAACGAGCGCTTCAAGGAGCTGCAGAGCCGCAAGGTCGACATCCTCTCGCGCAACACGACCTGGAGCATGTCCCGCGAGAGCAACTACGCCCTCTATTTCCCGGCGGTCGCCTATTATGACGGCCAGGGCTTCATGCTGCCGCGCTCACGCAACATCGATTCCGCGCTGGACCTCAACAACAGCAAGGTTTGCGTGCAGGAGGGGACGACGACGGTGCTCAATGTCGCCGACCATTTCCGCGCCAACAACATGAAGTATACCGAGGTCAAGTTTCCCAAGCTGGAAGACGTGCTCAAGGCTTACGAGGGCGGCAAGTGCGACACTTTCACCGCCGACGTTTCCCAGCTCTACGCGCTTCGCTTGAACCTGATTCAGCCGAGCGACCACGTCATCCTGCCCGACGTCATCTCCAAGGAGCCGCTCGCGCCTGTGGTGCGCCAGCGCGACGACGACTGGATGATGCTCGTGAAGTGGACGCTGTATGCAATGATCAACGCCGAGGAACTCGGCATCACCTCGAAGAACATCGACGAGGCGCTGAAGTCGAAGAAGCCCGACGTGATGCGGCTGGTCGGCACCGAAGGCGCCTATGGCGAAGATCTCGGCCTGCCCAAGGACTGGGCCGCCCGCATCATCCGCCATGTCGGCAATTACGGCGAGGTCTACGAACGCAATGTCGGCGAAGGATCGAAGCTGAAGATCCCGCGCGGCCTGAATTCGCTGTGGAGCAACGGCGGGATTCAGTACGCCCCGCCGATACGGTAGGTCTCTCAACCACCATAAAATGTCGTCACCCGCGAAGGCGGGTGACCCAGTACGCCGCAGCCCATCGGCTCAAGCATTACCGTCTCTGGAATACTGGGTCGCCCGGTCCCAGTGCGCAATTGCGCACAAGGCCGGGCGATGACAGCGGTGAATGACGAGCCGCTTCGGGACGATCAATACCCCTTCATCCGCGCCAACTGATCGGCGTGGTAATTGCTGTCGCCGAACAATTCCTGGCAGACGCGGGCGCGCTTCATGAAGAAGCCGATGTCGAACTGGTCGGTCATGCCCATGCCGCCGTGCATCTGCACGCCCTCTTGCACCGCCAGCGTCGCCGTGGTGCCGGCCTTGGCTTTTGCGACTGACACTGCCGCGCCAGCGTGCTCGAAATCGCCGTCGAGGGTCTGCAGCGCCTTCAGCACGGCCGCGCGGGTGATCTCGATATCAATATAGAGCTGGGAGGCGCGGTGCTGCAGCGCCTGGAATTCGCCGATCAATTTACCGAACTGCTTGCGCTCCTTCAGATACGTCACGGTGCGGCCGAATACCTCTTCGCTCAGGCCGACCATTTCGGAAGCTACCGCGCCGCGGCCGATATTGAGCACGCCCTCCAATAACGCGCCGCCCTGGTCGACCTCGCCGAGCACCTGATCGGCATTGACCTCGACATTGCTGAATTCGATCCGCGCAGCGTTATGTGCGTCGACCATCACCGTGCGTTCGATCGCAATGCCCCTGGCCTTGGGATCGACCAGAAACAGCGTCAACCCATCGCGTTCGCCGGCCGCGCCGCCAGTGCGCGCCGCGACGATCAGGAGATCGGCGGTGTGGCCGTCGACCACCAACGCCTTGGCGCCGTTCAGCTTGAAGCCGTTGCCGGAGCGCACCGCCTGCAAATTGATCTGCAGCGGGCGATGTTTTGCACCTTCATCGATCGCGAGCGCCGCCAGCAGCGATCCGTCCGCAATCCTCGGCAGATGTGCGGACTTTTGCGCGTCATTTCCACTGCGCGACAGCGCCGACGCCGCCAGCACCGCGGTCGACAGGAACGGCGACGGCATCAGGGTGCGGCCGATTTCCTCCATCACGATGCCGGCCTCGACGCAGCCGAGCCCGCTGCCGCCAAAATTTTCGGGCACCAGCAGGCCGGAAAAGCCCATCTCGGCAAACGCCTTCCAGAGCTCGCGGGAAAAGCCCGTTTCGTCCTTGCTGTCGCGCAAGCTGCGCAGATGCGACACCGGCGCCTTGTCGCTGATGAGGCCGCGCGCGCTGTCGCGCAGCATGGATTGTTCTTCGGTGAGGACGAGGGGCATCGATGATTTCCGCTAGAGTAATTTTCGACTGATTTCGCTATTGATCCTCATGGTGAGGAGGCGCCTTGGCGCCGTCTCGAACCATGAGGCCGATATGGGGGCCTCATCCTTCGAGACGCGCTTCGCGCTCCTCAGGATGAGGGACTCAGGCCTCACGCCCCCGGCAGATCGAGGATGCGCTTGGCGACGATGCCGAGCATCACCTCGCTGGTGCCGCCTTCGATCGAGTTGGCCTTGGTGCGCAGCCAGGCGCGCGGACGGGCGCCGCCTCTGGAGCGCTCGCTTTCCCATTCCAGCGCATCGATGCCGCCGGCCGACATCAGGATTTCGTGGCGGCGCTTGTTGAGCTCGGTGCCGTAATACTTCATCGCCGAGGAGAACGCCGGATGCGATTGTCCGGCTTTCGCGAGATCAACGGCGCGCTCAGCCACCGCCGCAAACGCCGCCTCGTCGATGTCGAACGCCGCAATCTGGCCGCGCAGCACGGCATCGTCGAGCCGGCCGGAATCATCGCTGCCGACGGAGTCGGCTGCGACCTGGCCGAGCGGACGGCCGATACCGCGCTCTCCAGTGCCCGAGATCATCGCGCGCTCATGCTGCAGCAGATATTTTGCAACATCCCAGCCGCGGTTGACCTGGCCGACCACATGCGATTTCGGCACCCGCACGTTGTCGAAGAAGGTTTCGCAGAACGGCGAATAACCGGAGATCAGAAGAATCGGCTTGGTCGACACGCCCTTCGAGGCCATGTCGAACAGGATGAAACTGATGCCGTCATGCTTCTTCGCGGCGGGATCGGTACGCACCAGACAGAAAATCCAGTCGGCGTAGTTCGCATACGACGTCCAGATCTTCTGGCCGTTGATGATGTAGTCGTCGCCGTCGCTATCGGCGCGGGTTTGCAGCGAGGCGAGGTCCGATCCGGCGTTCGGCTCGGAATAGCCCTGGCACCAGCGGATCAGTCCCGCGGCGATGTCAGGCAGGTGCTCTTTCTTCTGCGCCTCGGTGCCGTACTTCAACAGCGCCGGCCCAAGCATCCAGATGCCGAAGCTCGAAAGCGGCGAGCGCACGCCCATCGCCGCCATTTCTTCACGCAGCACCTTGTGCTCGGCAGGCTCCAGCCCTCCGCCACCATATTCCTTCGGCCAATCCGGCACGGTCCAGCCCTTGTCGCGCATCCGCTCAAACCAGACGCGCTGCGGCTCGGAGGAGAATTTGGCGTTGCGACCGCCCCAGTAGGTATCGCTTTCGGAGGTCATCGGCCGTCGCATTTCCGGCGGACAATTGGCCTCCAGCCAGGCGCGGGTTTCACGGCGGAATGTTTCCAGGTCGGACATATCAGGCGCTTCCATATGGGAATGTTTGGAAGTGACCTTAGCCCTCGCGTTGCGGAATTCAATATATGTCTGACATCAGGCCATGCCGCTCTGGCGGTGGTCACGATGCCCGATCGGGTGTATGCGCTAGACGATAACAATTGAAAAACAAGGGGAAACAGGCATGCGGCTGAAGTTGCTTTCGCCAGGCGAAATGAGCGCCGCGCAAAAAGAAACCTATGACGAGGCCATCGCCGGCAAGCGCGGCGCCCCTCCGGCACCGATGATGGCCTGGCTCAACAGCCCAGAGATGGCGCAGCACGCCACGCGGCTCGGAGAGCAGCTTCGTTTCAACACGATGTTTCCCGCAAAACTTTCCGAGATCGCGATCCTCGTCACTGCGCGGCACTGGACGTCGCATTACGAATGGTATGCGCACAAGCGCCTGGCGCTGAAGGGCGGCATGGATCCGAAAATCATCGAGGACATCCGCGACCGCCGCACGCCCGTCTTCGATGACCCCAAGGGCCGGATGATCTACGATCTCGCCAAGTCGCTGCATGAGGGCCACGGCGTGTCGCAAGCGCTGTATGACGAAGCGGTAAAAGTGCTCACCGAACGCGGGATTGTCGAGGTGATCGGGCTGTGCGGCTATTACACGATGGTCTCGATGACGCTGAACACGTTTGAGTTCGGGCTGCCGGACGGCGAGGTATCGGATCTTGTGTAACGAGAATCCGCGCCTACGTGTCCCGGACGCAGTGCAGCGCTTCTTCAGCGGTGCACTGCAGAGCCGGGACCCATGCGGGCGCGCGCCATAGGCCCCGGCTTAGCAGCGCACCGCTTCGCGCCGGGCAGCATCCGGGGCACGTCACCTTCCGAATGGAGACAACACATGCCCCAATCCCCACCCATCGTCGCCGGCACGCGGATCGGGCATGTCCATCTCAAGGTCGCCGATCTCGAACGCGCGCTCGGCTTTTATTGCGGCGTGCTCGGCTTTGAGGTGATGCAACGGATGGGTTCTGGCGCGGCATTCATTTCGGCCGGCGGTTATCACCATCACATCGGCCTCAACACCTGGGAAAGCAAAGGCGGCCATCCGCCGCCGCCAGGCACCACCGGCCTGTTTCACACCGCCATTCTCTATCCCACCCGCGCAGCGCTGGCGGATGCGCTGTATCGTGTGATCCAGGCCGGCATCGAGCTCGACGGCGCCAGCGACCATGGCGTCAGCGAAGCGCTCTATTTGCGCGATCCCGACCAGAACGGCGTCGAACTCTATCGCGACCGGCCGAAAGAAGAATGGCCCCGCGCGCCCGATGGCTCGCTCGCGATGTTCACCAAGCGGCTGGATCTGGAGGATTTGCTGCGGCAGCGGGAGGCGTAGACGGGAGGCGCAGACCCCGTAGCCCGGATGAGCGTAGCGACATCCGGGATTGCAGCGACACCGGTCCCGGATGTCGCTTCGCTCATCCGGGCTACGTCTTTCTGTGGCCACGGATCATGATCAGGGCCGCCGCCGTCAGCTCCACCCCAATGCACCCGTAGAACGGCAGCGTGTAACTCCCGGACAGATCCCGCAACAATCCCACTACGCCGGGACCGAACGCATACGTGATCTGGTTGATCGCCGTGATCAAACTGACCAGCACGCCGAATGAACGCGGATCGAACTCGCGCTGCACGATCAGGGCCGGCAGTGTGATCAGGTTGCCGACGGAAAAGCCGAACAGCGCACAGGCTGCGATCAGCACGTAATCGTTATGCACATTGATGACGATGAGCAGCGCCACCGCCTGGCTGACGAAGGAAAGCGAGGACGCCAGCCGCTGGTTCATCCGGTCGATCACGAAGGAAAACAGCACACGGCCGACCACCGCCATCGCCGTCAACAGCGCCACCGCGATCGCCGCGCGCTGCCGCCCGATCACCGAGTCCAGAAATGCGATCAGGTGGACGATGAAGCCGACCTGCGCGAACAGCACCAGCGCGAACGCCGACGACACCGAGAGAAAGCCGATGTCGCGAAAGGCGCGTGCGCGAATTTGCGTCGGCGACGGCGCGTCGGCAGCCTCTAACCCGCTCGCACTCAGATGAAGCGGCGGCCGTCCGACCAAGAGCAGGATCACCGGCACCATCAACGCAACCATTACGATGGCCGACGCCATCATCGCGCCAGAGAAGCCGAAATAGCCGATCGCGGTCACCAGCAGCGGCACGCCGACGATGCCGCCAAAGCTCGCGCCGTTCAGCGCCAGGCTGATCGCCATGCCGCGCTTGTTGTCGAACCACAGCCCCAGCGTATTGGTGATGATGCCGAGGCTGGTGCCGGCCCAGCCGAACGCGAGTACGGCGTTCGCAAGGTAAAGCTGCCAGGGTTCGCGCACCTGACCGATCGAGATCGCGGCCGCGGCCATCGCGAATGTCCCCGCGATCAGGCAACTGCGCGGACCGAACGCTTTGATCGCCTCGCTGACGAACGCGACCAGCAGCGCGCCGAACAGATAGAAGAACGTGGTGCCGGACGAAATCAGCGACGCCGGCCAGCCGTGCAGCCGCTGCAACTCGGCGACATAGACGCTCTGGCCGTAGAAGCCGAGCCCCCAGCCGAAGGTTGCCAGCAGGAAGCACACGACGACGATGCGCCAGCCGTCGTAGCGGATCGAGGTCTCGTCGATGGTGGCGTAGTTGCGAGCGTCCAACGTCGTTTGCTTCTCTTTGCTATTTCTCACGTCGTCATGCCCGGGCTTGCCCCGGGCATCCACGTCCTTCCTGCGGCGGTCAAAGACGTGGATGGCCGGGACAAGCCCGGCCATGACGGAGAAGGTTAGCAGACCCGCTGGGCAATTGCTTCGGTGCTGGCCGAAATGTCAGCAGGTGGCAACTAGGCCGGCTTCGACGGATCGTAGAAGAACCGCTCGCGAAATACCTTGTCGCCGCGCCATTCCTGCAGCGCGACTTCGTCGAACCGGCCGGTCTTGCCTGAATGAAAGACAAAGTCGAAAATCCAGTGGATCGCGACATGGTCGCCCTCAACGATCGAGGTCACGCAGGTCGAGGTCACGCTTTTGACCCGCTCCAACACCGCGCGCTCATGCGCCACGAGTACGTCGCGGCCGACCCGTGGCGGAGCGGCGTTCTCCTGCATGCTGGCGTCCTCGGTGTAGAAGCGCTCGATCGCGCCGGCATGATCGCCGGAGACGACGGCGGCGATGAATTCATCGAGACGGGCGCGCGACGGCATGGGACCTCCGGCAATTAGACACTCGGACCTGGAATCTCGTCGACCGCCTGCAGCTTCGCGCGACGCTTGGCAAATGACGCAAACGAGAGCACCGCAAGGCCGAGCAGCACCGGCGGGAACACTACCATGTTTACCATCGACCAGCCGTAATGCGCCAGCAACTGGCCGGACGAGAACGACCCCAGCGCCATCATCCCGAAGATCAGGAAGTCGTTGAACGCCTGCACCTTGTTGCGCTCCTGCGGCCGATGCGTCTCCAGCACCAGCGCCGAGGCGCCGATAAAGGCAAAATTCCAGCCGACACCGAGCACGATCAGCGTCGCCCAGAAATGCAGCGCGGTGATGCCGGAAAGGCCGATCGCGGCAGCGGCGGCTTCCAGGGTCAGGCCAAGTGCCACGATTGTCGGTGCGCCGAAACGCGCGATCAGCGAGCCCGTGAAGAAGCTCGGCCCGTACATCGCCACGATGTGCCACTGGATGCCGAAATTGGAATCGCTCACCGTAAGCCCGCACATCTTCATGGCGAGCGGCGCAGAAGTCATGACGAGATTCATCATGGGGTAGGCGATCACGCCGCACAGCGCCGCGGCAATGAAGCGCGGTTGCCGTGCAATCTCGAACAGCGGCCGCCCGCCATGCATGTCCGACGGTGCCGGCTTCGGCGCGTCGACGCCCCACAGCACCGCCGTCGCCACCAGCGCGACGAACGCCTGCACCACGAAGCTGAACGCAAACAGATAAGGCGGCCAGATATCCATGGTCCACTGCACGAGCTGCGGACCGAGCACGCCGGCGAACACGCCGCCGGCCATTACCCAGGACACGGCTTTCGGCCGGAACGCTCTGCTGGCGCCGTCGGCGGCGGCAAAACGATAGGACTGCGCGACTGCGCCGTAGAGGCCGCCGAGGAAGGTCGCGAAGCAGAACAGCCAGAACGAGGCGTAGAGAACGGCGGCGGCGGCGAGCGCACCGGTGAGGATTCCGCAGAAGGTGCCAATGATGAACGCGACACGGCGGCCATAGGCGCGCGAGATCGCACCTGTCGGCAGCGTGCCCGCGGCGAGCCCCAGCACGTACATCGATAGCGGCACGGTGGCGAGCGAGATGGTCGGCGCCAGCGTCGCGCCGACGATCGAGCCGGTGGCGAAAATCACCGCCGAATTGGCGCCGGTCAGCGCCTGCGCCGCGGCGAGCCGCAGCACGTTGGCGCGCGCGCGGGCGTCGTTCGATACCTCTTCGGTGGCTGTCGTATCCAGCATCGGCATTCCCGCCCGGCAGGCCCCGGGCCGGGAGCCTCGTTGATTGATTCCGCGGCACTATGAAGACACGGGGCGGCGCGATCAACCGACGCAAACGGGCGCACGCTATGCGCCGACGTCACCCTTGGTGGATGGCGCGAAGACCACAATCATGTTGTTGGCCGGCATTGCTACGGTTTCGATCAGCGAAAGGCCGACGCTCTCAGCCAATGTACTGAGCTCTCCGATGTCGCGCACGCCCCATTCGGCGTCCTGCTCGCGCAGGCTGGTGTCGAACACGGCGTTGCTCATCGCGGTGTGCTTGCCGTCGCGCTTGAACGGGCCATAGAGAAACAGTCGTCCGTCGTTATGGAGATAACGCGCCGCGCCGGCGAACAGGCCCTCGGCGACGCGCCAGGGCGCGATGTGGATCACGTTGGCGCAGAACACCGCGAGCAGTTTGCCCGGCCCGCTGCCGTCATGCATCGCCGGACACCAGGCCGGGTCGGCGAGATCGACCCGCAGCACTGAGCGAATGTTCGGCAGACCGGCATGCGTGCGCCACGCTTCGATGCTCTTGAGATGTCGTTCATTGAGATCGCTCGGCCACCAGGTGATGTCGGGCGTGCGCTTTGCAAAATGCACCACATGCTGGCCGGTGCCGCTGCCGGCTTCCAGCACGTCGCCGGATTTGCCGGTGAGGAATTTTTGCAGCACCGCCCAGATCGGTTCGTGGTTGCGGTGGAATGCCGCCGCGTCGAGCCGTCCGTCGGACTCGACCGGCCGGCCATCCTTGCCGAATTCCGCCACATGCTCAGCCATCGCAGTTCGGTCCCGAAAAAATCAGTGGCTCAGCCATCACTTCAGATCGCCGCAGAAGATCTCCTTCAACACCCCAAGCAGACGCAATGTGCGCTGGTCGGCGACGCGATAGTGCAGCGTCTGCGAGGTTCGCCGGAATTCGACCAGGCCGTCGGCGCGCAATTTCGCCAGATGCTGCGATAGCGCGGACTGACTGAGATTCACGATGGCGACCAGCTCGCCCACCGTCATCTCGCCGCGCACGGCAAGAAAGCAGAGGATCAGCAGACGCTTCTCATTGGCGAGCATTTTCAGGAGCTGCGCGGCGTCACCGGCCTGCTTCGCCAGCTTCTTCAGCGCCGCTGCGTCGTCGGCGCCGGAGGCAAAGGCGGTCTCTTGCGTAGTCTGTTGTTCAGTTTCCTGGGCTGCCGGGGCGGCTGCTCTCATCACTGCAGATCCGATATCGTTTTCCGCGCCTGCGAAGCAGACATACCATACTAGCGCGCCGGCCCTTCTTTAGCATTGACTAAATTAGTAAATGTGGATATCGGTTCAAAAAAGCAAGAAATTATGCGGCGATGCGGCCGCAAGGGGAAGAAAACGTGCGGCCAGACCCGTTACGCAGCAAAGCTGTTCTTTCTGATCCCGCCGCCCCGGATACCCCGATGGGCCGCCGCCGCTTCCTTGGCCTCGGCGCAGTCCTGACCGGCAGCCTCGCTGTTGGCGGCAAACAGGCCATAGCGGACCCCGCGCAGGAGTCTCCTCCCGCGGACGCGCCCTGGTCGCAATCGATCGGCGCCGGCGTGGTCGACCGGCCCTATGGCCGCCCCGCCGATACCGAAGCCTCCGTCATCCGCCGCAACGTGCCGTGGTTGACGGCGAGCGCGGAATCGTCGGTGAGCTTTTCGCCGCTGCAGGATCTGCACGGCATCATCACGCCGAACGGATTGTTCTTCGAGCGCCATCACGCCGGCCGCCCCGATATCGACCCGGCGCAGCACAAACTCATGATCCACGGCCTCGTCGAGCGTCCGCTGCTTCTCACCATGAAGGACATCATGCGCTTCCCGTCCGTGTCGCGCATCCATTTCATCGAATGCCCGGCCAATGGCGGCATGAACTGGCGCGCCGCGCAGATGAATTCGCTGCAGTTCAGCCACGGCATGGTCAGTTGCGCGGAATGGACCGGGGTCAAACTGTCGACGCTGCTGGAGGAAACCGGCATCAAAAAGCAGGCGAAGTGGGCGATGGTCGAAGGCGCCGACGGCGCGCATATGAACCGCAGCCTGCCGCTCGACAAATGCCTCGACGATTGCCTCGTGATCTATGCGCAGAACGGCGAGGCGCTGCGGCCCGAACAGGGCTACCCGCTGCGGCTGGTGGTGCCGGGCTGGGAAGGCAACGTCAACATCAAGTGGCTGCGCCGGATCAAGCTCGGCGAAAAGCCGTGGCACACCCGCGAGGAAACCTCGAAATACACCGACCTGATGCCGGACGGCACCTCGCGCGGCTTCACCTGGCTGATTGACGCCAAATCGGTCGTCACCTTTCCCTGCCCGGAAAAGCCACTCGATGGACCCGGCCTCTATGAAATCCGGGGACTGGCCTGGACCGGCAACGGCAGGGTCAAGCGCGTCGATGTCTCCATGGACGGCGGCATCAACTGGCAGACCGCGCGGCTGCACGAGCCGGTGCTGTCGAAGGCGCTGACGAAGTTCACCCTGCCCTGGCGCTGGGACGGCCGGCCCGCGCTGGTCGCATCCCGCGTTATCGACGAGACCGGTTATATGCAGCCGACAATTGCACAACTGCGCGCACAGCGCGGCTCAAACTCGGTCTACCACAACAATTCGATCCAGACCTGGCAGGTCAAGCCCGACGGAAGCGTCTTCAATGTACAGCTCGCGTAAGATTTGCCTGCCGATCATGGCCATCCTGCTTGCCTGCGCCGCAAGCCTCGCCGGCGCGGCCGAACCCGGCTCGTTCGGTTACGGCAGCGTAGCCACGCCGGCGCAGATCGCCGGATGGGACATCGACGTGCGCGGCGAGGACGGAACGGGCCTGCCGCCCGGCAAGGGCACGGTCGACAGGGGCGCCGAGGTTTATGCCGAGCAATGCGCTGCGTGCCATGGAACCTTCGGCGAGGGCGAAGGCCGGTTTCCGAAGCTTGTGGGCGGCGTCGGATCGCTCCGGGACGAGCGCCCGGAGCCGACCGTCGGCAGCTACTGGCCATTCGCCCCGACCCTGTGGGACTATATTAACCGCGCCATGCCGATGCAGGCGCCGCACACATTGTCAGCGGATGACGTTTATGCTTTGACCGCCTATATTCTGAACCTGAACGATCTCGTTCCCCATGAATTCGTTGCCGATCGCAACAGTTTGCCGAAAGTCAAAATGCGCAATCGCGACAATTTCATCTGGACCGACCCGCGCCCCGATACGATGTCAAAACCCTGCATGAACGATTGCGTCAACGCCGCCGATGTCAGGATATCGTCGACGGCTGAAGGCAGGAATCTGACGCCGCGCACGACCGGTCCGCTCGACACCATGCAACAGAAGTAGAAATTACGGAAACGCCTGTGACCGATCATTTCCCGACGAAATCCGCAAAGCTTCCGGCGTTGGCGCTGCTCGTCGCTCTGGCGTCCGCGGGCGCCGCGCAGGCGCAATCCGCGGTGGATGAAGGCCGCAAGCTGGCCTTCGACCGCAGCAAGGGCAATTGCCTGACCTGTCATGTCATCAAGGGCGGCAACCTTCCCGGCACGATCGGGCCCGAACTGGTCGACATCAAGAGCAAATATCCGAAGCGCGAGGATCTCGTCGCCATTCTCCATGACGAGACCCTGCGCAATCCGCTCACCGTGATGCCGCCGTTCGGACGCAATCGGATCCTGACCGAAAAGGAAATCGACGCGGTGGTGGATTTCCTGCAGACGCTTTAACGCAAGACGAGAGATCAAGCCTGTGACGTGCCAACGCAGGTTTTAGGAGATTTTCGATGAATAAGATTGATGTTGGATTTTCGACCACGCGGCGACTGATCCTGCAGGGTGCCGGCGCAGTCGCGCTCATCGGCCTCGGCAACCTTCCCTTCGGCCTGACGCCGGCGCTCGCCGCGGCCAACGACAAATATCCGGAAGAGGCGTTCAAGCAGAAGAGTGACGCCGACGTCATCAAGACGCTCTACGGCAAGACCGCCGAGCCATCGGACAAGGTCAAGATGGACGCGCCTGAGATCGCCGAGAACGGCGCCGTGGTGCCGATCTCGGTCTCTACAACCCTTGCCGACGTAACCTCGGTTGCGTTCCTCGTCAGTGAGAATCCGAACGTGCTGATCGCAAAGTACAACATCCCGGCCGGCACGCTGCCGAGCGTCGCCAACCGCATCAAGATGGCCAAGACCAGCAACGTGACCGTGCTGGTGGAAGCCGGCGGCAAGCTCTACAGCGCGTCCAAGGAAGTCAAAGTCACCGTCGGCGGTTGCGGCGGTTAAGGCAGGGAGAACTCACATGGCATCCACCATTCGCGTGCGCGCTTCTTCGAACGGCGACATCACCGAGGTGCAGGCGCTGATCCAGCATCCGATGGATTCCGGCTTCGTCAAGAACGCCAAGGGCGAGACCATTCCGCCGCACTTCATCCAGCAGCTCACCTTCGAGCATGACGGCAAGAACGTGTTCGCCGCCGATTGGGGCGGTGGTATCTCCAAGGACCCCTACGTCAAGTTCGCGTTCAAGGGCGCCAAGAAGGGTGACGAGCTGAAAATAAGCTGGGTCGACAACAAGGGCGCGACCGACACCACCACGGCGAAGATCCAATGAAGCTGCGATCCGCGATCCTCCTGGCATCCGCCGCGATTGCGCTCGCCGCGCTGACGCTGGCGGGCGCGCCGCTGTTGGCAGCCGACGACAAGATCGATCCTGTCGCCGACGCCAAGGCGTTCCAGAAGTTCTTCAGAGACAAATTTCCCAAGGTAAAGTTCGAGGACTTCGTCAACGGCCCCTATTCGATGAACGAGGACCTTTATCGGCAGTGGCAGGACAAGGAGCAATTCCCGCCCTACGAGTTCTCGCTCGAAATGGGCAAGGAGATGTTCTCCAAGCCGTTCAAGAACGGCAAGACCTATGCCGACTGCTTCCCGAACGGCGGCATCGGCATCCGTCAGAACTACCCTTACTTCGACGAGAAGGAAGGCAAGGTCATCACCCTTGAGTTGGCCTTGAACCGCTGCCGCGAGGCCAATGGCGAGCCGCCGTTCTCCTATGTGAAGGACGAAATGGCGGCGCTGACCGCCTACATGGCCTTCACCTCGCGCGGCAAGCCGATGGACATCAAGATCCCGAACGATCCGCGCGCGCTCGCGGCTTACGAAAACGGCAAGGAATATTTCTACACGCGCCGCGGCCAGCTCAATTTCTCCTGCGCCACCTGCCACGTGCAGAGCCCGGGCGAACGCATCCGCGCCGAAATCCTCGCGCCCGCGCTTGGCATCGTCAACGCAATGCCGATCTACCGCTCGGAATGGAGCGGCATGGGCACCACCAGCCGGCGCTTCACCACCTGCAACAGCCAGATCCGCGCAGTGCCGCTCAGCCCGCAGGATGACGAATATCGCAACGTCGAATATTACCTGTCCTATGTCAGCAACGGACTGCCGATTTCAGGTCCAGGAGCGCGGCCATGAGGAACTTGATGCAGAAATCCGCATTAGTTCTGGCGCTATTTGCCGCGGATGCTGTACTCGCGCTCGCCGCGGGCTCCGAGGAGGAATTCAAGGCGGCCTACGCCGCGGCTGAAGCCGCCAACAAGGAGGCCGGCAAGCTACGCAACCAATGGACCACCACGGCGAACACGCTGGCGGCGGCGAAGAAGGCAGCGGACGCGGGTGATTTCGATAAGGCCGCCGCATCGGCCAAGGAAGCGGAGGCGCTGGCCAAGGCTTCGATCTTCCAGGCCACCAGCGAGAAGACCCGCTGGAAGGATCTGGAAATACGCTAGAGCATGATCCGGAAAAGTGGAAACCGGTTTTCCGACAAGATCATGCTCAAGAGATAAGCGCCACCACGACGCGCGGAGACCCGCATGACCATCCGCCGCCGCGATTTTCTGACGCTAGCGGGCGCTGCCACCCTGTCAGGCAGCCTGCCACGGTTGGCGCGCGGCGCCGATAATGGGGGCGTTTACGACCTCGAGCGGTTCGGCAATGCACGTATCCTGCACATCACGGATACGCATGCGCAGCTTCGGCCGGTGTTCTTCCGCGAGCCGAGCGTCAATCTCGGCGTTGGACCGATGCAGGGCAACCCGCCGCATCTGGTCGGACACGCCTTTCTCGATCGCTTTGGCATCCGCCCGGACAGTGCCGATGCCTATGCTTTCACCTACGTCGAGTTCGAGAAGGCCGCCGGCCGGTTCGGCAAGCTCGGTGGCTTCGCGCATCTGAAGACGTTGATTGATCGCATGCGCAGCGAAGCCGGCTCCGGCCGCTCGCTGCTGCTGGACGGAGGCGATCTCTGGCAGGGCACCGGTCTTGCCAATACCATGCGTGGCGTCGACATGGTGGAGGCCGCCAACCTGCTCGGCATCGAGGCGATGACCGGCCATTGGGAATTCACCTATGGCGAGAAGGCGCTGCGCGCCAACCTCGAACGCTTCAAGGGCGAGTTCCTGGCGCAGAACGTCTATCTCACTGAAGAAGCCGCCTTCAACGACGCCAAGGCGTTCGACCCGGCATCGGGGCGCGTGTTCAAGCCGTCCGTCATCAAGGAAATCGGTGGCTATCGCGTTGCCGTGATCGGACAGGCGTTCCCCTACGTGCCGATCGCCCATCCGAAGCGCTTCACACCGGACTGGAAGTTCGGCATCCGCGACGAGGAGCTGCAGAAACTCGTCGATACGCATCGTAACACCGACAAGGTCGACGCCGTCATTCTGCTCTCGCACAACGGCATGGATGTTGATCTCAAGCTCGCCAGCCGCGTCACCGGCATCGACGTCATTCTCGGCGGCCACACCCATGACGCCGTGCCGCAGCCGATTGCCGTCACCAACGCAGGCGGCACCACGCTCGTCACCAATGCCGGCTCGAACGGAAAATTTCTGGCGGTGCTCGACCTCGACATCGGCAAGGGCAAAATCAAGGAAGTGCGCTACCGGCTACTGCCGGTGTTTTCCGAACTGCTGAAGCCCGATCCGGCGATGCAGGCGCTGATCGATGAGATCCGCGAGCCGCAGGCAGTTGCGCTTAGCGAGAAGCTCGGTGTAGCCGACCGTCTGCTCTATCGCCGCGGCAATTTCAGCGGCAGCATGGACCAACTCATTTGTGACGCGCTGCTCGGCGAATTGAACGCGGAGATCGCGCTGTCGCCGGGTTTTCGCTGGGGTACGACGGCGCTGGCCGGCCAGCCGCTTACGATGGAGGACGTGATGGCGCAGACCGCCGTCACCTATCCGGAAACCTATGTCCAGACCATGACCGGCGGTCAGATCAAGGACGTGCTGGAAGACATCTGCGACAATCTCTTCAACACCGACCCCTATTACCAGCAGGGCGGCGACATGGTCCGCGTCGGCGGGCTCGCCTACACCTGCACGCCGACTGAAACCGTGGGAAAACGGATTTCCGAGCTCAAGCTCGACAATGGCCGCGCGCTGGAAGCCGACAAGCACTACAGAGTGGCGGGCTGGGCTTCCGTCAACGAGCAGAACGGCGCGCCGGTCTGGGATGTCGTCGCAAGGCATCTGAGGTCGGGCAAACCGCCGAACCGCTCGCCGCCGGGCGTGACACTGAAAGGCGTTGAAGGCAATCCGGGCATTGCGGGACAGGCATGACGGGCTTTTCGACTATGCTTCGCGTGATGGCCGCGGCGCTTCTGATTACAACCGCCGCGCCAGAGACCCGCGCCCAGCAGGCACCGCTGCAGGACAAGCCGTTCGCCGAGCACAAGATCGTGCTGCAGCTCTCCGACAGCGATCCGCGCAAGCAGGGCCTCGTGCTCAGCGTCGCCAGCAACCTGATGAAGCATTACGACCCCGACAAGGTGGCGATCGAGGTCGTCGCGTTCGGCCCCGGCATCGACCTGCTGCGCCCGGAAAATCCCAACCGCAAGATGGTCGAGAGCCTGGTCGCGCAAGGCGCGCGTTTCGACGTCTGCCTCAACACCGTCGATACGCTCGAACGCGAGGCCGGCAAGCGGCCGGAGTTCATCGCCGCGGCAACGCCGGTGCAGGTCGGCGTCGCGCAGATCCTGTTTCTGACGGAGAACGGGTATACGCTAGTGCGGCCGTGACCGCCTCCGCCGTCATTGCGAGCGAAGCGAAGCAATCCATCTATCCCCATGCGGATGCATGGATTGCTTCGTCGCTACGCTCCTCGCAATGACGGAAGCGTGGTAGAATGATGGAATTGCAGGAGCAGGGCTGGAACTACGTCCGGCCTTGATCCAACCTGAGTTAACGCGGACGTGTAGCCATGATCTTTCGTCAACTCTTCGACAGCGTGTCCGGCACCTACAGTTATCTGCTGGCGAGCCGCGCCGGCGGCGAGGCGTTGATCCTCGATCCCGTGCTGGAAAAGGCCGATCGCTACTGCCAGCTTCTGCGCGAGCTCGATCTGCGGCTGGTGAAGGCGGTCGACACCCATCTGCACGCCGACCACGTCACCGGCCTCGGCGAACTGCGCGACCGCACCCAGTGCATCACCATCATGGGTGAGCAGAGCAAGGCCGACGTGGTCTCGATGCGGGTGTCCGACGGCGACAAGGTGACGATCGAGGGGTTGAGCCTGGATGTCATGTACACGCCCGGCCACACCGACGATTCCTATAGCTATCTGATGGGTGACCGCGTCTTCACCGGCGACACGCTGTTGATCCGCGGCACCGGCCGCACCGATTTCCAGAACGGCTCTTCGCGCGCACAATATGAATCGATCTTCAACCGGCTTCTGAAACTGCCGGACGAGACGCTGGTATTCCCCGCCCATGACTACAAGGGCGACACGGTTTCCACCATCGGCGAGGAGCGCCGCTATAATCCGCGGCTGCAGGTACGCAACGTCGACGAGTACATTGAGTTGATGGCGAACCTGAAGCTGCCGAACCCGAAGATGATGGACGTCGCGGTGCCCGCCAACATGCATGTCGGCCTGCACCAGGAGGAGCTTGCCAAGCAGGGACTCGCGCTCTGTGCCCGCGACGCGATTGCGAGCCTTGGCCAGCCCGACATTCTGCTGGTGGATTTGCGCGAGACCAGCGAGCGCGCCAAGCATGGCACGATCTCGGGCGCGCTGCATGCGCCCTATCCCGGTATCTGCGAAAGCCTGCAGCCCGGTGGCATGCTGCGCGAAGTCGCCGCCGCGACCGGCCGCCGGGTGGTGTTCTTCTGCGCCTTCGGCGAGCGCTCAGCGATGGCGGTGGCCGCGGCAAAGAACGCGGGGCTGGCCAACACCGCGCATATCGAAGGCGGGCTGGACGCGTGGAAGAAGGTCGGTGGGCCGGTGGTTCAAGGGTGAAGATCGTAGGGCGGGCAAAGGCGCAAGCGCCGTGCCCACCATCTATCAGCACATCGACTCTGGATGGTGGGCACGCTTCGCTTTGCCCACCCTACAAAATCGAGCAAGCCTCACCGCCCCACCCGCGCCAATTCCGCCGTCAGCGCATCCAGCGCGTCGGCCAGCATCACGCCGCCGCATTCGGTCAGGCGCTCCGGAATCACGATGCGCCGCTCCGGCGGGTAGAAGCGCTCCAGCGCCGGATGGACCAGAAACGCCTGGCCGTCGTCTTGCGCATAATCGCCGGCTTGCGAAACCACGATGAAGTCGGGCCTCACGGACACGATCGCTTCCAGTGAGGCAAATCCGCCGAAGGCAAAGCCGAGATCGCCGGCGGCGCTGCGCAGCCCGACCTCGCTCAGCAGCGAACCGAGAAAGCCGTCGCTGCCCGCCACCCAGCCGCGCCGCGACAGCGGCAGCACGCGATAATGCCGCTCGGCAGCGGCACGGCGGGCGCGCGCCAGCGCGGCGTCGAGCCGCGCGATTTCGGCGGCCGCGCGATCGGGGTGCCCGGTCATGTCGCCGACCTCGCGGATCTGCGCGCGGGCTTCGTCGAGGTTTCGCGGCACGGCGAGCTCGGCAAGATGAAGGCCCTTCGTCTTCAACAGCTCCCGCGTCGAACGCTTGTCAAACGCACTGGCGATGACCAGGTCCGGCTTGAGCAAGAGCACGTCCTCGGCCGCGCCTGATAATACCGGATAGCGGCTGATGTCGCCCGCCCGCGATTGCCAGCCGTCGCGCGCGAAGCGGCTGAGTCCCAAAATCTGCTCGGGGTCGGCCAGAGTCAGCAGCAACTGATCGCTGCAGACATTCATCGACACCATACGCGGAAGGCTGGCCGCGAATGCCGCGCCGCTTGACATCGCCAACGCGACGATCGCGACAAGAAAGCCGAACCGTCGCATCAGATATCCGCCCAGGGAACGATCACCGCCTCACGCTGATATTCCGCGCGATAGGCGCTGATGCGAAACACGTCCGCCATCACCTGCTCCGATAGCCCCTCGCCCGGCGTACCCCACGACACCAGATTGCCTTCCTTCAGCACCAGCACATGGTCGGCAAACCGCGCAGCAAGCCCGAGATCGTGCGTCACCACGATGACCAGCACGCCCTTGTCCGCGGTCGCGCGCAAGTTCTTCATGACGTCGATCTGGTGCCGCGGATCGAGCGAGGCGGTCGGCTCGTCGGCCAGGATGATCGGCGCCTCCACCGCGAGCGCACGCGCCAGCGCCACGCGGCTGCGCTCGCCGCCGGACAACTCGGTGACGCGGCGATCGCTGAACTCCATCACGTCGACCGCCTGCATCGCGCGCAGCACGGCCTCGGCGTCTTTCGGCGACAGCCGCGCCGGATCGGTTGCGCCATGCGGGTAGCGGCCGAGCGCCACGATATCGCGCGCCGGCAGCGGCCAATGCACGAGATGCCCCTGCGGCAGATAACCGAAACGTTTGGCGCGCTCGCGCAGCGGCAGCGAGGCCAGCGCATCGCCGCCGACCGCGATCTCGCCCTCGGAGGGGATTAGCCCGGCCAGCGCCCGCAACAACGTCGTCTTGCCGGCGCCGTTCGGGCCGACCAGCGCCACCAGGTGTCCCGCCGATAGCGCCAGCGAAACGTCCTTCAGCACGACGCGGCCGGCGAGCCGCACGCCGAGTCTCCTTGCGATCAGCAGCGCGGCCTCGCTCATGCGACGCCTCCGCCGAGCGCGCGGCGTTCGCGCATGATCAGATAGAGGAAGAACGGCACGCCGATGATCGAGGTCAGCACGCCGACCTTGATGTCCGACGTCGAGGGAATGATGCGCACCGCAATATCGGCAGCTAGCAATAGCGCCGAGCCTGCGAGTGCGCTCGGCACCAACAGCCGCCCGGGATCGTGGCCGATCAACGGCCGCATCAGATGCGGCGCGACCAGGCCGATGAAACCGATGGTGCCGGTGACGGCGACCGCGCCGCCCACACCGAGCGCGACGCCCGAAATCACGAACAGCCGTAGACGCCCGACATCGACGCCAAGGCTCTGCGCGGTTTCCTCGCCCAGGCCCAGCGCCCGAAAAGCATGGCGCTGGCTGAACAGCATCAGCGCGCCGGCAATGATGAAGGGAAACGCCAGCATCACATGCTGAAAGCTGCGGTCCTCCAGCGAGCCGAGCAGCCAGAATGCGATCTCCAGCACCACGAACGGATTGCTGGAGAGGTTCATCACCAGGGCGGTGGCGGCCCCCGCAAAGCTCGAAATCGCCAGCCCCGACAGAATCAGGATCAGCAAACCCGCGTTGCGGCCGGCGATCGAAAGCAGCACGAACACCGAAGCAAACGCCGCGACGATCGCGGCGACCGGGAGCGCATAGGAGCGGACGTCGGCCAGCCCGAGCGCGATCACCAGCACTGCGCCGAACGCGGCCGATTGCGGCGCGCCGAACAGCGAGGGCGAGGCCAGCGGATTGCGGAGCAAACCTTGCAGCGATGCGCCTGACAGCCCGAGAATGGCACCGATCGCCAGCGCCAGCAGCATGCGCGGCAGGCGGATCTCCCGCACGATCACCTGCGCCACCTCGCTGCCGCCGCCGAACAGCGCTTCCGCCACCGCAAGCGGCGACAGCCGCACCGGACCGATGCCGAGCGAGATCAGCGTCAAGAGCACCACGAGGGCAGCAAGGGCTGCCGTCGCGCCGATCCGCCGGCGCGCGGCTTCCTCATTGGTCAGGGTTACGGCCTCAACACTCATCGATCGTCCTAAAGCAGGTTTACCCGCCCCGGTACAGGTGGCGGGCAGACGTGCTCATGCGGCAAAAATAGCGCACTCGTCCAGTGAGGATCGCCGGACGCCCCGGGGCGCATTGACTCGGACTTTGACAAACTTCTACCATAGTTCCCGACGGTTCCCGTTTGGGGATCAAAAGGGAATGCGGTGCGGGGAAATCCCCCAATTCCGCGGCTGCCCCCGCAACTGTAAGCGGCGAATCCTTCGTCATGAGCCACTGGGCATCTCGGTCCTGGGAAGGCGACGATGGGTAACGACCCGCGAGCCAGGAGACCTGCCGTCAGCCGTGGTCACACGCGAAGATGTCGGTCGGGGAGTACAGACATTAGCTTCACCTGAGCTGCTCAAAGCACATGGTGAGACTTGGTTCGCTGTGACGTGCCACTGACGTCATACCGAGGTCCAAGTCATGTCTTTCACCAACACAGCCACGCGGCGGCGCGTCTGGCTTGCTTCCAGCTTTCTCATACCGATCGTATCGCTCGGCATTTCCGGCGCAGAGGCGCAGACGCCGGCGTCCGAACAATTGCCGCCGATCGAGGTCACCTCGCCCGGAGACCAGAACAGGACGCGCGCCAAACCGACCTACGATGAACCATCGACCTCGCGCCGCGTCGTGCCGGCGGCTGCGCCATCGAGCGGCACGAGACCCGCAGCGGGGACCGGCTCGAACGTCCCATCGCAAAGCGTTTCGCAAGGTGTGGGCGGAGCTGGCGGCCGGCAATTCTCCGGCATCGTCGGAACATCTTCGACCGTGATCACGGCTGAGGACATCGCGCACTCGCCGGCGCAAACCGTGCAGGAGATCATCGCGCAAACCCCGGGCGTGCAACTGACCAACCTGTACGGCGGCGTGAACGGCGCCGGGACCACGGTCGACGTCCGCGGGTTCGGCGCGTTCGCCACCAACAACACGCTTGTTCTCATCAACGGCCGCCGGCTCAACGACATCGACAAGGCCGGCGTCGATCTTTCAACTATCCCGCTTCAGTCAATTGAACGCATCGAGATCACCAGGGGCAACAGCGGCGCAGTGCTTTACGGCGACAACGCAATCGGCGGCGTCGTCAATATCGTCACCAAGACCGGCGTCGGCGGTCCGCCGGTCTCGATCCGCGGCGAAGCCGGAGTTGGGTCCTTCAACCAGCGTATGGCCTCTGTTTCGACTGCGTTGAACTCGGGCCCATGGTCAGCCTCGTTCTATGGCAACGGCGTCAAGTCCGATGGATACCGGGTGAACAACGCGCTCGATCAGCGCAACGGCATCGGCAACATCAACTACACCACCCCTGGCCTCACCGCATTCCTGACCTTATCGGGCGACGATCAAAAGCTGGGCCTCCCCGGCGGCCGCTTCGTTCAGCCTTCCATCGGACTCGACGAACTGGCCACTGACCGCAGAGGCACCGGCACGCCCTTCGATTATGCCAACAAGCAGGGCGCCAGCGCCACGGCCGGCTTCACCAAATCGCTTTGGAACGGCGCGGAACTCATCGTCGACGGCGGCGTGCGGGAAAAAAAGCAGCAATTAGGATTCTTTGGCACGAACCCGGGCTCCAGTTTCGCATCCACTTACGTCGATGCGAATTTGCTGACCTGGTCGATAACGCCGCGGCTGAGCGTCAAGAATACGATATTCGGAATTCCGTCGTCGATTCTGACCGGAATCGATTATTACGATGCCACCTTCCACCAAGATCGCGGCGCATTCAAAGGCCTCACGCCGTTTCACAGGTACGATCTGGCGCAGCAGACGCTGGCCGGCTACTGGCAGCAATCAATCGGCCTGTTGCCGACGACCGACTTCTCCTATGGCGTTCGAGTCCAAAACACCGACTTGACCGCGCGCGACCGCTTCGATGGGACCGCCCCGTTTGCGTTCGGCACCGGGGCGATTCCGCTCGACAGCAACGAAACGCAATATGCGCTGCATGTCGGTCTCGAGCATCGCTTCAACAACGTCTTCACCGTGTTCGGCCGTGCCGCACGCGCATTCCGCACTCCTGACGTCGACGAGCGTGTGTCCTCCGGCCCTTCGTTCGATCCTTTCACATTCGCCGCGATTCCGGGCGAATTCAAACTGAAGACCCAGACCTCGCATGACATCGAGGGCGGCTTCCGTATCAAGTCCGGCGGCTTCCAGATGCAATCGAGCATCTACAACATGGACCTCGAGAACGAGATCCATTTCAATCCTGTGCTGTTCTTCAACGTCAACCTCGATCCGACCCGCCGCTACGGCTCGGAGACCAGCGCTTCGCTGCGTGTCAGCGACAGCGTGCTGCTGCGGGGCGGCGTGGCCTACACCCGCGCCATGTTTCGCGAGGGACCGTTTGCCGGCAACGACGTCCCGCTGGTCTCGCGCTACACCGCGAGCGGCGGCGTGACCTGGAACATCTGGCAGAACTATCTGGTGCTGGACGCTACCGTGCGGGCCTGGAGCGAACGCATCATGGACAATGACCAGGCCAACACCCAGCGCCGCATTCCGGCGGACGCCACCGTCGATTTGAAACTGAGCGGCGCCTACGACCGCTTCTTCTGGTCTGTCGGCGTGAATAATCTGTTCAACGCGCTCTATTACGACTACGCGATCGCAAGCTCGTTCACGCCGGGCCGCTTCGCGGCCTATCCACTCCCCGGCCGCACCTTCATGGTGAAGGCCGGCGCGACGTTCTGACCGACATTAGAGCGTTTTCAAGCGAAGTGGACGCCGGTTCGCGTCGAGAAAACGCGTCAAAACAAGAATCTAGAGCCCGGTTCTGATTCAATCAGAACCGAGAAGGCTCTAGCCGGTTCGGCTTGCTGCCGGACCGGCTCGACCTGCCGTGTTCCCCGCCAACCCTTCATATCAAGGCAGATTCTGTCAGAAACTGCGCCATTTTCGACCGAAAATAACATCCTCTGCGCGCCGATCCGTGGTAAATGGGCCACAGACCGCTCGACGATATCAGTCGTGATTTCAGAGGTATGACATGAATGATGAGCCGAAGAGCGCCGCCGAGCTGAAAGAAATGAGGCTCAACCGCAAGCGCGCCCAGGAAGTCGACGGCATCAAGGCGATGGCCGAGATCGCGGCTGCCGATATCGCGATCCGCCAGCGAACCGAGAAGCTGCGCGCGCTGCGTCTGGCAAAGGAAGCGGCCGACCGTGCAAATCCGCCGGAATCGAAGGTCAAGGGCAAGACCAGAGCCAGGATTGCGAAAAGAGGCTGACTTGAAATGACGAAAGAGGATCGCGATCGCGCCCAGGCGCGCTTCGACAAGGCTGCCAAGGCGGCTCAGGACGCAAAGTCCGGCAAGGCCGAACGCGACGCAGCGGCGAAAGCCGTGCTCGACAATATGGCGAAGCTGAAGGCATTGCGGCTCGCGCGCGAAGCAGCCGAGCCGAAACGTGCGCCCGCCACAAAGGCCGCAAAGAAGGCGCGCAGCAGCACAAAGCGGCCCGACGAGAAGCCGGTGGCCCTGTCCGAGTGGCTGGCGAGCCAGCAGAACGGCGGACGACGAACCTGAGATCGGCCGATCGAGCTCAAAGATCCGGCGTTACGCCGGCCCCGGCCAATCGATCATCGAGCGCGTCTTGTTCTCGGCATCGTAAACCTGCACCTGAAGCATCTGGAAGCGGTTCTTCAACGCCATGCCCGCTTCCTCGGCCGCCTCGACCGTATCGTGATGCGACTTGAAATGGCCATCCACGACCAGCGAGTAACCGGTGCTCGGCGCCTTGTCGGCGCGGAGGATCTTGCGCTGTTGCGGTTCATCGAGCGCAATGCGGGGCTTCTTCATACTGGCTCCATGTAATGCCCTTCGAGCTGAAGCCGCAAAAAGGGCGGGAAGAATCGTTTAACTGGCGCTAGGATGCCTTCCGGGCGCGACTAGATTGAGGTCATGCCGTTACCCTGAGTCGGCATGCAGCGCAAACGCCGATTGATCCGGCGAAGAAGCATCACTTTGGTGAAATCATATGGGCGGAACAGGCAGGAAGAACAGCGAGCCTCCGAAACAAGGCGATGCCAAACCGAAGAAGCCGCCGCCCCCGCCGGTTGAGGAGGAGGAGGACCACGAGGACGGCGACATCGCTACGCCGAAGCGGGACCGTTATGGTCCTGATGATGAGCCGTTGTAGCCTCATAAAAGTTGTCATCGCCCGCGAAGCCCGTAGTGTGGGCAAAGCGCAGCGTGCCCACCATTCAAGACGAGATCGCGGTGCAAAGGGTGGGCACGGCGCGAAGGGCGCCTTTGCCCAACCTACGGTTCACTTCGCTGGCGATGACGAGCGGTGTTGGTGGAAGCCTTCGCTTTCAATCACCCGAATACTCGTTGCATCGAGCAGATGCGCGCCAAAACCGCCGAGCGCTAGTTTGATCGCCAGCTTCGGCGAAACCAGCAGCACGGCTGCCGTCACCGCCAACGGCACGGCGCTGATCCAGTCCGATTGCACCGGAGTGAGTTCTTCGCTACTGCCGGCATACGGCCCGCGCGCCGCAGCGAGATGCAAGCATTCCCTGAGAATGGCGGGCCGCGTTCCGCCGCGCGCCGCACATCCGAGCAACGCCTGCATCGCCAGGTGCGTGAGCACGCCCTCGCGGCTTGCAAGCAACGGAACCGGCGTCTCGCCCAGTGAGATCAGAAGCAAAAGTCCGACGAGATCGACGCCGGAACGATAGGCATTCATCGGCTCGACCAGCCGCGGATTGCAATCGATCAGCAATGGCGCGGTATCGACGTCCGGCATGATGTAATCGACCGACAGCGCGCCGTGCCAATCGAGCGCCCGGCCGATCTGCTCGACGTAAGCGCGAACGACCGGCCGGCTCACGCTCTGCTTGATCGCCTCGCCGCCGCCGATGCCGGCGGCGATCTGCCGATAGGCATGAAAGCCGAGCATCCGGCCGCGGCAGAATACCGATTGCGCTTTCTCGGTGGTGCCTGCGACGAGGTCTTGCACCAGCACCTCACCGGCGAATGCATCGCCGCCGCCGAGATCGTGCAGCGCGCGCATCAGGTCGTCCGCGCTGCGCACGAACCAGATGCCGCGGCTGGCGGTGCCGACAGAGGCTTTGACGACGGCCGGCAAGCGAACCGCATCGCGCACCCCTTGCGCGGATTGCACGATGCGCGTCGGCGGCTGCGGCAATCCCAACCGATCGAGCAGCCGGCTGAAGCCGGCCTTGCTATGCGCTTGCCGATAGCTCTCGAAGTCCGGCAGCGCGAGACCGGCGCGGCCTTCGATGCGCTGCGCAACCCGCGCAAACAAAAATCCCTGCTCATGCGTCGGCAGCAGCACGTCGAATTTTTCGCCGGCCAGTCGCTGCTCGACAAAGGTCAGGTAACCGGCGGGATCGTCCCGCAGCCCAGGGCAGCGGTGAAATTTGCGAACGAAGCGCGAGAACCGCGACAGGCACCAGGGTGAGGGATCGCAGACCTCGACGTGATGGCCCGAAAGACCGAGAATCGTAATGGCCTCGCGGGCCGAGGTCGAGGAACCTTCGGAGACCAGTACCCGGAGCGGTTTTGCGGGATCAGGCATGCCGGATCATTGCCCCGTGGGCCGCCTTTGTCTCGCAATTTAATGGCGGCATTTCGTGCGCCCTGCCCTGCGCCGGGGCTGCCATGCAACGGCATTTATGGACAAATAGCGGCCTGCCTATATTTTCGGCCCCGCCCAGCCGGGCCCAAAGTTACACAGGATTTTTGAGCTGACATGGTCGATATTCTGGCCGCACCGCAACAAGCCAAAGCGGACACGTCGCTGCGCACGCTCGCGGCGATTTCGGTCGCCCATTGGGTCAGCCATTTCCATCTGTTTGTGTTGCCGATGCTGTTTCCGTTCCTGAAGGAGCAGTTGGGCGTCGGCTACATTGAGCTCGGCTTCGCGCTCACGGTGTTCGGCGTCGTCTCCGGCCTGACGCAGGCCCCGATCGGCTATCTCGCCGACCACATTGGCGCGCGAAAAGTGCTGCTTATCGGCCTCTCCGTCGGCGGCCTCGCGCTGATCATGCTCGGCCTGCACCTGAGCTACGTCTCGCTGATCCTCTCGGCCGCGCTGCTTGGCCTTGCCAACAGCGTTTATCACCCCTGCGACTATGCGATCCTGTCGACACATATGGATGAAGCGCGGATGGGCCGGGCGTTTTCGGTCCATACCTTTGCGGGTTTCCTTGGCGGTGCGGTGGCGCCCACGATCATGCTCATGCTGGTGACAGCCGTCGGCGGGCTTGGCGCGCTGATCGTGGCCGGCGCGGTGGGACCAGTGGCGGCGCTGCTATTGATCGCGGTCAGAATTCCCGATGCCAGTTCGGCCGATCGCAAGACCGATGACCCTGCAGCGCCGCAGCAGAGCATCGTGACGCCTGCGATCATCGTGCTGACGATCTTCTTCATGCTGCTCGGCCTGTCCAGTGCTGGCATCAGCAATTTCGGAGTCGTTGCGCTGATGAGCGGCTATGGCGTGACGATCTCGGCCGCCAACGTCGCGCTGACCGCCTATCTCGGCGCCAGCGCGGCCGGCGTGCTCGCCGGCGGCTATCTCGCCGACCGCACCAAGCGGCATGGCAATGTCGCCGCTGCGTGCTTTGCCATCAACGCCATCATCATTACAATCATTGCGACGATCAATTTGCCGTCGGTGGTGCTGACCGCTGCGATGGGGCTGGCCGGATTCCTCGGCGGCGTCATCGCCCCCTCGCGCGACATGCTGGTGCGCAACGCGGCTCCTGCGGGCGCCGCGGGCCGCGCCTTCGGCATCGTCTCCACCGGTTTCAATTTCAGCGGCATACTCTCCCCGTTATTGTTCGGCTGGATCATGGACCAGAGCCTGCCGCATTGGGTGTTCGGCGCCTCTGTCGCCTTCATGGTGCTGACGGTGCTGCTGGCGCTGGTGACCGACCGCAAGCCTGCGGTCCCGAAGCCGCTGTAATGCATTCCTGAGCGTCATCCCCGCCGGTTGACAGCATCCGATGAGGTCGGATGATGCGGCAACAAAATCAAAAAGCGGGATGGAAGCCATGACCTCGACCCCCGACCTCGTGATCCGCGGCGGCACCGTTGCCGATGGCAAGGGTGGCGACTTGTTCGAAGCCGACGTGGCGATTGCAGGCGGCCGCATCACCGAAGTCGGCAAGGTCGCCGCGAAGGGCAAGGAGGAAATCGACGCCCGCGACAAGCTGGTCACGCCGGGCTTCGTCGACGTCCACACCCATTATGACGGCCAGGTCACCTGGAGCCAGGACATCACGCCCTCCTCGCAGAACGGCGTCACCACAGCGATCATGGGAAATTGCGGCGTCGGTTTTGCGCCGTGCCGTCCGGCCGACCATGTCCGACTGATTCAATTGATGGAAGGCGTCGAGGATATTCCCGAGCCGGTGCTGAGCGCCGGCATTCCGTGGGCGTGGGAAAGCTTTCCGGATTACATGGAGTGGCTGTCGAAAAGAAGCTTCGACATGGACGTCGGCGCGCAACTGCCGCACGCGGCCTTGCGCGTTTATGTGATGGGCGAGCGCGGCGCGCGCCGCGATCCGTCGACGCCGGAGGATAACAAGGCGATGGCGGCACTGGCGGGCGATGCCGTGCGGGCAGGCGCGCTCGGCTTCTCGACCTCGCGCACGCTCAACCACCGCACCTCGACCGGCGATTTTACGCCGACGCTGAAGGCAGGCGAGGACGAACTGACCGCGATCGCGGCGGCGATGCATTCGCAGGGCCGCAGCGTCCTGCAATTCGTGCTCGATCTCTCCACCATCGACGAAGACCTGCCGATGATGCTGCGGGTCGCCGAGAACACCAAAATCCCGGTGTCGTTCTCGATCACCCAGAACGACAAGGCGCCGCAGCGCTGGCGCCAGACGCTCGACACCATCAGGGAGGCCTCGGTGCGCGGCCTGTCGATTACGGCGCAGATCGCCGCCCGCCCGGTCGGACTGATGCTCGGACTCGAACTGTCGCGCAATCCGTTCCAGACTCACCCGAGTTATCAGGCGATCGCGCATCTGCCGCTCGCCGAGCGGCTCGCCCGCCTGCGCCAGCCCGAAGTGCGCAAGGCAATCCTGAGCGAGCACGCCACCGCGACCGACGATCCGCTGTTCTTCCGGCCGAACTACGACAAGATGTACCTGCTTGGAAACCCACCGGACTACGAACAGCCGCCGGAAAATGCGTTGGGCGCACAGGCGAAGCGCCAGGGCAAACAGCCGGAAGAACTCGCCTATGATGCGATGCTGACGGATGACGGCCGCGGCATGCTCTACGTGCCGTTCCTCAATTATGCCGACGGCAACCTCGATGCTATCAGGGAGATGCTGCGCGATCCCAATGCCGTGCCGGGGCTCTCCGACGGCGGCGCGCATTGCGGGATCATCTGCGACGCCAGTTTTCCGACCTATCTCCTGACGCACTGGACGCGCGACCGCAGCCGCGGCGAAAAACTGTCGATCCCGTTCGTCGTCGCCGCGCAATCGCGCAAGACCGCGCTCTCGGTCGGCCTCTACGACCGTGGCTTGATCGCGCCCGGCTTCAAGGCCGACGTCAACGTGATCGATTACGACCGACTGCATCTGCATCCGCCAAAAGTGCACTACGACCTGCCGGTCGGCGGCCGCCGCCTGATGCAGCAGGTCGACGGCTACGACGCCACCATCGTCTCCGGCGTGGTGACGCAGCGCGCCGGCAAAGCCACCGGCGCGCGCCCGGGCAAACTGGTGCGTGGCACGCAGGGAAGCAAGCCGCAGTTCGACGCGGCGGCGAGTTAGGTCAGCGGCGCCGCCTATACTCGATGTCGTCCCTGCGAACGCAGGGACTATGGATGATTGTTACTGCTTCACGCGAATTTCGGTTGTGCCGCGGCTTGCGCCATCAGCCTTGCGCGCTCGCTGTTCGGCCAGAGCAGCAGCAGCCCTAGGGCACCCGACCCCGCCATGATCACGGCGTTGATGGTGAAGCCGGTCATGTAGCCGTCGAGCGGCACCGCCGCATTCTGAATCACGGCGCCCATCACGAACGGCGCGATCATTCCCGCCAGCGTATAGATCGCGCCATAGATCGCGATCACGGCGCCGCGCTGTTTCACCGGTGTGAACTCACCGAGCATCGGCGGACAGACCACGTAGATCGAGCCGCAGAGCCCGGAGCCGACGACGAGGAACGCGATCTGCCATCCAGCGCCGTGGACATAGGGCAGCACCGCGAGGATCAGCCCGCCGACGATCAGCGGCACAGAACCGAGCACACCCCGAGCGCCGCGCGTCGTGTAGCCGCGCGTCAGCATCACCTGCGAAACCCAGCCCGTCAGCAGCACGATAGCCGCGCCGAACACCCAGGGCAAAACCGAAATCCAGCCTGCATCTTGTTGCGAGAAGCCAAGCCCCTTGACGATGAATGGCGTGAACCAGGTGAGGCCGAGCGACAGCGCCCAATAGGCGCCGAAGGTCGCGGCGCAGCAGCCGATGAAGGTTCGCGAGGTCAGAAGCTGGAAATATGGAACGTGCGGATCGGTTGATGCCGTTGTAACGGTGTGAACCAGCGGCCCTTCCTTGCCCATGACCAGCCACGCCGTAGCCCACATCAGGCCGACGATGCCGAGCGCGCCGAACGCATAGTGCCAGCTATGATTGACGATGATCCAGTTCAGTGCGGGCACCGCGAGGATCACTCCGAACGCCGAGCCCTGCGAAAGGATCGCGGTGGGTAGCGTCCGCTTTTCGTCAGGAAACCACTTGTAGACCGCGTGCGCCGCTACCGCGAACGCAGGCCCCTCCCCGGCACCAAGGATGATGCGGCAGATCACGAGCGTCGTAAAACCGACCGTGCCGACCATCGGAAACTGCGCCACCGACCAGATCACCGCCATCGCGAGCAGCACCCAGCGGGTATCGATGCGGTTGACGATGAAGCCGACGACGATGGCCGAGATGGAAAACAGGAAAAAGAACGAGGAGCCGAGAAAACCGAACTGTTCTGGCGAGAGCTTCAGCTCATCCATGATCGGGGCGCCGGCGAGCCCGACGACGATCTTGTCGGCAAAGTTCACCAGCATGAACAGAAACAGCAGGAAGGTGATTTTCCAGGCGCCCTTGGGCGTACCCTTGGGCGTCGCTTGCGCGGTCATGGCTGCTTTCCCCGTTTATCTTTGCTGGCTCTGTAGGATCGGCCAGTTCCAATGCTACAAGGCGGCTTGCGGGCAAGGCAACCGCGATTTTCGCAAATGCCCGCCGTGCAACTGCCGGCTGGTGCGACAGGCGCACGCCACAACCGGATCAAGATCACGGCGCGACGCGATTGAGGCCGTGATCGGGGACGCGTGCCCTGATATGTTGCATGCCATCGTGTCGGGGGATTTTCATGGTCAGATCGGTCCATCATCGCGCATGACTAAATACAATCCCAGTGCGACCGGCCCCGTGCTGCACGTGGCCGGCCTGACCAAGAGCTATCGCACCGCCGGCGAGGAGGTCGCGGTGCTGCGCGGCGTGAACCTGACGGTCGCTGCCGGTGAGAGCGTCGCACTCACCGGTGAGTCCGGCAGCGGCAAGAGCACGCTCTTGCACCTGATCGCCGGGCTCGATGCGGCCGACGGCGGCGAGATCACGCTGGCAGATGCGCAGGTCTCCGAACTCACGGATGCCGGCCGGGCGGAAATGCGCCGCGACCGGCTCGGCCTGGTGTTTCAGCAATTCAACCTGGTCCCAAGCCTCACGGTGGAAGACAACCTCGTTTTCCAGGCTCGCATCGCCGGCCGTCACGATGCGGCCTGGCACCACGAACTGGTGGAGCGGCTCGGGCTCGGCCGCTTCCTGAAGCGCTATCCCGAGCAATTGTCCGGCGGTCAGCAACAACGCGTCGCGATCGGCCGGGCATTGGCGGTCAAGCCGCTATTGCTGCTCGCGGACGAGCCGACCGGCAATCTCGACGAGGACACGGCGGACGAAGTGCTGGCGCTGGCGCGCGACCTGGTGACGCGCAGCGGCTGCGGTTTTCTGTTGGTGACGCACAGCGCGCGGCTCGCCGCAACGCTCGACCGCCAGGTCAACCTCCATGCCGGGGTGATCGCGTGAAACGCGCATTGTGGACGCTGGCCGTGCTGCTGAGCCATTGGCGGCGGCACCCGATGCAGTTGACGACCCTGCTGATCGGGTTGATCTCGGCGACTGCGCTGTGGAGCGGCGTGCAGGCGCTCAATCAGCAGGCGCGCACCTCCTACGATCGTGCTGCCGCTATGTTTGGCGGCACGCGGACCGCCATGCTGGTCGCCCGCAACGGCGTAAGCTTCCCGCAACAACTTTTTGTCGAATTGCGCCGCGCCGGCTGGCCGGTCTCGCCGGTGCTGGAAGGTCGCATCCAGATCGAGGGACGGTCGTTCCGGCTGCTCGGCATCGAGCCCGTTACGCTGCCCGCCGAAGTCGGCAACGCGCCGACGATCGGCAAAGCCAGCCTGCAATCCTTCATGACCCCGCCGGGCGAGATGCTGGTGGCGCCGGAAACGCTTTCCGACCTCAAGCTCGCGGAGGGCGCCCGCCCGCAAGGCGATGGCGGCGCCCCGCTGCCGCCGCTTCGCGTGCAGCCGAACCTGGTGCCCGGCGTGCTGGTCGTCGACATCGGCGTTGCGCAGAACCTCCTGAAGATGCCGGACCAGCTTTCGCGGCTCCTGATCGGCAAGACGACAGGGAGGCACGCGCCGCTCGAAAGCGTCGCGGGCGACAAGCTTCGGCTGGTCGAAGCCGATGCGGAAACCGACCTCGAACGCCTCACCGACAGTTTTCACCTGAACCTCACCGCGTTCGGGTTGCTGTCGTTCTTTGTCGGCCTGTTCATCGTCAATTCGGCGATCGGGCTCGCCTTCGAGCAGCGGCTGCCGACCTTACGCACCTTGCGCGCCTGCGGTGTCTCGGCGCGGATGATGAACGCCGTGCTGGTGCTTGAGCTGGTGTCGCTGGCGCTGGCCGCGGGGCTGATCGGACTCGTGTGCGGTTACTTCATCGCCGGTGCGCTGCTGCCTGACGTCGCCGCATCGCTGCGCGGGCTCTATGGCGCGCAGATTCCGGGATATCTGACGCTCAAGCCGCAATGGTGGATCGCGGGCATCGCCATCAGCATTTTGGGCGCGCTCGCAGCGGCCGCCGCCAGCCTCACCAAGGCGCTGCGGCTGCCGTTGCTCGCCACCGCCCAGCCCTTCGCCTGGCAACAGGCGCAGCGGCGCTGGCTGACTTACCAGAGCGCGCTGGCGCTCATGGCGTTCGCAGCGGCCGGCGGCTTTTTGTGGTTTGGCGATTCCCTGATTTCGGGCTTTGCCGTGCTCGCCGCGTTGATGCTCGGCGCAGCGCTGATCCTGCCGATGTTTCTGGAAATCGTGCTGTCGCTTGGCCAGCGCTATGCACGCGCCCCGCTCGGAATCTGGTTCTGGGCCGATAGCCGCCAGCAATTGTCGGGATTGTCGCTCGCTTTGATGGCGCTGTTGCTCGCGTTGGCGGTGAATGTCGGCGTCTCCACCATGGTCGAGAGTTTTTCCCGCACGTTTCTGGTCTGGCTGGACGGGCGGCTGGCGGCAGAAATTTATGTCAACGCCGCCAACGACGCGCAGGCACACGAGATCAAGGCGTGGCTGCGCGAACGCCCCGAGGTCGAGGCGATCCTGCCCGGCGGCCGCGCCGATACGCAACTCGCGGGCGCGCCGCTCGAGGTGCTGGGCCTGCCCGATCACGCCACCTATCGCGACAACTGGCCGCTATTGCAATCGATTGAGGATGTCTGGGTCAAGCTTCGCCCCGGCGATACTGCGCTCGTCAGCGAACAACTGGCGCGACGGCTGCACCTCTCCCTCGGCGAGCGCATCGAGGTGCCCACGTCGGGCGGAAACTGGACGCTCAACGTGGTCGGCATCTACGCCGACTACGGCAACCCCAAGAGCCAGATCGCGGTGAACTTCGCCGCGCTGACGCGGCGCTTTCCGGAAATCCCGCTGACGCGCATGGGACTGCGGGTCGCCCCGCCAAAGATCCCGGCGTTGATCTCGGCCCTGCAGGAAAAGTTCGGCCTCGACGATCGCAACGTCGCCGACCAGGCGAGGATGAAGGCGGAATCGACGCGGATCTTCAACCGCACTTTCTCGGTCACGGCGGCGCTGAACGCCTTCACGCTCGGCGTCGCCGGCGTGGCGCTGTTGACGAGCCTCTTGACGCTTGCCAACTCCCGCCTGCCGCAACTGGCCCCATTATGGGCGATCGGCGTTACGCGGCGGCGGCTCGCGGCGATCGAGCTGTTGAAGACGACCTCGGTGGCGTTGATCACCACCATCTTTGCGCTTCCGCTGGGTTTGCTGGTCGCGTGGTGCCTGCTCGCGATCGTCAACGTCAAGGCGTTCGGTTGGCGGTTGCCGTTTCATGTCTTTCCGATGCAATTGCTCTGGCTCACCGGCGTCGCGATGGCGGCGGCGGTTGCGGCTTCCGCGCTCCCCGTCATCAGGCTGGCGCGCATGCAGCCGACCAGCCTGATCAGGATCTTTGCCAATGAACGGTAGCGGTCTCATTACCCGCCGCGGTTTCATTGGCGGCACACTCTTAGCCGGATTCGGCGGCGAGGCGCTCGCGCAGGGCTTTGCCGGGCTTGGCGAAAGCGCGGATGGATTTGCACCGGTGGTGCCGGGCAGGACATTTGCTTTTCCCGCCGACCACGGACCGCACCCGGAATTCCGCATCGAGTGGTGGTATGTGACGGCCAATCTCACTGACGTACGCGGAGCGGCCTACGGCGCCCAATGGACGCTGTTTCGCCAGGCGATCACGCCAGGCGGGCCGCAGCAGGGCTGGGCCAACCAGCAGATATGGATGGGCCATGCCGCCGTCACGCGCGAAGATGCCCATCGCTTCAGCCAGACGTTCGCGCGCGGCGGTGTCGGCCAAGCCGGCGTCGAAGCCAACCCGTTTCACGCCTGGATCGATGCCTGGGAGATGCGCGCCCTCGATTCCGTGAATGACGACAATATCGCACCGCTGGAACTGAAAGCATCGGGCGCCGACTTCAGCTACACGCTGCGGCTTGACGCGGATCGGCCGCTGGTGCTGCAGGGCGAAGGCGGCTACAGCCGCAAATCGCTGCGCGAACAGGCCTCCTATTACTACAGCCAGCCGCATTATGCGGCGACGGGCATCCTTACCATTGACGACAGGCCGATCGACGTCAGCGGCATGGCCTGGCTCGATCGCGAGTGGAGCAGCCAGCCGCTGGCCGCGGATCAAAGCGGATGGGACTGGCTCTCGCTGCATTTCAACGCCGGCGACAAATTGATGCTGTACCGGATGCGCCAGACCGACGGCCAGCATTATGGCTCGGGCAAATGGATCGCGCCCGACGGCACGGCCGAGCAACTCGCCTCCGCGGATATCGCCATGACGCCGCTCGCGTTCACCGAGATCGGGGCGCGAAAAATTCCGACCGCATGGCGCATCGAGGTTCCGAGCAAGGCGCTCAAGATCGAGTGCACGCCGCTCAATCCTCGGAGCTGGATGGGCACGAGCTTCCCCTATTGGGAAGGCCCGATTCGCTTCGCAGGCAGCCACACACGGGGGTGGGCTATCTGGAAATGACGGGCTATTAAGCCCGCGCACGAAACAGGGGAGTCTCAGCGATGTATCATCTCACCGCGCTCGTCAGCTTGCTGGCGATCCTGGTCTACTTCTATTCGTCCGTTCGTGTGGCACAGGCGCGCGGCAAATTCGGCGTCAAGCTGCCGGCGATCTCGGGCAATGAAGATTTCGAGCGCGTGTTTCGCGCGCAGATGAACACGCTGGAATGGCTGCCGATGTTTTTGCCGGCGCTATGGCTGTTCGCGATCTATATCAGCGACGGCATCGCCGCTGCGTTGGGGCTGGTCTGGGTGATAGGCCGCATTCTCTACATATTTGGCTACGCGAAGTCGGTCCCACAACGCAGCCCCGGCTTTGCGACTCAGGCGCTGGCGACGATTGCGCTGTGGCTCGGCGCATTCGGCGCGATCGTGTGGCGGCTGGTGCAGGGGTGAGGCGTGAAGGATACCATCCGGCGCTCCCCGGATGCTGCGCAGCGCGCCAGCGGTGCGCTGCTGGTCCGGGGTCCATGCCAGCCAGGGTGGGCCCCGGCTCTGCGGTGCACCGTCGAAGAGACGCTGCACCGCGTCCGGGGCACGCTAGTTGGAATCACTTCACCAGCGGGCAGCCGGAATCCTTTGCCGCCGGGAACGCCTTGTCGCCCGGCACCACGGCGAGCTGCTTGTAGTAATCCCACGGCTTCTTCGATTCAGATGGTTTCTTGACCTCGAACAGATAGAGGTCGTGCACCATGCGGCCGTTCTCCAGCACCTTGCCGCCTTGCGCAAAATCGTCATCGACCGGAAGCTCCTTCAGCTTCTTCGCCACCGCCTCGGTGTCCTTGGTGCCCGCGGCCTTGACTGCCTTGAGGTATTGCAGCGTCGCCGAATAGGTGCCGGCCTGGATCATGTTCGGCATGCGGCCGGTGCGCTTGAAGAAGCGTTCCGCGAGATTGCGGCTCTTGGCGTCGCGGTCCCAGTAGTAGCCTTCGGTCAGCACCAGGCCCTGGGCGGCGTCGAGGCCGAGGCCGTGCACTTCGGCCAGCGTCAGCAACAGGCCGGCGAGCTTCTGGCCGCTCTTGACGATGCCGAATTCCGCCGCCTGCTTGATCGAGTTGGTGGTGTCGAGGCCGGCATTGGCGAGGCCGATGATCTTGGCTTTCGAACTCTGCGCCTGCAGCAGGAAGGAAGAGAAGTCCGACGAGTTCAGGGGGATGCGGACCGCGCCGAGCACCTTGCCGCCCTTCGCCCTGACGAAATCGCCGGTGTCTTTTTCCAGCGCATGGCCGAAGGTGTAGTCGGCGGTCATGAAGAACCAGCTATCGCCGCCGGATTCCACCAGCGCGCCGCCGGTGCCGTAGGCGAGTGCGTGGGTGTCGTAGGCCCAGTGGAAGCCGTAAGGCTGGCAGGCATCGCCGGTGAGGCGCGAGGTCGCAGCACCCACGACGATGTCGATCTTCTTCATCTGCCTGGAGAGATCGTGAATCGCGAGCGCAACCGAAGAGGTCGTCAGCTCCGTGATCATGTCGACACCCTCGACCTCATACCAGCGCCGCGCGATCGCGGTGGCGAGATCCGGCTTGTTTTGATGGTCGGCGGAAACGATTTCGATCTTGTGGCCGAGCACCTCGCCGCCAAAGTCCTCGATCGCCATCTTGGCCGCCTCGAACGACCACTTGCCGCCGTAATCGGCGTAGACCCCGGATTGGTCGTTCAGAATGCCGATCTTGACGCCCTGCGCCGACGCCGGCGCGGCGAGCAAAAGACCAACTGCCGCAACGGCGGCAAACAATCCCGACTTCATTTTTTTCTCCCGGAACTTTTGTCAGAGGAACCTGGCAACACTATTCAATAACCCCACGAGTGCCCATGCATTTCAGATCAGCCAAAAGTATTGGGGAACTTGCGAAGCTGGACGCGCCAGACATCCTCCGTCATTCCGGGGCGCGCAAGGCGCGAACCCGGAATCCATTGGCCCGCATAACCTGTGGTGAGATGGATTCTCAGATGTGCAATTGCACATCATAGTTCGCGCTTCGCGCGCCCCGGAATGACGACGGTGGTGAATGGACTTGCCGCACTCACACCGCCGCCGGCTTCTTACCCTTGCCTTCGGCGAGGTTGCGCACGATAACGTAGAAGATCGGCGTGAACACCAGGCCGAACAGCGTGACGCCAATCATGCCGAAGAACACGGCGACGCCCACCGCCTGCCGCATCTCCGAGCCCGAGCCCGACGAGATCACCAGCGGCAGCACGCCGAGGATGAACGCGAACGACGTCATCAAGATCGGCCGCAACCGCAGCCGGCAGGCTTCGATCACCGCCTCCAGCCGCGCCTTGCCCTCGAGCTCGATGTCGCGCGCGAACTCGACGATGAGAATGGCGTTCTTGGCCGCCAGCCCGACCAGCACGACGAAGCCGATCTGGGTCAGGATGTTGACGTCCTGCCCCATGAGCCGCACGCCGACGGTGGCGGCGAGCAGGCACATCGGCACGATCAGGATGACTGCAAACGGCAGGCTCCACGAGCCATATTGCGCCGCCAGCACCAGATACACGAACAGCACGCAGATCGGAAACACGAGGAGGCCGGCCTGGCCGCCGGTGACCTGCTGATAGGACAGATCGGTCCATTCGAACGAGAAGCCGCTCGGCAACGTTTCCTCGGCCAGCTTCTTCATGGTCTCGATTGCGGTCGCCGAACTGGTCCCGGGCAACGTATCGCCCTGCAGTTCGGATGCGGGATAGAGATTGTAGCGCGCGACGCGGTCGGGACCGGAGATGTCGCTGAAGCTCACAACGCTGCCGAGCATCACCATGTCGCCGGCGGCATTGCGGGTGCGCAGGCGTGAGAGATCGGACGTCTCCTTGCGGAACGGCAGGTCGGCCTGCGCCGTGACGCGGTAGGTGCGGCCGAACAGGTTGAAGTCGTTGATATAGGACGAGCCGAAATAGGTCTGGATCGTATCGTTGATATTGGCGATCGGCACGCCGAGCTTCTGCGCCTTGACGCGGTCGATGTCGACGAACAGTTGCGGCGTGTTGGCGGCAAAGGTGGAGAACACCTGGGTCAGTCCGGGTGCCTTGCGCGCGGCACCAATCAATTCGTCGGTCGTGGCCGCGAGCATTTCCGAGCCACGGCCCTGGCGGTCCTGGATCCGCATGGTGAAGCCGCCGCCGGTGCCTATGCCGGGCACCGCGGGCGGCGGAATCACGATGATGAACGCACCCTGGATGCTTGCCAGCCGCTTGCGCAATTCGTTCGCAATCGAGGCGGACGAAAGTCCCTTCTTCGCCCTGGCCGCCGGGTCGTCAAACACTGGAAACAGTGCCGCGGCGTTGCTCGCCTGCGTCCGGGTCGCGCCGGAGAAGCCAGCGAAGGCGGGCGCGCGAACGACGCCCGGCGTATCGAGTGCGATCTTTTCGATCTCCCTGACCACTTCGGTCGTTCGCGCCAGCGAGGCGGCGCCCGGCAATTGCACGGAGACGATGACGTAGCCACGGTCCTGCGCCGGGATAAAGCCTTGCGGCGTCGTCATCAACAGCCATCCGGCGCCGCCGATCAGCGCCGCGTACACCAGCAACATCACCACCGAATGCCGGATCACGAAATCGGCGGTGCTGGCATAGCCATGTGCCAGCCGGTCGAAGCCGCGATTGAACATGCCGGTAAAGGCGCCCCAGCCGCGGGCGATGAAATTCCAGCGTGCCGGCGGCCTCTTGTCTTCGTGCGGCTGCAGAATCAACGAGGCCAGCGCCGGCGACAGCGTCAGCGAACAGAAGCAGGAAATCGCGGTCGCCACCGCAATGGTGACGGCGAACTGCTGGAAGAACTGCCCGGAGATGCCGCCAAGGAACGCGGTCGGCACGAACACGGCGCACAGAACCAGCGCGATCGACACCAGCGCGCTGCCGACCTCCTGCATGGTACGGAGCGCGGCGTCGCGCCGGCTCATGCCATGTTCGAGATGACGCTCGACGTTTTCGACCACCACGATCGCGTCGTCGACCACGATGCCGACCGCCAGCACAAGGCCGAACAGCGTCAGATTGTTGATCGAAAATCCCAGTGCCGCCATCACCGCAAAGGTGCCGACCAGCGAAACCGGAATCGCGATAATCGGGATGATCGCCGGCCGCCAGCCCTGCAAAAATACCAGCACCACGATCACGACCAGCGCCATCGCCTCGTAGATCGTCTTGATCAGCTCGCTGACGGACTGCGCGATGAATTCGGTCGGGTTGTAGCCGATGTTGTAGTCGAGCCCCTTCGGGAAGCTCGCCTTCAGTTTCTCCATCGTCTTGGAAATATTCTCGGCGGTCGCCAGCGCATTCGAGCCCGGCCGCTGCGTCACCAGCATGGCGACAGCGGATTTGCGCAGCAGAAAGCTGTTGGTCGAATAGGCCAAAGCACCGAGTTCGATCCGCGCGACATCGCGCAGCTTGACCGTGCGCCCGTCGGCACCGGCCTTGACCACGATCTCCTCGAATTGTTTCGGGTCTTTCAGCCGGCCGGTAAAGGTGAGATTCGGCGAAAAAGCGCGGTCGCCGATCGGCGGCTCCGCGATCTGGCCGCCCGCGATCTGCACGTTTTGCGAGCGGATCGCCGCCACCACCTCGCCCGCCGTCAGGCCGAGCGTAGAGATCTTGTCGGGGTCGAGCCACAGCCGCATCGAATAGTCGCGCGCGCCGAAGATCTGAATGTCGCCGACGCCGTCGAGCCGGAGCAACTCGTCGCGGACCTGCAACAGCGCGTAGTTGGAGATGTAGAGCTGGTCGAACGTGTCGTCCGGCGACAGCATGAACACGACCATCAGGATGTCGGGGCTGTTCTTGCGGGTAATGACGCCGTTGCGCTGCACCTCTTCGGGCAACCGCGGCTGCGCGATCGCGACGCGGTTCTGCACCAGCACCTGGGCCTTGTCGAGATCGGTGCCGAGCTTGAAGGTGACCGTGATCGTCAACTGCCCGTTCGAGGTGGCCTGGCTGTAGAGATACAGCATGTCCTCGACGCCGTTGATCTCCTGCTCGATCGGAGCGGCGACGGTGTCAGACACGGTTTGTGCGGAGGCGCCGGGATATTGCGTGGTGACCGTCACCGTCGGCGGCACCACTTGCGGATACTCGGAGACCGGCAGCGTGGTGTAGGCGATCGCGCCGACGATCAGAAGCACGATCGACAACACCATCGCCAGGATGGGCTGGTTGATGGAGAGGCGGCCGAGATTCATGTCTTGGCACCGGCCGGCTTGATGTCGCCCGGCTGTGGGCTGACCTTTGCCCCCACCCGCGCCCGTTGCAGGCCGTCGATAATGACGCGGTCTTCTGGCTTCAGGCCCTCACGGATCACGCGCAGGCCTTCGTCGAGCGGTCCGAGCGTCACCGGCTTCGCCTCGACCGTATTGTCGTCCTTGACGACAAAAACGATCTTGCGCGACTGGTCGGTCGCGACAGCCGTGTCCGGCAGCAGCAGCGCCTCATAAGGGCCGCTGCCGACGATCCGGACGCGGCCGAACTGCCCGGGCAGGATCGAGAGATCCTTGTTCGGGATCACGGCGCGGCTGCGCAACGTACCCGTCGAGACGTCCAGGCGGTTGTCGAGGAAATCCATCTTGCCCTCATGCGAGGGCTTGGTTTCGCCAGTCAGCGTCACCTGGACCGGGTTCGGCGTGTCGCGCGAACTCGGCCGCCTGCCTTCGAACCAGAGCCGGCTGTTTCGTAAGTAAGTCGCCTCGTCGACATCGAAATAGATGTAGATCGGGTCGAGCGAGACGATCGAGGTGAGCAGCGTCGCGCCGCCCTCGGAGCCCTGCACGAGATTGCCAGGCGTCACGAGATGGCGGCTGACGCGGCCGGTGATTGGCGCCATCACATGGGTGAACTCGATGTTGAGCTTGGCGGCCTTGAGTGCGCCTTCGGCCTGCATCTCCGCGGCGCGCGCCGCCTGCAGGGTCTGGCGGCGCTGGTCCACGACGGAATCGGACACCGCCTGGGTTTGATTTAATGTCAGCGCGCGGTCGAGTTCGCGCTTGGCGAGCTCCGCTCTCGCGCGCGCATCGGACAACTGCCCGTCGGCCTGTTCGGCGACCGCCTCGAACGGACGCGCGTCGATCACGTACAGCAGATCGCCTGAGCGCACGATCGCGCCGTCGCGGAATTCGACGCTGGTCACGAACCCGCCGACGCGGGCGCGAACCTGGACCTCCTGGATTGCCTCGAAGCGGCCGGTGAATTCGTCCCAATCGGTGACGGTACGTTTCACCGGCTGAGAGACCGTGACCGATGGCGCCGCCGCAGCCGGCTGTTGCGGCGGCTTGTCGCCACAGGCAGATAGCGCAAGCGCGAGCAATGGGGGCAACCATTTGAGACCGCGAAGCGAATGACCATCACGGCTTGTCGCAGGCGGACGTTTCAATGGCTCAGTCGTGCTCAATCCCATCTCCCCTGCATTCTCAACATCTCTGATTGATGGAAAAAGCTTGCCGTGGAACTTAGTGGCGGAGGCCACAGATGTGATCGGTTCCCAGTCTCGTCAAGAACCGGCTGGGATCAAGCACAATCGTTATGCAGGTGTAGTCAACGCTCTTCGCAACGCTGATTTTCGCGTTTTCGCACTGCGATGAAAGCGGAACCGTTGCGACGCATGGTCCAGCTAATCGCCGCCTGATGACGAAAACGTGACATCGGGCAAAGACGTCTCGCACGCCCCGCCCTCGAGGCTAGCGAAGCTCGCTCTCGAAAGTGTCCACGATGTCTCCGAACACCCGTCCACCATGTCTCCGGTCTGAACACGCAGCAAGGGGGGAGCGAGCCGACCGCTTGCGGGGCGAGACTGTCCGCACGCAATATCGTCTCCGGGCATGACGTCGCCGATTTCCTCGGCTAACCTCGCCGCAAGGCCCACCACAAGGGCCAGAAAAAATGTCCGGGGAGGACAAGCGTGCACAGAGGGCGTGTCGTATTCGGCGCCATGGACGAGGTCGTGTTCGGGCGGCCGGCGTCCGAGGCGCTTGTCGCGCAGTTGGATCGGCTCGGCACGAGGCGCGCCTTCCTGATGGTCAGCGGCACGCTCAACCGCGAAACCGATGTGATCGACACCATCCGCCGTGCGCTGGGACCGCGCTGCGTCGGCACCTTCGACGCGATGCCGCCGCACACGCCGCGCTCAGCCGTGATCGCCGCCAGCGAACAGGCCCGCGCAGCGGATGCCGATCTCATCGTCACGATCGGCGGCGGTTCGATCACCGACGGCGCCAAGGCCGTGCAGCTCTGCCTCGCCAACGATATCCGCAGCGCAGATGACATCGACCGGATCAAGGCCGGCCGCGGCGGCACACCGCAACTTGCCGCGCCGACGGTGCGCCAGATCAGCGTGCCGACGACGATCGCCGGCGGCGAATTCTCCTCCACGGCCGGCGTCACCAACGAGAAGACGAAGGTCAAGGAAGCGCTGCGCCATCCGCTGCTCATGCCACGCGCCGTGATTCTCGACCCCTGGCTTGCCCAGCACACACCGGAATGGCTGTGGCTGTCGACCGGCATCCGCGCCGTCGACCATTGCGTCGAAGGCATCTGCTCGCGCGAGGCTCACCCATATGGCGACGCGCAGGCGCTGAAGGGCCTATCGATGCTGGCGCGGGCACTGCCGCGGGTGAAGGCCGCGGCCGGCGACGTCGAAGCGCGAATGGACTGCCAGATCGGGACCTGGCTTTCGACCGGGCCGCTCGCTTCCGGCGTGCCGATGGGCGCCAGCCATGGCATCGGCTACGTGCTCGGCGCCGAATTCGGTGTGCCGCACGGCTACACCTCCTGCGTGATGCTGCCGTCGGTGATGCGCTGGAACAAGTCAGCCAATGCCGAACGTCAGGCGCTGGTCGCAGCCGCCATGGGCCACCCGAACGAGGACGCCGGCGACGTGCTCGACGGCTTCATTCGCAACCTCGGCATGCCGCGCAGCCTGCGCGAGGTCAAGGTTGCGCCTGAGCATTTCGACCGCATCGCGCAACAAGCGATGGCAACGCCCTGGGTGCCACGCAATCCGCGCAAGATCGAGGGACCGGCGCAGGTGCGCGAGATTCTGGACATGACCGCGTAAGGAGACCGAAGCCAACATGTACACCGGCACACATGCTCATCTTCGTCCGCTGCAACCCGCCTTCATCATGGCTTCCACCGGAGAGGCCGTCACCTATCGTGAACTGGAGGCGCGCACGAACCGGCTGGCGCACTTGTTTCGCAACCGCGGACTCAAGCGCCTCGACCACTATTCGATCTTCATGGAGAACAACAGCCGCTACCTCGAGGCCTGCGGCGCCGGCGAACGGAGCGGGCTTTATTATACCTGCGTGAACTCCTACCTGACCGCGGGCGAACTCGCCTACATCCTCACCAACAGCCAGTCGCGCATTCTCATCACCTCGAAGGCAAAGCTCGACGTCGCCCGCGAGGCGCTGAAGGAATGCCCCAATGTCGAATTATGCATTGTCGCAGACGGCGACGGCGAGAGCGACCGTATCGTCGGGCTTGAGCAGGCGACGTCAGGCCTGCCGAAGACGCCGATATCGGACGAATGCATCGGCACCGCGATGCTCTATTCGTCCGGCACCACCGGCCGACCCAAGGGCATCCTGCGGCCGCTGCCCGAACAACCTCCGCTTCAGAACCTGGCGATCTTCGATTTCCTGCACGGCGTCTGGCACTACCGCGAAGGCATGGTCTACCTTTCGCCCGCGCCGCTGTACCATTCGGCGCCGCAGGCGGCGGTCAATTTGACGATCCGCGCCGGCGGCACTGTCATCATCATGGAAAGTTTTGATCCGGAAAGATATCTGGAACTGGTTCAAAGATGGGGCGTCACCCACACCCAGCTTGTGCCGACGATGTTCTCGCGCATGCTGAAGCTGCCGGAGGATGTCCGCAAGCGTTGCGACCTCTCATCGCTTGAGATCGCGATCCACGCCGCCGCGCCCTGCCCTGCTGCGGTGAAGGACGACATCATCAAATGGTGGGGGCCGATCATCCATGAATATTACGGCGCCACCGAAGGGCTCGGCTTCACCGCCTGCAACAGCGAGGAATGGCTGGCACACCGCGGCACCGTCGGCCGGGTGCTGCTCGGCGACCTCCATATTCTCGACGAGAACATGCAACCCTGCCCCGTCGGCACGCCCGGCACGGTGTGGTTCAAGACCGCAACTCCGTTTGAATATTTCAACGACCCGGCCAAGACCAAGGAGGCCCGCTCGCCCGATGGCAGCATGAGCACGGTCGGCGACGTCGGCTATGTCGACGAGGACGGATTTCTCTACCTGACTGATCGCGCCACATTCATGATCATCTCCGGCGGTGTCAACATCTACCCGCAGGAATGCGAGAACCTCCTGATCACTCACCCGAAGATCGCGGACGCCGCAGTGTTCGGGGTGCCGAATCCCGATCTCGGCGAGGAAGTGAAGGCGGTGGTGCAGCCGATGCCGGGCGTCTCGCCGGGACAGGAACTGGCCGACGAACTGATCGCCTTCTGCAGCCAGTCGCTGTCGCGCCAGAAAGTGCCGCGCTCGATCGATTTCGAGGCCGAACTGCCGCGGCTGCCGACCGGCAAGCTCTACAAGCGCCTGTTGCGCGATCGCTATTGGGGCAACAACACCTCGCGGATCGTGTGAGCATGCGACGATGTGAGATGGCGAACTCGAACACAAACGTCGCGACATCTGGTGGTGCGGTGCATCATCCGGCGAGACATTCCAGCGCAAGCCGCAACATGACGGCTACGCTGCAACGAATCTACCGCTTTCGCAGCGAACGGCCGTGTTGGCGCGCATGTTCCGCCCCGCGGATTTCGATTAGTTCGAATTGCCGATCTGTGCATCGTCTTGGCCGGTTGCCCGGACGCGCGGTCATGCTATCGTCTGATGCAATCGGCGGTTTCGAGACCGAGCAAAATGTGGGAGGGGATCATGCGGAGCGTTCATGCGCTTGCCGCCGCGGCGTTGTTGCTGCTGCCGGCTTATGATGTTGCATCGGCCGGCGAACCGAAACAGGGCGGCATCCTCAGGGTCTATCACCGCGACAGCCCGGGCAGCGCCTCGATCCACGAAGGTGCGACCTTCTCGATCAACGTTCCCTTCATGCCGGTCTTCAACAACCTCGTCATGTTCAAGCAGGACGTCGCGCAGAACAGCGCAGACTCCATCGTCCCGGATCTGGCGGAGAGCTGGGCCTGGAGCGACGACGGCAAGAAACTCACTTTCAAATTGAAGCAGGGCGTCAAATGGCATGACGGCAAACCGTTCACCTCAGCCGACGTCAAATGCACGTTCGACATGCTGATGGGCAAGTCGCAACAGAAGTTTCGCCAGAACCCGCGAAAGTCCTGGTACAACCAGGTCGAGGACGTGACGACAAGCGGCGATTTCGAGGCATCGTTCAGCCTGAAGCGGCCGCAGCCGGCGTTGTTGTCGTTACTCGCCTCCGGCTACACTCCGGTTTACCCCTGCCACGTCTCCCCGGCCGACATGCGTACCAAGCCGGTCGGCACCGGCCCGTTCAAATTCGTCGAGTTCAAGGCCAACGAATCGATCAAGCTCACCAAGAATCCCGACTACTTCAAGAAGGGCCTGCCGCACCTCGACGGCATCGAGTTCACCATCATCACCAACCGTTCGACAGCCATTCTCGGATTTGTCTCCGGGAAATTCGACATGACTTTCCCGACCGAAGTGTCGATCCCGCTCTTGAAGGAGGTCAAGTCACAGGCGCCGAACGCAGTGTGCGTGGTCGAGCCGGTCAACGTCTCGACCAACATCATCGTCAACTCGTCCGCCCCGCCGTTCGACAATATCGACATTCGCCGCGCGCTGGCACTGGTGCTCGACCGAAAGGCCTTCGTCTCGATACTGTACGAGGGACAGGCCGACATCGGCGGCACCATGCTCCCCGCACCGGGCGGCTTGTGGGCGATGCCCAAGGAAATGCTGGAATCGATTCCGGGTTACGGTCCCGACGTCAACGCCAATCGGGAAGAGGCGCGCAAGCTGATGCAGAAGGCGGGCTATGGACCGGACAAGCGCCTCGCCGTCAAGGTCGCCACGCGCAACATCCCGATCTACCGCGATCCCGCGGTCATCCTGATCGACCAGATGAAGAGCATCTATGTCGACGGCGATCTCGACGTCGTTGATACCGCACAATGGTTCCCGAAAGTCGCCCGCAAGGATTACTCGCTCGGCCTCAACCTCACGGGCAATGCGGTCGACGATCCCGACCAGTCATTCTACGAAAACTATTCTTGCGGCTCGGAGCGCAACTATACCAACTACTGCAACAGGGAAATCGAGAAGCTGTTCGACGAGCAGTCGGTGGAGAAGGATGCCGCCAAGCGCAAGAAGTTGGTCTGGGAGATCGACAAGAAGCTGCAGGAAGACGTGGCGCGGCCGATCATCTTGCACGCCCGCCAGGGCTCGTGCTGGCAGCCTTATGTCAAGGGCATCACCATCATGGTGAACAGCTCCTACAACGGCTACCGTTACGAAGACGTCTGGATGGACAAGTAACGTTCGGCCGAGAGAAGCCGGTGTGACGGTAAATTTCGAGCGCGCAGATTTGTGTCCGTCATTGCGAGCGAAGCGAAGCAATCCACCTCTCTGTACGAGGATAGATGGCTTGCGTCGTCGCTATCGCTCCTCGCAATGACGGAGGGGTTCGAGAATGACGGATAGTCAGGGAGAGTAGCCGGGTGTTTGCTTATATCGTGCGACGCCTCGCGTTGATGCTCGTGACCCTGATCGGGATCTCGATCATCATCTTCGTGTTGCTGCGGGTCGTCCCCGGCAACATCGTCGACATCCTGTTCGACGCCGCCGGCTTCGTCGATCCCACCGACAAGGCCAACCTGGAAAAGGAACTCGGCCTCAACCTGCCGATCTACCAGCAATATCTGAACTGGATCGGCGGGCTGCTGCACGGCGATCTCGGCTATTCCTACGTCTCGGAAAAGCCGGCGTTGCAGGAGATCCTGCCGCGCATTCCGATCACCGCCCGGCTGGCGGCGCTGGCACTGTTGTTCTCCGCCTCGATCGGCATTCCCTTAGGCGTTCTCAGCGCAGTCCACCAAGGCTCGCGGCTTGATTATGCGCTCCGTGTTGTCAGCCTGAGCGGCCTGTCGCTGCCTTCGTTCTGGCTCGGGCTGCTGATCCTGATGGCGTCGGTTTCGCTGTTCGGTCACATGCCGATCTACAATCCGAACCCGGCAACCTGGACTGAGGCTTTCGCGATCTATGCCGTTCCGGCGATGGCGGTCGGTTTTCGCAGCGCCGCGCTGACCATGCGGATCACGCGCTCCTCGATGCTCGAAATTCTGCGGCAGGATTATATCCGCACCGCGCGAGCCAAGGGTGCCTCGGAGGCATCGGTCAATTATCGCCACGCGCTGAAGAACGCCATTCTCCCTGTTATCACCGTGATCGGCATCGAGGCGGCGTTCCTGATCGGCGGGCTGATCGTCACCGAAACCGTGTTCAATATTCCAGGCGTGGCCCGCTTCCTGGTCGAGGCGCTTCGCTGGCGCGATTACCCGATCGTGCAGAATCTCGTGATGCTGATCGCCGTGGTCGTGGTGGTCGCGAACTTCACCGTCGACATGCTTTACGCCGCGATCGATCCGCGCATCCGGTATGGAGAATAGCCGCGTGACCACGATTAACTTCGAAAGCGAGTTGAGGCGGGCCGGCGCCCATTCGACGCATGGCTGGCGCCGGCTGGTGTTCCTGGCGCAACGTTATCTGCTCGGCACGATCGGCCTTGTCATCATGGTGATGTTCGTCTGGATGGCGATCTCGGCCGACCTGATCGCCCGCTACGACCCGCTCAGTGTCGATTCGGCGCAGCGGCTGGCGGCGCCGAGCGCGGCGCACTGGATGGGAACCGATTCGTTCGGCCGTGACGTCTGGAGCCGGATCATTCACGGCGCGCGCATCTCGCTCGCCGTCGGTATCGGCGCCACCGCGCTCGGATCGTCGATCGGCGTCATCGTCGGCCTCGTATCCGGCTATCTGTCCGGCTGGGTCGATCTGCTGTTCCAGCGGGTCACCGACATTCTGCAGGCCCTGCCCTTGCTGGTGCTGGCGCTGGTGATGACCGCGGCGCTGGGGCCATCGCTGCCGAACGTGATTATCGCGATTGCGATCCCGTTGATCCCGACGGTCGCCCGCGTGATCCGCGCCAATACGCTGGCGCTGCGCGAGCAGCCCTTCGTCGAGGCCGCAAAATCGATCGGCATGAGCGAGACCCGCATCGCGCTCCGCCACGTGCTGCCGAACACGCTCGCGCCCTTGATCGTGCTGGCGACCGCGCAACTCGGTTCCACCATCCTCACCGAAGCCTCGCTGTCGTTCCTCGGCCTCGGCATTCCCGAGCCCTATCCGTCGTGGGGCCGCATGCTGTCGGAGTCTGCTGCCGAATATGTCCGCACCGCGCCGTGGCTGGTGATTTTCCCGGGCGTCGCCATCTCCCTTGCCGTATTCGGCACCAATCTGTTCGGCGACGCGCTCCGTGACATCCTCGATCCGAGGCAGCGCGGCTGATGAGCGAGGCGCGCAAGGACGAAACTATTCTCGACGTGAAGAACCTGCAGACGGTGTTCTTCACCAATTCCGGGCTGTTCCGCGCGGTCGACGACGTCTCGTTCACCGTGCGCCGCGGCGAGACGTTGGCGATCGTCGGCGAATCCGGCTGCGGCAAGAGCGTGACCGCGCTGTCGGTGATGCGGCTGGTGCCGGACCCGCCGGGCCGCGTGGTCGGCGGCTCGGTGACGCTGGAAGGGACCGACCTCCTCAGCCTCGATGAGGCCAAGATGCGCGACATCCGCGGCAACCGGATCTCGATGATCTTTCAGGAGCCGATGACCTCGCTCAATCCGGTGATGCGGATTGGCGACCAGATCACCGAGGTGCTACGCCTGCACCAGGAAATGACCGCGAAGGAGGCTTGGGCCAAGGCGGTCGAGATGTTGCGCCTGGTCCGCATCCCCGAGCCGGAACGCCGTGCGCAGGAATATCCGCACCAGCTCTCCGGCGGCATGCGGCAGCGCGCGATGATCGCAATGGCCCTGGCGTGCCGGCCGGCGCTGTTGATTGCGGACGAGCCGACTACAGCGCTCGACGTGACGATCCAGGCGCAAATCCTGGCGCTGATCGTCGACCTGCAGAAGAGGCTCGGCACCGGCTTGATTCTGATCACGCACGATCTCGGCGTGGTGGCGCAGACCGCGCAGCGCGTCATCGTGATGTATGCCGGCAAGAAGGTCGAGGAAGCGACGGTAGAGGACCTGTTCGAAAATCCAAAGCATCCCTACACGCGCGGGCTGATGGCCTCGATGCCTGCGGTGATCTCGTTCGGTGCCAGGACCGATGCGCGACTGAATGAGATTCCCGGCATGGTGCCGTCGTTGACCAACCTGCCGCCAGGCTGCGCCTTTGCACCGCGCTGCCGCCTTGCCGTGGACCGATGCCGCGCCGAGTATCCACCGCTGCAGGAAGTCGATGCCAATCATCTCGCGGCGTGCTGGCGCGCAACCGAATTGGCAGGCGCGCCATGAGCGACCAACGCCCCCTCCTTGAAGTCACCGATCTCGTCAAGCATTATGCGGTGCGCGGCGGCGTCCTGCGCCGGCGCGTCGGCACCGTGCATGCAGTCGACGGTGTCAGCTTCTCGGTCGCCAAAGGCGAGACGCTCGGGCTGGTCGGCGAATCCGGCTGCGGTAAATCGACGGTCGCGCGCAGCGTGCTACGGCTGGTGGAGCCGTCCAGCGGCGCCATCAAGCTGAACGGCACCGACATCACCGGGCTCAGCAAGGCCGAGATGCGGCCGCACCGTCGCTCCATGCAGATCGTATTCCAGGATCCGTTCGCCTCGCTCAATCCGCGCATGACCGCGGGCGATATCGTCGGCGAGCCGCTCGCCGTGCACGGGCTGGCAACCGGCCGCGCGCAGCAGGAACGCGTCGCGGAACTGTTCGCGCAGGTGGGCTTGCGGCCCGATCAGATGAAGAACTACCCGCACCAATTCTCCGGCGGCCAGCGGCAGCGCATCTGCATTGCACGCGCGCTGTCGCTCGGGCCGAGCCTGATCGTGTGCGACGAGCCGGTCTCGGCGCTCGACGTCTCGATCCAGGCGCAGGTGATCAACCTGTTGATCGACCTGCAGCGCAAGAACGATTTTTCCTACCTGTTCATCGCCCATGATCTCGCCGTCGTCGCCCATATCAGCCACCGCGTTGCCGTGATGTATCTCGGACGCATTGTCGAAATCGCGGACAAGTCGGAATTGTTCGCCAACCCGCGGCATCCGTATACGCAAGCGCTGCTGGCGTCAGTCCCGATCGCCGATCCCAAGGCGAAGCGCCTTGCGCCCATGGTCGACGGCGACGTCCCGAGCCCGATCAACCCACCCTCGGGATGCGCCTTCCACACCCGCTGCCGCTATGTCATGGACCGCTGCAAGGCGGAGCGGCCGGCGCTGGTGGAGGCGGGTGAAGGACATCAGGTGGCGTGTTGGCTGAATGATGGGACAGGGCGACCGGAGAATTCGTAGGCCTCTTCACCCGCCCCTTGAGGGGGCGGGTCGGCTCACATGGAGCGCAGCGTAATGTGAGACGGGGCGGGGTGACAGTCTTTCAACTCGGGCGCTGTTGGACGCGGAGAGACCGTCACCCCACCCCGCCGCTGCGCGTCGACCCGCCCCCTCAAGGGGCGGGTGAAGAGGAGAACGCCGCCGCAATCTCCACGACGATCCGCCCCGTCGTCACCTGCTCGCCCTCGGCGACATCGATCGACGAAACCGTGCCAGCAACACCTGCCATGTGCACGTGCTCCATCTTCATCGCTTCCAGCGTCATCACCGGCTGGCCGACGGCAACCTGCTCGCCGGGCTTGACCAGCACCGCCACCACGCGGCCGTTCATCGTCGCGCGCACCTTGCCGTCGCCGTCCGCCGCCGCAGCGGAGGCCGGTGCGGCCAGCGTCAGATCGCGGGCGGCAATCGAGGCTCCACGATGCAGGATGTACAAACGACCGCCATCGCGCAGGAATCTCGCTGACTCCATCATGCCGTCGGCACGGAAGCGGATCGTGTCGGGGCCGAGCTCGTCGATCTCGAAACGCCGCTCGTTGCCCTCGAGGCCGGCGACATAACTCCCGTCGCGGTTCCGAACGATATCAACCTCGAACGCACCATGCCCAAGATCGATCCGCATCGTCAGCGGGAACGTCGCCGCCAGACTGCGTCCGCTGCGCCAGGGAGGCGCATGGGGGTTGGTGACGTAAAGCAGTAACGCCGCCAGCGCAGCTTCCGCCTTGTCATTAACGCGCGGCGCCAGCAATTCGTCGCGGTGATTGCCGATGAAGGCCGTGGTCGCTTCGCCTTTCGCAAAGGCAGGATGGCGCAGGCAGGAAATCAGAAATCCCTGATTGGTGGTGACGCCGAACGCCGCGGTCTGCTCCAGGCCGCAAATCAGCCGCCCGCGGGCCTCGTTGCGGTCGGCACCAAGGCTGATGATCTTGGCGATCATCGAATCGTAGAACGGCGGAATCTCCGAACCCGATCGCAGCGCGTGCTCGACGCGGATGCCGTCGGGCATCTGCCACAACGCCATTCGTCCCGATTGCGGCATGAAATCATGGTCCGCGTCCTCCGAGCACAGCCGCACCTCGATGGCATGGCCGGAGAATTTGACGTCTTCCTGCCTGAGCCCGAGCGGCTCACCCGCGGCGATGCGGAGTTGCAGTTCGACCAGATCGAGCCCGGTGATTGCTTCGGTGACGGGATGCTCCACCTGCAGCCGCGTGTTCATTTCCATGAAATAGAACTCGCCGCCCTCGTCGAGCAGAAATTCCAGCGTGCCGGCGCCTTCATATTCAATCGACTTGACCGCGGCGACCGCAACCGCGCCCATCCGCGCCCGCAATTCCGGCGTCACCTTGGGCGACGGTGCCTCCTCGATCAGCTTCTGGTGCCGGCGCTGCACCGAACAATCGCGCTCGCCGAGATGAATGGCGTTGCCGTAGCGGTCCCCGAATACCTGGATTTCGATATGGCGGGGATCGACGATGGCGCGTTCCAGGATCACGGTCGGATCGCCGAACGCACCCTGCGCCTCCGAGCGCGCGCTGCGCAGTGCATCCGGAAACGCTGCAGCGTCCTCAACCAGCCGCATGCCGCGCCCGCCACCGCCGGCGACCGCCTTGATCATGATGGGGAAGCCGATCTTCCTGGCTTCCGCCAGCATCGCGGCGTCGCTCTGGTCCGCGCCCTGATAGCCGGGAACGACTGGCACGCCGGCCCTCCGCAGGATGTCCTTGGCGCCGGCCTTGTTGCCCATCGCCCGAATCGCCTCCGGCGATGGCCCGATGAAGACCAGCCCGGCGTCGCGGCAGGCCTGCGCAAAATCCTCGTTCTCGGCGAGGAAGCCGTAGCCCGGATGCACCGCGCCGGCCCCGGTGGCTTTAGCTGCGGCGATGATCGCGTCGATCCGCAGGTACGATTGCGCCGGCAGCGCCTCCCCGATCCGCACCGCCTGGTCCGCCTCACGCACGTGCAGCGCATCACGATCGGCATCGGAATAGACGGCAACCACGCCATAGCCGAGCCGGCGCGCGGTGCGCATGACCCGCAGCGCGATCTCACCGCGATTGGCGACGAGAATCTTGAAGAATGGCGTTCGCTTCATCTCGATTCCGCTCATGGCCGGGCGACCGAGAATTGCATGCGCTGCGGCGTGCGGGCCTCGGCCTCGCGGCAGATCGCCAGCACTTCGGCAAGCACGCTGCGGGTATCGCGGGGATCGATCACGCCGTCGTCGAGCACCCGCGCGCTGGTCGAGAACACGTCCATCTGGCCGTCGAACACACCGGTGATCTGTGCCTTCATCGCCTCCAGCTTTTCCTTATCGATCGGCTTGCCCCGCCGCGCCGCCGCAGCCTCGGTCACGATCGCCATGGTTTCGGCGGCCTGCTCGCCGCCCATCACGGCGGTCTTGGCATTGGGCCAGGAGAAGCAGAAGCGCGGGTGGAAGCCGCGCCCGCACATGCCGTAATTGCCGGCCCCGAAGGAAGCGCCGCAATAGATCGTGATCTGCGGCACGGTCGCCGATGTCACCGCCTGGATCATCTTGGAGCCGTGCTTGATCATGCCGGCCTCTTCGTAGGCCTTGCCGACCATGTAGCCGGTAGTGTTGTTCATGTAGAGCAGCGGCGTGCGCGACTGGCAGCAGGCCTGGATGAAATGCGTCGCCTTGTTGGCGCCGGGCACGTCGAGCGGCCCGTTGTTGGTGATGATCCCGATCGCCTGTCCTTCGATGCGGGCGTGGCCACAGACCGTCGCCGGGCCGTAATTCGCGCCGAACTCGGTGAAATCGGAATCGTCGACGAAGCGCGCGATGGCCTGGCGCATATCGACGGGACGCTTGTGGTCCATCGGCATGATGCCGAGCAGTTCCTCGGCGTCATAGCGTGGCGGCTTGAAGGACGATGCCGCAGGCTTCGGCCGATCCCATTCCAGGTTGGCCATGATATCGCGCGCGATGCGGAGCGCGTCGCGATCGTCTTCGGCGAGATAGTCGCCAAGTCCGGAAATAGATGTGTGCATCTCGGCGCCGCCGAGTTCCTCCTCGGTCGCGATCTCTCCCGTTGCCGCCTTCAGCAGCGGCGGGCCGGCCAGGAATGCGCGGGTACGGCCGCGGACCATGACGATGTAATCGGAGAGTCCGGTCTGGTAGGCGCCGCCCGCCGTTGACGATCCATGCGTCACGGTGACGACGGGCAGGCCAGCGGCCGACAACCGCGCCAGATTTCGAAAAATGTTGCCGCCGCGGATAAAATCCTCGACGCGGTAGCGCAGCAGATTGGCGCCGGCGCTTTCGACCAGTTGCACGTAAGGCAGCTTGTTTTCCAGCGCCAGTTCCTGCACCCGCAGCGTCTTGTCGAGGCCGAAAGGCTGCAATGCGCCTGCGTCAATGCCGGAATCATTGGCGCTGACCATGCAGCGGATGCCGGAGACGAAGCCTATCCCTGCGATCACGCCGCCGCCGGGAACGCTCTTCTCGGCGTCCGGCACGTCGAACATGTAGCCGGCGAGCGTCGACAGTTCGATGAAGGGCGAACCGGGGTCGAGCACCAGCGCCACGCGCTCGCGCGGCAGCAATTGCCCGCGTTTGTGGAAGCGGTCCTTGGCCGCGGCCGATGCGGCGCGTGTGCGCTCTTCGAGCGCGCGCATGCGCGCAATCAGCGCCAGCATGCCGTCGCGGTTGGCTTTGTAGGCGGCGCTGGAGGGGGAGATGGTGGATTCGAGGATAGCCATGGATTACCTCGTCATTCCGGGGCGCGCGACGCGCGAACCCGGAATCCATCTATCCGGCAGGCATGGATTCCGGGCCTGCGCCTTTCGGCACATCCCGGAATGACGACAGTGGGTACGGCCAATCATTATGCGCTCTTCCCGGCAAAATGCTCACTATAAGCCTGCCGCAATTCGACCTTGCGCAGCTTCCCGGTCGCGGTCATCGGCATTTCGTCGAGGATACGCACCAGCTTCGGGACCTGGAAGCCGCCTAGATGTTTGCGGCAATGTTCGGCAATTCCGGCTTCATCGGCTTGCGCCCCCGGCTTCAACTTGACAAAGGCAGACACTGCCTCGCCCCATTGCGGATGCGGCAGACCGACCACTGCGGCGTTCTGCACGGCAGGGTGGGCAAGCAGCGTCTCCTCGATCTTGACGGAGGCGACGTTCTCCCCGCCGGACTTGATCATGTCCTTCTTGCGGTCCAGGAACAGCACTTCGCCGTGCTCGTCGATCAGTGCAAGATCGCCGGTGTGGTGCCAGCCGAACTTGCGCGCCTCTTCGGTCGCCTTGGGATCCTTGTAATACCCCATCATCACATTCGGCCCGCGATGCACGAGTTCGCCCACCTCGCCACGCGGCAACAGATTTCCGTTGTCGTCCATGATAGCAGTCTCGTTGACGACCAGCGATTCACCCCAGTAATTACCGAAGCGTTGGAGCTGGCGGTCCGGCTGCGACATCGTGGTGGCCGGATACATTTCGGTCTGGCCTGACGTCAGCACGAAGTTCGGACACATGTCGGCCATAGCGCGCTCCAGCAGCGGCCGGCCCATCGGCGCCATGGTATAGATGCAGGTCCGCAAGCCCGAGAGATCGAACTCCTTCCTGCGCGGGTGATCGAGGATCGCCTGGTACATCAGCGACAGACCGACGAAGACAGTGAGCTTGTCGCGCACGATGGCTTCCATGCAGACCACGGGATCGAAGCCGCGCATCAGCGCCATGCGGCCGCCGACCGACAGATAGCTCAGCAGCAGCACATGGCCGGCGCAGTGGAACAGCGGAAACTGCCCGGTGATGCCGTCCTCCCGGCCGAGCTTCATTTCGATGGCGTTGCTCATCACGGCCATGACAACGGCGAGGTGGCAGTGCATCGCGCCCCTTGGGCCGCGACGTGGTGCCAGACGTGTAGATAATCATCGCGAGATCGCGATCGTCGAACTCGATATCGGGCTCAATCTCGGACTGGCCTTTCAGCAGGTCGTTGAAGTTCTCCAGGCCCGTCGCAGCGACCTTGCCGGCCAGGTCGATCGCGATCATCTGCATGCCGCGCTTCTCAAGCGCAGCGCGGCGGTCGGCCTGCGCATGCATGACGTCGTCGATCAGCGCAAAACGCACCTCGGCATGATCGAGGATGTAATCCATATCGGCCGGGCCGAGCATGGTGTTGATGGGCACCCAGACGAGGCCTGCGCGGTGGATGCCGAACAGCGCTTTGACGAATTCGACGGAGTTGTTGCAGATGGTCGAAATCTTCTCACCCGGCTTCAGGCCACGCTGGACGAGATAGTTCGCAAACCGGTTGGCGTCCCGTTCGAGCTCGGTGAAGGTCACGCGACGCACGCCGTCGGTGAGCGCGATTCGGTCGGGAAAGCGCGCCGCGGCGCGCTTCAGGAGATCGCCGATCGCTACCCGCCCGATTCGTCCGGGACCGGGTACGCTGCCGGTCGCTGCGAGATTGGTCATGAGTTCTGCCCCTTAGACGCTTTGAATGTGGCCGAAAGTGCTCGACATATCTTCATTTGCGAGGAGCCAAGCGACCAAGCAATCCATGCCTCCTTGCGGCGAGATGGATTGCTTCCGCCTTCGCTCGTTGAGCTTCGGCAGACAAGTCGCTTTGCGCGCAATGACGTCGACACGACTGTCAGTGCCTGGTCCCGAAAATCTGCCGCGCTTCAGCCGGGCTCGCTATCTCGCGGCCCGCACGCCGTGCGCAGGCGGCGATGGCTTCGATCAACTGCCCGTTCGAGGTCACCTTGGTGCCGTCGGCGAGATAAAAGGTATCCTCCAGCCCGGTGCGCAGGTGACCGCCGAGTTCGGCGCAGCGCTGGTGCAGCGGCCAGATTTCGGCGCGGCCGATCGCGGTGACCTGCCAGTGCGATTCCGGCTGTTTCAGCTTGAGCAAGATCGGCAGCAACGCCGGATCCGCCGGCATGCCTGACGCCACGCCCATCACGAAATTATATTCGAGCGGTCCGGAATACATGCCGGTTTGCACGTACATGCCGACACAGCGAACGATACCGACGTCGAAACATTCGAACTCCGGAATCGTGCCCGCTTCCTTCATGGCGTCGAGATAGTCCTGCACCTTCTCGACCGCATTATCGAACATCATCGGCGGCCAGGCCCAGGTGTTGTCGGATTTCACCTTGAGATAGTTCAGCGAGCCGGCATTACAGGCCGCGATCTCGGGCCGGGTCTCACGCACGCAGTCGAGCGCTCCCTGATATTTCGGACCTGACGTGCCTGTCGTGTGATTGATGATGACGCCGGGGCAGGCCTCGCGGATCGCCTGCTGAATCTCCCTGGACACACTGACATCCCAGGACGGCAGATGCCTCTTGTTCGGCTCCTGCTGGCGCAGATGGATGTGCATGATGCTGGCGCCGGCGTTGAAGGCGGCCTTGGCCTCACGCGCCATCTGCTCCGGCGTCACCGGCACGTTGTGCTGCTTCGGATCGGTCAACACGCCGTTCAGCGCGCAGGTAATGACGGCCTTGTCGCCCATGGATCAACCTTCGAAACGGGACGCGAGAGATCGCGAACATCCAGCGCGATCATGCGTGCCGCATCAGCCGGCTTCTTGCGTCCACCCGCTATCCGGCACTCGCGTGGCGGTGGCTATAGATCGCAAGATCGCGCGAGCCGGAAAAGATTGCGCGCGGCTTCAGCCCGTAGAAGCGGCGGATCGAGTGGCTAAAATGCGTCGAATCGGGATAGCCGATATCCTGCGCGAGATGCGCAAGGTTGATGTCCTGGTTGGCGAAATGCAGCAAATGCCGCGCGCGCTTCCAGGCGCGGAACGAGCGGAACGAGATTCCGGTCTCTTCCTTGAACAGATGTAGAAAGCGCGATGGCGATAATCCCGCCTCCGCGGCGCAGCTTGCCGCCGTCACCGGCTCGCCGGAGAATTTTCCGATCTGCACGATCGCGCTTGCCACGCGGGGATCGAGTTCGCGCTGTGGCAGGACTTCGCCGAGGCACATGCGATCGAACTCAGTGCTGGAGAAATTATTGCCGGCGTGATGCTCGCGCAGTTCGTGATAGGCGGCCCGAATCCGGCTGGCGAAAGCCGCGCCCTCGAGCCCCTCAAGGCGTGTCGCGAGATCGTCGAGCACACCGGGCCGAACGCTCTCCGGTTCGATCACGACACTGAGCACCGAGCGATGATCGCTCGCGATGGTATGCCTGACGTTCGGTAACAGAGCGACCATCTCGCCATGGGTTTCGCGGCCATCGGCAGTGGTGAGCCAGAGCCCGCCCTTGATCGCGACATAGATGTTGAAGGCGCCCGAGCAGCGTTGCCGGGGCCGACCGAGCAGGCCGGCGTAGAACACGCGTTCCGGGGTGATAAGCATCAGATGGCCGGACTTGTGGCCGGTATCGTCCATGGCTCGTCCTCCTCGCGCGGCTCTCTGGCCGCTGCGATGGGATCAACCATAGCGGAAATTTGAGGACTGACTAGACGCATAGGGCCGTCATTCCGGGGCGCGAAGCGAACCCGGAATCTCGAGATTCCGGGTCTGGTGCTCACGCACCATCCCGGAATGACGCAACCCTCAAGCCCTTACGCGCGGCGCGACGTTTTGCTCGATGCCTGCCTTCCGCTCCGCCGCAACCGCGCGCTGGTAACCCTCGCGTTCCTGCAACCGGGCCCAGTAGGCCCTGACATTTGGCCCGAAATCCTTGTCTAGGCCGATATTGCCGGCCAGCCGCAGCGCGTAGCCGTTGACGATATCGGCCGCGGTGAAGCGGCCGGCGCACAGGTTTTCGGCATTGGCGGTCGCTGCCTCGACCGCGCGCAGCCGGCCCAGGAACCATTTCGCGTAGTCGCCGGCAACTTGCGGGTTCCGCCGTTCCTCCGGCTCGAGCTGGCTGTATCTCAGCACCAGCGTTTGCGGAAAAGTCAGCGTGGCGTCGCTGAAATACATCCAGTTCAGGAAGGCGCCATAGGCCGGATCATCCTGCCCTACCACCAGCGGCGTCGGTCCGTATTTGGTGCCGAGATAGTAACAGATGCCGGAGGACTCCGTCATCTTGGTCTCGCCGTCGATCATGAACGGAATGGTGCCGAGCGGATTGATCGCGAGATATTCCTTGGCCAGCACCCGCGGCGGGAACGGCAGCATCTTCAGTTCATAGGGCAAGCCCATCTCTTCCAGCATCCAGAGCGGGCGGAACGAGCGGGCGCCGTCGCAGTGGTAGAGCGTGATCATCAGGCGTCCCCTGTTTTCTTGGTTGGCAGTCTGGAACGCCAGCAGGCCGTCCGCAACGACATCCTCATACGTCCGGCGCGTGCCGCATCAGAGATCGGCCCCCTCGATGATATTGCCAAACCGGACATAGCCTTTTCCGTCCCAGCGCTGCAACTGCATCTGACGCAACGGATGGTGGTTGGCAGGGCTGGTATTGACACGCACGCCCGGCAACAGGGTCGGGACCTCGACGTTCCTGAGGTTGTTCGCCTCACGCATGATGCTGTCGCGACTGAAATTCCCCTTGCACTGCTCCAGCAATACGCGCAGCACCGATGTGACCGTATACCCGTACGCGTTGAGGAACTCCTTCGGATTCCCTTCGCTGTAATACTTCGCCATGAACTTCAAATAGTCCTTGATCGCGGGATCTTCCGCCCACGCCGGATCGGACGGATCCTTGATATACACCGAGGTGATGACGCCGACCGCGCGCTCGGGCCCGACCGGCATGATGGTCGAGGCCACCGAGGCGGCGCCGCTGGTGACGAAATGCATCGGTTTCCAGTCGAGTTCGAAGACCTTCCGGATCGACTGCGCCGCAAACTTCGCCGTGACGCCCGAGATCAGAACATCGGCGTTGCTGGCGCGCAGTGCGACGACTTGGGAATCGATCGTCGGATCGGTGACTTCGTAGGACACCGCCTTCACCATGGAATCGTAGCGCGGCCCCAGCACGTCGCGCAGGCCGTTGACGAAATCCTTGCCGAGGTCGTCGTTCTGGTAGAGCAAGGCAAACTTCGCATCGGGTTTCTGGCTCAGCGCGTACTTAGCAAAGATCTGCGCCTCGGTTCGTGAACTCGGCGCAAAGCCCATGGTCCAGGGATAGTTCTGGTAATCGCCCCATTTGTCGCCGTTCACTGACAGGAACAGATGCGGCACCTTCTTCGAGTTGACGTACTTGACCACGGCGGAGTTCGGTGCCGTGCCGAGCATCGAAAACAGAAAGGCGACATTGTCGCTTTCGATCAGCTTTCTGGTTTGCTCGACGGTTTTCGCCGGATTGAATGCATCGTCATAGTAGATGAAGTTGATCTTGCGGCCGGCGATGCCGCCCTGGTCGTTAATCATGCGGAAATAAGCGTCCGAGCATTTCGCGATGGTGCCCAACGCCGACACCGGACCACTCAGCGAAGTGGTGCAACCGATCTTGATCTCGGTCGCGGTAACGCCGGGAGTGTCTTCGGCACGAGAAGGGCTCGCAAGCGCCACGACACCTGCCGCCGCCGAACCAGCCAGTAGCGTACGACGGTCGAGCGAGGTCATGCCTTCCTCCCACACTATGTTGAATCTCGGCTGCTTTGCGCAGGCGTTGGATAAAATGCAGGAGGACCAGGTTCGGGGTCTTGCGTCTAAGCGCTGGTTGCCCTGTCGCAGCTTGGGCGCGCGGATTACTGAAGCGCTATGGCACGCCCGCCTGACCGCAGGCGCAGCGGCGAACAGACATCCATCTTAAGCGTTGCTGTGTTTCCGCAGTTCAAGGCGGGCAATCTGATTGCGGTGGACTTCGTCCGGGCCGTCAGCCAGCCGAAGCAGACGCGCGGTGGCGTAGGCCGCGGCCAGGCCGAAGTCATTGCTGGTGCCACCACCGCCGTGCGCCTGAATGGCCCAATCGATGACCTGGCAGGCCATGTTCGGAACCGCCACCTTGATCATCGCGATTTCGGCCTTCGCCGCGCGGTTGCCGACGCTATCCATCATGTAGGCCGCATTCAGGGTCAAGAGCCGCGCCTGCTCGATCATGATGCGCGATTCCGCGATCCGCTCCTGGGTGACGGTTTGCTCTGAAACCGGCTTGCCGAAGGCAACGCGGCTGCGGGTACGAACGCACATCTTCTCCAGCGTGCGTTCGGCGAGCCCGATCAGCCGCATGCAATGATGGATGCGGCCGGGGCCGAGACGCCCCTGCGCGATTTCAAAGCCCCGCCCCTCGCCGAGCAGCATGTTCGCTGCGGGAACGCGCACGTTCTCGAACACGACTTCCGAGGCGCGGTCAGGCACCCCATAGAACCCGAACACAGGAAGCGGACGAAGAACCCGAATGCCGGGCGTATCCATCGGCACCAGAATCATCGACTGCTGGCGATGACGGTCCGGATTGTCGGGATCGGTTTTGCCCATGAAGATACATATCTTGCAGCGCGGGTCCGTAGCGTTGGTCGTGTACCATTTGCGGCCATTGATAACATAATGATCGCCGTCGCGGACGATCGAGCTTTCGATATTGGTTGCGTCACTCGAGGCAACGGCCGGCTCGGTCATCGCAAAGCAGGAGCGGATTTCGCCTTCGAGGAGTGGCTTGAGCCACCGCTCCTGATGCTCCCTGGTGCCATAGCGCGCCAACACTTCCATATTGCCGGTATCGGGCGCCGAGCAATTGAACAGCTCCGGCGCGAGATGCGACCGCCCCATGATTTCGCATATCGGCGCGTATTCCAGGTTGGTCAAACCGGCGCCGTGCTCGCTCTCCGGCAGGAAGAGATTCCAAAGTCCCTCCTCCCTGGCTTTGGGCTTCAGTTCCTCGACCACGGGAAAAACTTTCCAGGGACCCAGCTCTTCCGCCTCGCGGTAGTAGCGGTCCTCATTGGGATAGACATAGCGGTCCATGAAGGACTGAAGACGGTGTTTCAGTTCGACGACTTTCTGGCTCTCCTGATAGAGCATACCGATTTCCGTTCATGCTTGAGTGACCGCGGTAAACCCGCCAATCGCGTTTCGCCGCTATTTCTGTTTCATGCCGGGCAGCGTGCCCATCATCTTGCATAACACCGTCAGCATCACCTCGTCGGCGCCGCCACCGATCGAGGTCAGGCGGCTGTCGCGATAGGCCCGGCTGACCGGCGTCTCGTTCATAAAACCCATGCCGCCCCAGAATTGCAGGCAGGCATCCGTGAGTTCGCGCCCCAGCCGTCCCGCCTTCAGCTTAGCCATGGTGGCAAGCCGCGTCACGTCCTCGCCCGCGATCAACGCCTCGGCGGCGCGGTAAACCAGCGCGCGTAACAGTTCGACCTCGGTCTGCATCTCCGCCAGCTTGAAATGAACGGTCTGGTTGTCGAGGATCGACTTTCCGAACGCCTTGCGGTTGCGGGTGTATTCGATCGTCTCTGATATGATGAATTCATGCGCCTTGAGGCAGGCCGCCGCACCCCACAGCCGTTCCTCCTGGAACTGCACCATCTGGTAGGTAAAGCCGTTACCTTCCTCGCCGATCCGGTTGCGCTTGGGCACCCGGACGTTGTCGAAGAAGATCTGCGCGGTGTCGGACGAGCGCATGCCCATCTTGTCGAGCTTGCGCGCGACCTGCACGCCCTTGGTCTTCATGGGCACGCAGACCAGCGACTTGTTGCGATGGACCTGGCCGTCGCTGGTATTGGCGAGCAGGCAGATCCAGTCGGCCTGCACGCCGTTGGTGATCCACATCTTGCCGCCGTTGATGACGTAATCGTCGCCGTCGGAACGCGCACTCGTCTTGATCGAGGCAACGTCGGAACCGGCGCCCGGCTCCGAGACGCCGACGCAGGCCACCGCATCGCCGGCAATCGCGGGCGCGAGAAATTCACGGCGCACCTCATCAGAGCCGAATCGCGCCAGCGCCGGCGTTGCCATATCGGTCTGCACCCCGATCGCCATCGGCACGCCGCCACATTTGATGGCACCAAGCTCTTCCGCCATCATCAGCGCGTAGGAATAATCGAGTCCTTGACCGCCGTATTCGACCGGCTTGTTGAGGCCGAGAAAGCCGAGTTCGCCAAGCTTCTTGAACAATTCATGCGCCGGGAAGATGTCGTTCTTCTCCCATTCGTCGACAAACGGGTTGATCTCGGCGGCGATGAATTTTTGCAGGATACGGCGGGGTTCGTCGTGGTCGGCGGTGAAGAGCATTTTTCGCTTCCTGTCATTCCGGGGCGCTCGCAGCGCGAGCGAACCCGGAATCTCAATATTATTAACTCATTTCTGGATTCCGGGTTCGCGCTGACGCGCGCCCCGGAATGACGGTGCGCGGGGCCATCACAACCCCATCTGCCTTGAGGCGAGATCCTTCATGATCTCCTCGGTGCCGCCGCCGATGGCGTTGACCTTGACCTCGCGATAGATGCGCTCGACCTTGACGCCGCGCATGAAGCCGGCGCCGCCGAAAATCTGGACAGCCTCGGAGGCGCAGAACGCCATGGTTTGAGTGGCCTGGTTCTTCATCATGCAGATTTCGGCGACCGGGCTCTCGCCCTGTCCGAGCCGCCACGCCAGCATTTCCAGCATCGCCTGCGAGGCCGCGACCTTCTGCGCCATGTCGACGATCTTGTGACGGATCACCTGGTGCTGCGCAATCGGCTTACCGAAGGTCTTGCGCTCCTTGGCATACGCGATCGACTCCTCGACGCAGACTCGGGCATAGGCCGTGCAGCTCGCCGCCATCCCCATACGCTCGCTGTTGAAATTGTGCATGATGATCTTGAAGCCCTGACCTTCCTCGCCGATCAGGTTCTCGATGGGGACGCGGCACTCGTCGAAATGCAGCGTGGCGGTATCGGAGGCCCACCAACCCATCTTCTTCAGTTTCGTCCGCGACAGGCCCGGCGTATCGCCTTCGATCAACAGCAGGCTGACGCCGCCCGGTCCCTCGCCGCCGGTACGCACCGCGACCGTCAGATAGTCGGCCCGCATGCCCGACGTGATAAAGGTCTTCTCGCCGCTGACGACATAATGGTCGCCATCGCGCCGCGCCTTGGTGCGCAGATTGGCGACGTCGGAGCCGCCGCTGGGCTCGGTGATCGCGAGCGCCGAAATCTTCTCGCCCGACAGCACCTGCGGCAACACCCTGGCCTTGACCTCGGGCCGCGCGGCGCGCGCAATCGGCGGCGAGCCGATGGTGTGGCTCATCAGGCTGGAGCTGACCCCGCCCGCACCGGCGCGCGCCAGTTCCTGCGACGCCACGATTTTCATGAACTGGTCGGCGGCCACACCGCCATACTCTTCCGGAAAGCCGAGCCCGAGCAGCCCGATCTCGGACGCCTTGCGATAAAGCTCGCGCGGAAACTCGCCGGCTTCGTCCCATTCATGGGCATAGGGCTCGATCTCGCGCGCCACGAAGCGGCGCATCACGTCGCGGAACGCTTCGTGATCCGCCGTGTAGAACGGGCTTTGCACCCCTGTGCGCTCCAGCATGCTTTTTCTCCGCAAGGATTACGATGCCCCGATTTGGCCTGCGCAAACTTGCGTTGAGCGGCTGCGGCCTATTCGGCGATGCGGCCAGCCACACAACGCAAGACATTACACCGATATGCCGGCTTCATCAGATAAAACGAGATAAGATCGCCGGTATCGAGCGGCGCAAGACCGTTCTACCCTGGAGGAAGCATGCCCTCGGTTCGCTATTACGACTGGATCGCCCATTTCGGCCGCCGCACGCCGGACAAGATCGCGGCCATCGACCTCGCGAGTGACCGCCGCCTCTCCTACGCAGAGTTCGACGGCCGCATTTCGCGCTTTGCCACGCATCTGCGCGATACGCTCGGCATCAAGCGCGGCGACCGCGTGGCCGTGCTGGCACTGAACACGACAGATACGCTTGAAGTGCAGTTCGCCTGCGGCCGGTTAGGGGCCGTCTTCCTGCCGCTGAATACACGGCTTACGGTTCCCGAACTGCAGTTCATTGTCGGCGATGCCTCGCCGACGGTCATGATCCACGACACCGACCTCGCGGAAGTCGCGCTGACGGTCGCCAAACTCTGCAACGTTTCATCGGCGCTGCTGCTTGGTCGCGGCGGCTCCTATGAAGCGGCGATCGCGGCATCAAAACCGCTCGACCGGTTCGAATACGTCACGCACGACGACATCTCGACCATCATGTACACCTCGGGCACGACAGGCCTGCCCAAGGGCGCGATCATCACCCATGGCATGACGTTCTGGAATTGCGTCAATCTCGGCGGCCCTGCCTATGTCTCGCCGTCGACGGTTCTGCTCACGGTACTGCCGCTGTTCCATACCGGCGGGCTCAATTGCTACACCAACCCGGTGCTGCATGCCGGCGGCACCGTGCTGATCATGCGCGCGTTCGATCCAGGCCAGGCGCTGCAACTGATCAGCGATCCATCCTACGGCATTACGCAATTCTTCGGCGTACCGTCGATCTATCAATTCATGGCGCAGCATCCTTCGTTCGCGACGGCCGATTTCAGCCGTCTCGTGATCGGCGGCGTCGGTGGCGCGCCGATGCCGGTGCCGCTCCTGAAAGTATGGGAAGAGCGCGGCGTCGCCCTTCAGCAGGGCTATGGCATGACCGAGACGTCGCCGGCCGTGCTGGCGCTCGACCGCGAGGACGCCGCGCGCAAGGCCGGCTCGTCGGGCAAGCCGGTGCTGCATACGGAAGTGCGGATCGTCCGTCCCGACGGGACGGATGCCGATGTCGGCGAGCTTGGTGAGCTCTGGGTCAGGGGGCCGAACGTCACGCCCGGCTACTGGAACCGGCCGGACGCCAATCAATCATCCTTCACCGACGGCTGGCTGCATACCGGCGACGCCACGCGCGTCGACGAAGAAGGCTTCTACTACATCGTCGACCGCTGGAAGGACATGTACATTTCCGGCGGCGAAAACGTCTATCCAGCCGAAGTGGAGAGCGTGCTGCATCAGCTCACTGCCATCGCGGAGGCTGCCGTCATCGGCATTCCGAACGAGCAATGGGGCGAGGTCGGCATGGCGATCGTGGCCGTGAAGCCCGGCCATACGCTGACGCCTGCCGAAATTCACGCCCATTGCGCGGCCAATCTGGCGCGGTTCAAATGTCCCAGGCTGATCGAGTTCGTCGATGCCTTGCCCCGCAACGCGACGGGCAAGATTCACAAGCCGACGCTGCGACAGAAATTCAACGCGCCGAAGCCGACTGACAAAGCGGCCATTGCTTCATGATCGCGCGCCGGCATGCGACAAACGAAAAGCCCGCCAGTTCATCACCGGCGGGCTCTTGTCTCGGAGGCCAATTAGAGGATCCCAGTACATCCGTGGAAATCCCGAATCGGCAACCTTTTAATCGACGCGAAGGTTCTCGGCGCTGGTCTTGCCGCGCATCGGGTCCTTCTTCGCTTCGAACGAGATCTTCTGACCTTCATTGAGCGAGCTCAGACCTGCACGTTCGACGGCGCTGATGTGGACGAAAACGTCGGTGCTGCCATCATCGGGCTGAATGAAGCCAAAACCCTTGGTCGCGTTGAACCACTTAACTGTTCCGGTAGCCATGTAACTATCTCCAAGATGCGCGAAAGCGCTTTGCCCGCACGACCTCCGTGCAGGTTTGATCCGATTTCAACGATGTCTTGGGGATTGGAGCCGGTTCGGCGTAGTCAACAAGGCAGAGTGATAATTCGAATAGGGCTCATATAGTCTGTCTCGCCGGGAATGCAAGGCCGGTGGGCGCTACCCCGGCAAGAACAGCGCGAACGGTTCTTCCGTCGTCCGCCGCAGATGCTGGCGGTACAACACGTAGTTGGCATCGTCGGACGAAACCCTGCCAAAGGTCGGGTTCGCGACCATCTTGATCGGCAGATAGGCGATGGGCGCGGCGATCGGCGTCAACGATGAGCCGCGGCCGGCAAGCAGCGTGGTGATGATGCCGTACATCTCGCCCCGAAATCGCCAACCGCGCCACTGTGATCAGGCGATGCTGGCCGTGCCGGTTCGTGACGAGATAGATGTGGCCTGATTGATTCGGCACCGCCACTTCACCGAACTGGGTGAACGCCGCGTCCTGCCGCTCGCTCTCGTGAAACACCAGGGATGACGCCGCATCGTCCCATGAGATTTCGGTGCGGTAGGCAAAGATCGCGTCCTTGTCGCCGAACGAGGGACGCACCGTGACATAGGTCCCCTCGATCCATGCCACCGCGCGGCGCGAATAGGCACCCAAGCCATCGGGCGCAACCTCGCCGTTGACAGCAGGCAGGGGCGCTGGCGCCTCCAGCGTCTTGCGCAGGGAAACGCCGAGCGCCTGCTCGAGCCGGACGGTGGTGGCGAGGGTGAACGGGCGGCGGCCACCCAGCACTTTCTCCAGCGTCGATAGGCTGAGTTTTGCAAGTTCGGCCAGAGACTGCCGCGAGATGCGGCGGCGGGCGATCTCCTCACGAATCGTATCGGCAATCTGCCGGCTTTGTTCGGCGGAAAGCTGCTTGTCCGGCGCTGGCATCGTCACCTCTGTCCTTCTCCTGTCAGTTTAGCAGACGCACAATCCATCACAAACCCGCACAAAGCCGCCTCGGCCGCGGCGGGCCGCGCTGGCCGGCGGCCGAACAAGGCCGATCATTCCGCTCGCGCCAAATCGCTGAATTCCACACCCTCTCACGCGGCAAACCGCCGTTTGGGAGTGAGCGACATGACGACATGCGACGAAATTGAGGCTGACAAACGCAGCGAACAGCCCAGCCTGGTCAGGCTGGTGCTGTTCTTTGTGATGCAAGGCGTTGCCGTAATCCTGGTCGGGTTTGCGGCATTATTTTTGAGCTTTGAGCCGGTGTGGTCGGCAGAGCGCCTGCAATCCAATTTCCTCAAGCCGGGCGATGCGCGCGCCGGCTCGCTGCTCCTCAAGATCGACGAGGGATATGCCGATGCCTCACGGCTCGGCGTCGACGTCGATCTCACCGTATCCGGCCCCACCGTCCGCGCCCGCATCACCCAGATTTTCCGCAACCCTTCGAAAGACTGGGTCGAGGCGATCTATGTCTACCCGCTGCCGGCCGGCGGCGCGGTCGATTCGCTGAAGATGGTGATCGGCGATCGCGTCGTGGTCGGCGACATCAAGGAGCGGCAGCAGGCGAAGGCTATCTACGAGCAGGCGAAGCAGACGGGGCAGAAAGCGGCGCTGACCGAACAGGAGCGGCCGAACATCTTCACCAACTCCGTCGCCAATATCGGCCCCGGCGAAACCGTGATGGTGCAGATCGAGTATCAGGAGCCGGTCCAACAATCCGGCGGCGCGTTCTCGCTGCGGGTGCCGATGGTGGTGGCCCCGCGCTACAATCCCGCGCCCGTCGTGCAAAGCGTCGATTTCAAGCCGGACGGCGGCGGCTGGGGGGCGATCAAGTCCGATCCCGTTCCGGATCGCGACCGCATCTCGCCCGAAGTGCTCGACCCCGCGACCAATGCACCGGTCAACCCGACCCGCATCACCGTGCGGCTGCAGGCCGGCTTCCCGCTCGGCGAAATCAAGAGCCACCATCACGCGATCAAGACCGAGAAGCCGGACGCGAATACGAGCATTCTTCGATTGGCCGAAGGCCCGGTGCCGGCGGATCGCGATTTCGAACTGACCTGGAAGCCCGTGGCCGAGACGGCGCCCTCGGTCGGATTGTTCCGCGAGCGCGTCGGCGACAGCGACTATCTGCTCGCCTTCGTCACGCCGCCGTCGGTCGAGCAGGCGCAGCAGAAGCCGCTGCCGCGCGAGGTGATTTTCGTGATCGACAATTCCGGCTCTATGGGCGGGGTCTCGATCATCCAGGCCAAGGCGAGCCTCATCTACGCACTCGGCCGCCTGCAGCCGAACGACCGTTTCAATGTGATCCGCTTCGACCACACCATGGATCTGTTGTTTCCGTCAGCCGTGCCGGCCGACAGCGAGCATATCGGCCGGGCCACCTCATTCGTCGGCGCACTGCAAGCCAATGGCGGCACCGAAATGGTGCCCGCGATGCGTGCGGCGCTGTCCGACAAGGCTGGCGATACCAACTACGTCCGGCAGGTCGTGTTCCTCACCGACGGCGCCATCGGCAACGAGCAGCAATTGTTCGAAACCATCAGCGCGCTGCGCGGTCGCTCGCGTGTCTTCATGGTCGGCATCGGCTCGGCGCCGAACACCTATCTGATGACGCGCGCCGCCGAACTCGGCCGTGGCACCTTCACCCATATCGGTTCGGTCGAGCAGGTCGAGGAGCGTATGCGCGGGCTGTTCGCCAAGCTGGAGAATCCCGCGGTGACCAACCTGGTCGCAAATTTCTCCGAAGCCAGTGCCGACATGACGCCGGCCGCGATTCCGGACGTCTACCGCGACGAGCCGCTGGTGCTCGCGGCAAAACTTGACAAGCTCGCCGGCTCCATCGAGATCAAGGGGCGTATCGGCGACCGCCCCTGGATCGTCACCCTCCCGCTGGCAGATGCGGCTGAAGGCAAGGGGCTCTCGAAACTCTGGGCACGCCGCAAGATCGCGGACGCCGAAGTCACGCGCACCACGCGGCAGGCGACCCCGGAAGATGCGGATAAGGCAATTCTGGCGCTGGCGCTCGAGCATCAACTCGTCACGCGGCTGACCAGCCTGGTCGCAGTCGACAAGACGCCGAGCCGTCCGCAAGGGGAGCCGCTCAAGGTCTCGGAACTGCCGATCAACCTGCCGGCGGGTTGGGATTTTGAGAAGGTGTTCGGCGAGCGCCCACGCGTCCCCGCAACACCGATGGAACGGCGCGCGGACACGGAGGAGGCGCGGGTGCAGATCGCGGCGCTGAAGCGGGCCCAGCCTGTCGCCACCCAAGCGCCCAGCACGGTCGCGCTGCCGAGGACGGCGACCGACGCCGAACTGAAGATGATTGCGGGCGTGATCCTGCTCACGTTCAGCCTGATCGTCTTGGTGTTCAATCGACGTCAGATGTCACTTCGTTGACGTCGGCTGAAAGGTGGAGGGACCCCCGACCTCCTCTTTCCAGAGCGCGCGCGGCTTCCACCCGTCCCCCCAGAGCCGCGCGCGCCGCTTTTTTCCAACCACCGTCATTGCGAGGAGCGAAGCGACGAAGCAATCCATCTATTCCCGCGTGGAGAGGTGGATTGCTTCGCTTCGCTCGCAATGACGGGGAGAGTGTCCCGATGCCCCGCTTCATCCTCCCTCTCCTTCTCGCCCTCATCGGCCTGATCCTGTTCGGCCAAGGCGCCTACATCCACGCCAAGGCGCTTCTCGCACAGGTGCTGCTGGAGCGGGCCTTCGAGAAAACCATCGCAACCGGGCGCGAGACAAAGCCGTGGTCGTGGGCCGACACATGGCCGGTTGCCCGCATCGAGGTGAAGCGGCTCGGTGCCCGCGCCATCGTGCTAGCAGGCAGCAGCGGCCAGGCGCTCGCCTTCGGCCCGGGGCATGTCGAACAGACACCCGATGCCGGCGAACGCGGCGTCGCCGTCTATTCGGCGCATCGCGATACGCATTTCGCTTTCCTGAAAAACGTCGCCCTCGGCGACGAGATCGACGTTACAAGACGTGACGGCCGGACGTTCCGCTATCGGGTGGACGCCGCCTCGGTCGTGCGCTTCGATGCCTCCGGCATCGATCCGCTCGCGGGCGGGCATGAACTGGTGCTGTCCACCTGCTGGCCGTTCGACGCGCTGACACAGGGGCCGGAGCGCTATCTTGTGCACGCCACGATGATCGGCCCCGTATCAAATACGCACTGAATTCTGCGAGCCGGGAAATCTTGCGCGGCGCGAATAGCGCTCATCGCGGAACGCGTGTTGCCACCCTCGCCAAGGCTCAATAAAAAGGTCCTAATCAAAAGAAAATCATGGCGAGACGATCGTTCGCGATCGACACAGCCAGGAAACAACAGAGTTAGGGATATCTATGGACGCTCAGGCAAGCACCGCATCGCATCAAGCCGAAAAAATGGTCGCCCTCGCCTGACGCCAGCGACATCGTCAAGAGCATTCATGCGATGCTGCACCCGCGCAATATCGTGCTGGTCGGCGCTACCGACAAGCCCGGCAACTATGCCGAGCGCATCTGGAACAATCTGATCAAGTACGGCTACGAAGGCGGACTGTTTCCAGTCAATGCCAAGCGCGAAACGATCTGGGGTGTGCCCTGCTACAAGGATTTTGCGAGCCTCCCCGAAAATCCTGATCACGTGCTGGTGCTGGTGCCGGCACGTTTTGCGGTGCAGGTGATCCGCGATGCCGCGGCGGCCGGCGCGCGCTCTGCTACCATCGTCACCTCCGGCTTCAGCGAATTGCAGGACGAGGAGAGCCAGCGGCTGGCGGTCGAACTGAAGCAAGCCGTGAAGGAGACCGGTCTTGCGGTCACCGGGCCGAACTGCCTCGGCAATTTGAGCGCGGGCGAAAAGCTGTTCACCAATATCGACGATCGTATCGTCACGATGGAGGCTGGACCGGTGGCAATTGTTGGCCAATCCGGCGCGATCGTGATGGCGATCCGGCAGACGCTGGAAGATCGCGGCGTCGGCGTCGGCTACATGGTGACGACCGGCAATGAGACCGGGCTCGAGACGCCGGACCTGATGACCTATTTCGCAGCCGATCCCTCGATCCGCGTCATCGTCGTCTATCTCGAAGGCGTCCGGAACACAAAAGTGTTCCGCGAGGCCTGCAAGGCCGCGCGGGCTGCCGGCAAGCCGGTCATCGCGCTCAAGCTTGGCGCCTCCGAAGGCGGCCGCGCCGCCGCGATGGCGCATACCGGCGCGCTCGCGGGCTCGATCGAAACGTTCGATGCGATCTCGACGCGCGAAGGCGTGATCCGCGTGCGCGGATTGGACGAGCTGATCGAGACCACCGAATGTTTCGTCCATGCCGACCTGCCGAAGGGCAACCGGCTCGCCGCGGTATCGCTGTCTGGCGGCAAGCGCGGGCTGTTGATCGACGCGTTCTATTCGGCCGGCATGAACTTCGCGCCGCTCAGCCCGAATGCGACGGCACAATTGGCGCAGATGCTCGGGCCCGGCAGCATCGTCGGCAATCCGCTCGATGCCGGCTTTGCCGCCGTGGTCGACCCCTCCGTCTACATCAAGTCGATCAAGATCATGATCGACGATCCCGACACCGACATCGTCATCATCGACGCTGAGCTGCCGAAGGCGCCGCACGAATTGCGCGAGCGCAACCTGCGCCTCGTCAACGAGATGGCGGGAACCGCCAATAAGCCCGTGGTCTACATCAGCGCGATGTCGATCGGATTTACCGAATTCACCAAGGCCCTGCGCAAGTCGCTGCCGAACATCGCTGTGATGCAGGGCCTCGATCGCGCCGTCGGGGCAATCAAGTCGCTGATCGAATATGCGTCCTTGCGCAAGGAAGTGCCTGACATCGTATCGAGCTCGAAAGCTTCCGCGCGCGCAATGCTGGAGAGGACGCTCAAGGCCGCCAACGGTGCGCGCCGCGCTGGACGAGGTCGCGTCGAAGAAACTGCTAAAAGCCTACGGCATCCCGGTTTCGAAGGAAGAGATTGCGCAGACCGCGGCGGAAGCCGTCAAGATCGCCAAGAAGATCGGCTTCCCCGTCGTCGCAAAGGTGGTCAGCGCCGACATCCTGCACAAGTCGGACATCGGCGGCGTGGTGCTGAACCTCAACAGCGCCGCGGAGGTGAAGAAGGCGTTCAACGACATCACCACGCGGGTGAAGAAGATCAAGAGCAAGCCGAAGCTGGAGGGCATTCTGATCGCGCAGCAGGTCAAGGCCGATCTCGAACTCGTGGTCGGCGCCTCGCTCGACGCCGAGATGGGTCCCGTCGTGCTGTTCGGCACCGGCGGCGTTGATATCGAACTGATGAAGGATGTTGCGCTTGCCGGCGCGCCGCTGGACGAGGCCGAAGCAAAACAATTGATCGCCAAGACCAAGGCCGGCGTGAAGATGAAGGGCTATCGCGGCAAGCCGGCGCTGCACGAGCCTTCCGCCGTCAAGGCGCTGGTCGGTCTCTCCAACCTGATGGCGGATGCCGGCAACCGCATCGCGTCGATCGACGTCAATCCGTTTTTGATCAACAGCAAACTCGGCGTGGCCGTGGATGGCCTGATCGTGCTGAACAATGCCGCCGCGAACAAGGCGGCAGGGCAGTGAGTCACGGAAATCCGTAGGGTGGGCAAAGCGACTTGTCCGCCGTAGCTCGGCGAGCGAAGGCGGAAGCGTGCCCACCATCGGGAGCGGAGTGGTTGATGGTGGGCACGGCGCTAACGCGCCTTTGCCCACCCTACTGCACCGAGCAAGCTACAACCCCGCGCCCCATTTCTGCGCCGTCTCCACTATCCAGTCCCGATACAGCGTCAGCGGCGTGACGCCGGTCATGCCGCCGCAACCTGCACTGCCGTTCGGCCCGGTCGACCAGCTCACCACGCCGATAATGACGGGACCGCTTGGCTTGTCCTCAAATACAGGCGCGCCGGAATCTCCCGTGCAAGCGCCGAGCCCGTCACGCGTGCCCTGCCCCACCGGATCGACCAGCCTGATCTGCAACGTTCCCGGCCTGCCGGTCGCGACCAGGCTGGCGAGGCGGATGGTGCCGCCGCTCTTGCCGTCGCCGCGGACGGTTACGCCGATGCCCGCGATCGTAAAACGGCTGCCGACGTTGATCGGGATGTCAGGCAATCCGAGCACGGCCGGCGTCTTTCCCCTGGGCGGCGCCGCCAATTGCAGCAACGCGACATCCGCCGTCGCGCGATGTCCTGATATCGCCTGCATGTTGAAGCCAGGATGAATGGCGATGCTCTTCACGTCGTGCAGCGAGGGTTGCCTGTCTGCACCATATTCGACGATCTTGTATTCCGCGCCGGGCTGCACGCAGTGCGCCGCCGTCAACACCAGCCTTGGCGCAATCAAGGCCCCGGTGCAGAAATTACCGCGCGATCCGACGATGGTGATGATAGAGCGGGCCACACCTTCGGTGGATGGCGCACCACCGCCGACGATGGCATGGGCGGGAACGGAGAGCAGCAGCACCAGGCCGGCAATCATTCGAGGCAGGATCTTCATCGGCGCAGCAATAGCTTGTGCGGCGCGCATCGCCAAGCGCGGCGATCGGGCTGGTTCGAGCAGTCAATCCGTGTTAGCCGCTCCCCGGAGCGTTACTTCGGGCAGGATATTATGATCGAGGCAGTGATCTGGGATTTCGGCGGGGTGCTCACCACCTCGCCATTCGAGGCGTTCACGCGGTTCGAGACCGAGCGCGGGCTGCCGGCCGACATCATCCGGCGCACCAACGCCGCCAATCATTTGGAAAATGCCTGGGCGAAATTCGAGCGCGCCGAGGTCGACATCGAAGCCTTCGACGAATTGTTTGCGGCCGAATCGCTGGCGTTGGGCGCGGCGGTTCGCGGCAAGGACGTGCTGCCGCTATTGTCCGGCGATCTGCGGCCCGAAATGGTCGAGGCGCTGAAGCGCGTCAAGGCAAAGTTCAAGACCGGCTGCATCACCAACAACCTGCCCGCCAACGCGATCGGCAGCCACAGCGGCCGCACACTCTATGTCGCCGAAGTGATGGCGCTGTTCGACCATGTCATCGAGTCAGCAAAAATCGGCCTTCGGAAACCCGATCCGCGCATCTACCGGATGATGGTTGAGACGCTAAAGGTCGATCCCAAGAACTGCGTCTACCTCGACGACCTCGGCGTCAATCTGAAGCCGGCGCGCGAGATGGGCATGACCACAATCAAGGTGGTCAGTGCGGCGCAGGCGATCACCGAGCTTGAGGCGGCCACCGGGCTGGCATTGCGCTAGGCGGAAAATACCGGAACTTGCGCCCTCGTTATGTCCAAACGGCGCTTGTTCTTTGGCGGGAACGCAGGCAGAACATTCCGAAATCTACCGAATTCGGAGTTGAAACCCCGTGGCTGATATCAGGCCTTCGGCCTCGATCGAGGCAGTGGAAAGCGGTCTTGCGGCGCAAGGCTATATTGCGAGCCGCCAGATCGCGACCGCGGTCTATCTGTCGCAACAGATCGAAAAGCCCATTCTGGTCGAAGGCCCCGCGGGCGTCGGCAAGACTGAGCTGGCAAAAGCAATCGCCGCATGGCGCGGCATGAAGATGATCCGCCTGCAATGCTATGAGGGGCTCGACGAGGCGAAAGCGCTGTACGAGTGGAAATATGCCAAGCAGCTTCTGTACACGCAGATCCTGAAGGACAAGCTCGGCGAGGTGCTCGGCGGCGCGCCGACGCTGGAAGCGGCGCTGAACCAGCTTCATGATTTCGGCGACGTGTTCTTCTCCAAGGAATTCGTCGAACCGCGGCCGTTGTTACAGGCGCTGGAGCAGCCAGCGGGCTGCGTATTGCTGATCGACGAAATCGATAAATCCGACGCCGAATTCGAATCGCTGCTGCTGGAAATCCTCAGCGACTTCCAGGTCACGATTCCGGAACTCGGGACGGTGGTCGCGGTCGCGCCGCCGACCGTGATCCTGACCTCGAACAGCGAGCGCGACCTCGGCGACGCGCTGAAGCGGCGCTGTCTGCATCTGCATATCGGCTTCCCCGAACAAAAGCTGGAGGAGCGGATCGTCGAGAGCCGGGTGCCCGGCATTTCGCAGACGCTGCGCAGGCAGATGGTCGGTTTCATCCACGAGGTCCGCACGCTCGACCTGAAGAAACTGCCGTCGGTGAGCGAGACCATCGACTGGGCGCGGGTGCTGGTGCTGCTGCAGGCGCCCGAGCTCGGCCACGAGATGGTCAAGGATACGCTCAACGTTCTCCTGAAATACGAGGCGGATATCGAGGCCACCATGCCGCAGGTCTCCACCTTCATCGCCAAGGCCTCGCGTCAAAACGTCTTCGGGTGAGGCGCGAATGCGCGAGAACCTGCATCGCTTCTTTCGTGCGGCGCGGGGCGCAGGCGTCAGGCTCTCGCCGGCGGAAAGCATCGACGCGATGCGGGCCGTCTCCAAGGTCGGCTTTACCGACCGTGCCATCCTGCGCGATACTTTTCTGCTGACACTCGCCAAGACTCAGGATGAGAAGAAGGCGCTCGGAGATTGCTTTGACCTGTTCTTCGATCAGCCCGAGCCGCAATCGCCGCCCGAAGATAGCAAGCCGGACGAGCAGAATGCGGACGGATCCAACGCGGCATCCGATTCACCGAGCGAGACAAGCGGCGGGGACGAGCAAGCCGAAGGGCTTGGCGAACTCGCGCAAATGCTGCTGGCGCAGGATCGCAACCAGATTTCGGCTGCGATTGCCAATGCGGCAAGCGCGGCCTCGCTGTCCGACATCCGCTACTTCACGCAGCGCGGCATCTTCTCCGGCCGCATCCTCGACCAGATGGGCATCCAGCGCCTGCGCGACGATCTCGATAACCTCGCCGCCATCAACCCGGCGCTGGCAGAGCGGTTGACCAACGCGCTGGACGGGCTGCGCGGCACGGTGCGCGACACCGTCTCGCAGGCCCTGATGCTGTACGGCCGCGAAGAGGCGGAGAACCTGCGCAACGAGATCCTGCGCAACGCGCCATTGTCGCGGATCGAGCCGCGGCAGGTCGAACAGATGCGACATCTGATCCGCCAGATCGCGCGCCGCCTGCGCGAGCGCTATTCCAAGCCGCGCAAGCGCCAGCGCCGCGGCCATCTCGACGTCCGTCGCACCATCCGCCGCAACGCCGCATGGGGCGGCGTGCCGTTCCTCACCGCGTGGAAGCGGCGTCATCGCGACAAGCCGAAGATCGTGGCGTTGTGCGACGTCTCTGGCTCAGTGGCGCGGGTTTCGGATTTCTTCCTGCTGTTGATCCATAGCCTGCACGAGGTCGTGGACGACGTCCGCTCGTTTGCATTTTCAGGACACCTCATCGAGGTCAGCGACATCCTGGAATCCAAATCGCCGGAAGAGGCAATGGCCGAGATCATGTCCAAGGTAGGTTTCGGCTCCTCCGACTACGGCAGTTCGCTTGCTGACTTTGAGGATGAGTGGATGAGCGCGATCACGCCGCAAACCACGGTGATCGTGCTCGGCGATGCCCGCAGCAACAACCTCGATCCGCGCGCGGATATCCTTCGTCGAATTGCTGAACGGTCGAAACGGCTGGTCTGGCTCAATCCCGAGGGACGCATGGCCTGGGGCTGGGGCGATTCCGAAATGCCGCGCTATTCGACCTTCTGCACCGTCGTCCGCCAATGCGCGACCGCCAAGCAGCTCGAACGCGCGGTGTCTGACATCGTGGCGAGCTATCAGTAGCCCCCTTCACGCATCGATCGCTTCCTTGATGCGCTTGCGCGTGAGCGGCAAATTCCGCAGTCGCTTTCCCGTAGCATTGGCGATGGCGTTGGCAATCGAGGCCGCTGCCGGTCCCTGCCCGGTTTCGCCGCTGCCGAGGAACGGCTGCCCCGGCCGATCGATGATGTGAACATCGATGCTTTCGGGCACCGAATTGAAACGCAGGATCGGATAGGTCTGCCAGTCGATGCTGGTGATCCTGGTGTCGTCAAACGTTACGCTCTCATACAGCGTCCAGCTCATGGACTGCACGATTGCGCCTTCGATCTGGTTGATCAACCCGTCCGGATTGACCACCTGGCCGCTATCGACCGCCGCCGCCGCGCGAACCAGACGCGGGCGACCGGTTTCGCGGTTCACCTCCACTTCCGAAGCGACGGCGCAATAGGCCGCCAGATTCTTGTAACGCGCAAAGGCAAAGCCGTAACCGCGATCCGGCGGCGGCTTCTGATCAGGTTTCCATCCGAAGGCTTGCGCCGCCCTTTCGATCACGTCGCGGCCGCGCTGATCGTCGAGATGTTTCAATCTGAACTCGACCGGATCGGCGCCGGCGAGAATGGCGAGCTCATCGATAAAGCTCTCGATCGAGAACACATTGTGGTAGGCGCCGAGCGCCCGCATCGCTGAAATCCGCAGCGGCATCGCGGAAATGAAGTGATGCACCACGCGTGCATTGGGGAAATTGTAGAACGGGATCGCGTTGCGGTCACCGCCGCCTTCCGGCAGCGGCAACGGCCTGGGAGCCGGCACGGCAAACGGTTGCGCCATGTGCTGCGCCGCCAGCATCGACCCGGCGCCGCCCGGCCGCATCGAATGCGTATTGCTCCAGACATCGAAATTCCAGTCGGCAATCCTGCCATTGCCGTCGAGTGAGGCCTTGAGCTTCGTCACCATCGCCGGGCCGAACGGCTCCCAGGCATGTTCCTGTTCGCGCATCCAGTGCACGCGAACAGGTCGGCCGGGTAGTGCACGGGCGATCAGCGCGGCGTCGGCGGCGGCATCATCAGCACCGTTATGGCCATAGCAACCAGAGCCTTCGACATGGATCAGGTGAACGCTGGCCGGCGGCATACGCAGCATTTCGGCGATACCCTGACGGTCGGGATAGACGCCCTGCGTATGCGTCCACACCGTCATCGCGCCATCGACGAATTGTGCCACCGCGCAGGACGGCCCGATCGATCCGTGCGCCTGATAGGGCCGCGTGTAGGTCGCCTCGATGGTCCTGTGGGCCGTGACGGCGGGATTGCTGCGCTCGAAGATCGTCGTGTTCTGCGAGGGCAGGCTGGTCAACACGTTAAGCAGATCATCCTGCTTCGGCAGGCGTGCGGTTTCCTTCCACTTCGCGGCAGCGGCAAGCGCGTTCATCGCCTTGATCGACTGGAATTCCTTTTCCGCAACCACGGCCAGGAAATTGCCGTCACGCACGATCTTGACGACGCCGGGCAGTTTCTCGACGGCGGCGGTATCGCATTCGGTCAGTTGCGCGCGATAGCTCGGCGGCCGCACGACGCGGGCATGCAGCATCCCGGGCAGCCGCATGTCTTGAACATAGGCCTCCGCACCGGTCACTTTGGCAGGGATATCGACGCGCGGCACAGGCCGGCCGATCACCTTGAATGTCGCCGGGTCCTTCAGTCTGGACGTTGGCTGCGCCTGAACATGCAACATCTCGCCTACGACGAGTTCACCATACGACAGGCGCTTGCCATCCGGCGCGATCACCGCGCCGTCTGCCGTCCGCAGGCTCTCGGCCGACAGATCAAGCCGCCGCGCCGCTTCCTCGATCAGCAGCGCGCGGACCTGTGCCGCCGCGTTCTGGATCGCGGTGCCGCTGTCTTTCATGGAGTTGCTGCCGGCTGTATAGCCTTCGTTCGCGGTCAGGTGCGTGTCCGCCGTCGTCACCTTCAGAGAATCAAAGGCAACATCGAGCTCCTCGGCCGCGATCTGCTGGAACGCCGTCTTGAAGCCCTGGCCGAGCTCGGCCTTGCCGGTGAACACCTCGACGCCATTGGCATCGATGCGGATCCATGCGTCGAGATAGGGCGCGGTTTTCAGGCTGCCGGGCGGGGTCGGCGCGGCAGCCGCGGGCGCCTCTTGTTGCTGCGCCAAAGCACTGCCGAGCGAGAAGCTGACGATCAGCGCGCCGCCGCCTGCCAGCACGCGACGGCGATCGATAATCAGGGGGGCGTTCATCGGGCGCTCCCGTTGGCTGTCGGCGACGCTTCCGCCGTGTCCATCAGTCGCGCCGCCCGATGTATCGCACGCAGAATCCGCATATGGGTGCCGCAGCGGCACAGATGCGGTTCGAGCTCGGCGCGAATCTGCTCGTCGGTCGGCTTCGAATTCTTCTGCAGCAAGGCCTGCGCCCGCATCATCATTCCCGGGATGCAATAGCCGCATTGCGCCGCCTGCTCTTCCATGAACGCGCGCTGGATCGGCGCGGGCTCGGCGATCGTGCCGAGCCCCTCCAGCGTCGTTACCTGCTTGCCTTCGAGCAGCACCATCGGCACGACGCAGGACAGCACCGCCTTGCCGTCCACGATTACCGTGCACGAGCCGCATTGTCCCAACCCGCAGCCGTACTTGGCGGCATTGAGCTTGAGGTCGTCACGCAGCACGTAGAGCAGCGGCGTATCCGCCTCCGCATCGACCTGATGCTCGCGGCCGTTGACCTTCAATGTCATCATGGCTTTTCTCGCTGCTGAGGGTCGGCAGGCGCGTTGCGCGGCGCGGGCGACGTCTGGAGAAATACGGTCTGCGTGCGGCGCGCGTCCGCGATGGTTTTCTTGAGGTCGATCCATGCCGGCCGGTCGCTGAACCGCGCCCGCAAATAGTTCAGCAAGGCCGAAGCCTGATCATCGTTCATGCTGGCGGCAAAGCCCGGCATGATCGGGCTGCGCTCGCCTTCCACCGCGTCTATGCCTGACAGCACGATGTTGGCGAGATTGCGCGGATCGGGGCTTGCGATCGCGGTGCTGAGGCCGAGATCGACTCCGCCATAAGGAAGCGGCCTGCCACCCTCGTGGCATGACGCGCAGGCGGCAGTATAGATCGACGCGCCAACGGGGTTTGTCTGCGAAGCCGCCCTGGCGCGCGCCAACGCATCCTCACTCGGTCCGGCGCGGCCAGGCGTCGGTGTACCGGATACGCCGGCCATATAGGCCGCGATGGCGCGGACGTCGCTTGCCGGCACCGAGGACAGGTTGCTGACCACCTTCGCCATCGGCCCGCGCGCGGTGCCGTGATCGGGATGCCAGCCTTCGCGCAAATAGGTGAACAATGCATCGGCGGTCCAGGGCACGGGTGAGCGGGACTGGTCGTTGATCGCATAGGCGTGCCAATCGTCGACATCGCCGCCGGCAAACCGTGCGTTGACGCGCTCCGCGCCCAACGCATTTCGCGGCGTATGGCAGGCGCCGCAATGGGCGAGCCCTTCGACCAGATAGGCGCCGCGGTTCCACTCGGCGCTCTGCTTGGGATCGGGCCGATAGGTGTCGTGGCGGAGGAAAAGCAATTTCCATCCGGCGATGGCGAGCCGCTGGTCGAACGGGAAAGCAAGCTGGTTCTCGCGTGCCGCTGCGCGAACCGGCTGCCGCGTCATCAGGAAAGCATAGAGCGCCCGGTCGTCCTCATCGCTGACGTTGGTGAAGTGGTCGTATGGAAACGTCGGATAAAGGTGCTGGCCTTCACGGTTGACGCCGGACCGCATCGCGCGGCGGAATGCTGCTTCCGACCATCGGCCGATTCCCGTCTCCGGATCCGGCGTGATGTTGGTGGAAAAAATTGTGCCGAACGGGGTCGGCACCGGCAGACCGCCTGCAAAGTTCTTAGCCCCGCGCGGCGTATGGCAATCGCTGCAATTGCCGATCGCCGCCAGGTCGCGGCCTCGCTTGACGAGGGCGGCATCGAAGGATTGCGGGTCGGGAGGATCGATTGCCGCGATTGCCGGGCGCCACGCAATGGCAAAGGCTGCGACCGCGGCAGCGATCAGCACGACGGCAACGATGCCCGCGATGATCCGCGTCGATGCCCGCATGCTCTCGCCTCGGGTTTTTGTTGCTTGGGTTGCCTTCTAACACAAATCTCCTTCCGTCGTTCGCCCCCGGACGCGCCGATCACCGGCAGTTGACCCCTTACTGCGATTGCCGAAACGCGCCGTGGGAACATCAAAATCAGGCATAGACTTGCCACGATGTTTTTGGCCTATTGATCCCTCAATTCCGCGGTGCCTACCCCATACGCCTTCAACCGGACGACCTCACTCCCATGCCTGCCCCTGCAGCCCGGTACGATGAACCCGGCAATGCCCCCGATGCGCTGTCCGTCCTGAATTCCGTGTTCGGCCTGCCCGCCTTTCGCGGCGCGCAGGAAGAAATCGTCCGGCACGTGACCGACGGCGGCAACTGCCTGGTGCTGATGCCGACCGGCGGCGGCAAGTCGCTATGCTATCAGTTGCCGTCGCTGCTGCGCGAGGGCTGCGGCATCGTGGTGTCGCCGCTGATCGCGCTGATGCGCGACCAGGTCGCGGGACTTCTGGAGGCCGGCGTCAACGCAGCCGTGCTGAACTCGACGCTGTCATTCGACGAGGCGTCGGAGGTCGAGCGGCGGCTATTGGCCGGCGACCTCGACCTGCTCTATGTCGCGCCGGAACGGCTCTTGACGCCGCGCTGCCTTTCCCTGCTCGGCCAAGCCAATATCGCGCTGTTTGCGATCGACGAGGCGCATTGCGTGTCGCAATGGGGGCACGATTTCCGCCCCGAATATATCGGCCTGTCCGCGATCGCCGAGCGCTTTCCCGACGTGCCTCGCATTGCACTGACGGCAACCGCCGACGAGATGACGCGCAAGGAGATTGTGACCCGGCTGGGGCTATCAGGCGCACCGAGCTTCATCTCGAGTTTCGATCGCCCGAATATCCGCTACGAGATCGTCGAGAAGCAGAACGCCCCGGCCCAGCTCAAGGCCTTCATCAGCGAGCGGCACGCGGGTGACGCCGGCATCGTGTACTGTCTGTCGCGCGCCAAGGTCGAGGATACCGCCGAAGCGCTGAGCAACGCCGGCATTCCGGCCCTGCCCTATCACGCCGGTCTCGACGCCGGCGTTCGTGCCCGCAACCAGGACCGTTTCATCAACGAGGATGGCGTCGTGATCGTCGCCACCATCGCGTTCGGCATGGGGATCGACAAACCGGACGTGCGCTTCGTGGCGCATCTCGATCTGCCGAAGAGCATCGAGGCCTACTATCAGGAAACCGGCCGCGCCGGGCGCGACGGCAAGCCGTCCAGCGCCTGGATGGCCTATGGCCTAACCGACATCGTGCAGCAGCGCCGCATGATCGATGAATCCACCGGCTCCGATACGTTCAAGCGCGTCTCGATCGGCAAGCTCGACGCGCTGGTGGCGCTGGCGGAAACCGCGGGCTGCCGGCGCAGCCGGCTGCTCGGCTATTTCGGCGAGGAAGTCACCGGCAGCAATTGCGGCAATTGCGACAACTGCCTGTCGCCGCCGCAGCTTCGCGACGGCAAGGTCGCCGCGCAAAAACTGTTGTCCTGCGCCTACCGCACCGGACAACGCTTCGGCGCCATGCATCTGATCGACGTGCTGGTCGGCCGCATGACCGAGAAGGTCACGCAGTTCGGCCACGACAAGCTGTCCGTGTTCGGCATCGGCCGTGAGCTCAACGAAAAGCAGTGGCGCGCCGTGATCCGGCAATTGGTCGCGATGGGCCACCTTCAGGCCGACAGCGAAGCCTTTGGTGCGCTAAAACTGACGGAAAGCGCGCGCGGCGTCCTGAAGGGTGAGACCGAAGTGATGCTGCGCGAGGCGGCGCCGGGCACGCGCATTCGCGCCAGCCGCGCCAAATCAAGGCGCGGCGATCTCGCGCCACGCGCCGAGGCGAGGCCCGCCGACGCCCCTCTTCAGGCCGCGCTTCGCGCGTGGCGCTCGGAGATCGCGCGCCAGCGAAACGTGCCGGCCTATGTCGTGCTGCATGATTCCACGCTCGACGGCATCGCCGCCGCGCGGCCGGCGACGCTGAACGCGCTTCGCAACATCCCCGGCATCGGCGACAAGAAGCTCGAACATTACGGCGACGAACTGCTCGCGGTGGTGCGGGCAGCCGACGCGTAAGTCTCGACCTCATCCATTGCGGAAGGTGTAAGCGTATCCGTTGATCGCGGGCGCGCCGCCAAGATGGGCGTAGAGCACCTTCGATCCCTTCGGGAAATAGCCCTTGTTCACGAGGTCGATCATGCCCTGCATGGATTTTCCCTCGTAGACGGGATCGGTGATCATGCCTTCGAGGCGCGCGCAGAGCCGGATGGCCTCCTTGGTCTCTTCCGACGGAACGCCGTAAGCCGGATAGGCGTAGTCCTCGATCAGGACGACGTCGTCCTCGACGATCTCCTCACCCAGTTCGACGAGATTTGCGGTGTTGCGGGCGATGTCGAGCACCTGGGCCTTGGTCTGGGCCGGGGTGAAGGACGCGTCGATGCCGATCACCTTGCGCGCGCGGTCGTCCTTGGCAAATCCCACCAGCATGCCGGCATGGGTCGAGCCGGTGACCGTGCAGACCACGATGTAATCGAAGGTAAAGCCCAGCTCTTTCTCCTGCGCGCGGACTTCTTCCGCAAAACCGACATAGCCGAGCCCGCCATATTTGTGCACGGAGGCGCCGGCGGGAATTGCATAGGGCTTGCCGCCCTTGGCCTTCACATCCGCGATCGCCTCTTCCCAGCTCTGGCGGATGCCGATGTCGAAACCTTCATCCACCAGCCGCACGTCCGCGCCCATCACGCGGCTGAGCAGGATGTTGCCGACGCGGTCGTAGACCGCGTCCTCGTGCGGTACCCAGCTTTCCTGCACCAGGCGGCACTTCATGCCGATCTTGGCTGCAACGGCTGCAACCATGCGGGTGTGGTTGGACTGCACGCCGCCGATCGAGACCAGCGTATCGGCATTGGAAGCGATCGCGTCGGGCACGATGTATTCGAGCTTGCGCAGCTTGTTGCCGCCGAAGGCGAGCCCCGAATTGCAATCCTCGCGCTTGGCATAGAGCTCGACCTGGCCGCCGAGATGCTGCGAGAGCCGCTCCAGCTTTTCGATGTGGGTAGGCCCGAAAGTGAGCGGATAGCGTTCGAATTTCTCCAACATGGTCATCCCCGTTGATGGTCTGATGTCGGGGGAATGCCTACCACCACGCTCCCGATAGGTGTTTTCAAAATCGACACGTGGCTAGCGCTGTTATTGCACCATTCAGGGGTTGTGACGGATAATGTACCGTTACTTGGCACAGATACGGAATATTCTTTCATGCCCGGCAGGCTCGACCGCATCGATCTTAAGATATTGCGATTGCTGCAAAATAGCGGCCGCTTGACCAATGCCGAGCTGGCCGAAACGGCCGGTGTCAGTGCCGCAACCTGTCACCGCCGAACCCAGCGCCTGTTCGACGAGGGGTTCATAGCAGGGGTCAGGGCGATGGTGGCGCCGCGAAAGGTCGGCAAGGGCGCGCTCGTCATGGTCGGCGTCGTGCTCGACCGCTCCACGCCGGAAAGCTTTGCCGCCTTCGAGCGGGCGATCGCGCAACTCAAATTCGTGCTCGATTGCCATCTGGTAGCGGGCGATTTCGACTATTTCCTCAAGATACGCGTCGGCGACATGGAGGATTTCAACCGCATCCACGGCGAACAATTGATCGCGCTGCCGGGCGTTCGCCAGACCCGGACCTTCTTCGTCATGAAGGAGGTAGTCGACAACGCTCCGCTCGACTTCTGATGGCCTGAGGTATCACAAAACCGGCGACATCCTCTTCCGATGTCCGAAACCTTCGCCGGTCTGGCCAACACGGCGCTCGATGTCGTATCAACCGAACATGACCACGCGCCCTGGCCGTCGGGCTTTCGCCCTTGCCATCCTTCTCACGACAACGCCGGCGCTCGCCTCAGACGAGCCCGATACCATCATCTTCGCGCTGATGTCCGGCAAGTGCAGCACGCTGAAGGTTGCCGGGCGGGACTTTGCCTGCCGGGCCGTGGCGTTCTTCCAGACCGAGGAAGGCCGCGCCAATTTTACCGTAGCCCTCGACGATCCCAGCGACGGCAGTCACACCATCACGTTCTCCGGTGACAACGGGCGAAGGCCGGAGGCCAACCTGTACGAACTGCCGATTGACCGGATGCTGCTGAAATCCAAGGACAGGCCGAAGGCCGACGGGCTGCCGATACCATCGGTCGAATTGACGGCCGGCCTCTGCAAGCAGGTCGGAAACTTCGTGACGCTGGAAGTCTCCAGCATTTCCTGCACCGCGAGCGACAAGAACGGCAAGAAATACGAGCTGCAGTATCAGTCCGACGGCGCGCCGATGGCAGTGCGTCGTATCAAGCGGACGCGCATTGGCCGTCCCGCGGTGTCGCCGTTCGACGATGTAAAATGAAAGGCCGCCGCCAGCGGAAAACCGCGGCCAGTGTCGGTCCACGCATGGCCCGCGACTGCGCGGACTTTACCGTGCCCTGCCTCGCTCGCCCCCGCTCCGCGTCGGCAGAATGGCGGCTGCGATATCAAACGCGATCGCCCATCTCGGCTTTTCTTCCTCCGCGCCGGGCACGTTGATCTGAACGCCACCGCCGTCGCTAACGGTATAGGAGGCGGCCAGCACGGCGGCCTCGAGGGCGGCGCCCCGCGAATCGTAGACGCCGCCGATCTTGACGTTGTCGGCAAACACCGACCAGCCCAGCGGCGCCTTCACGACTTCGAACACTGATCGCTCCATGTGGTCTCCTATGCGCGTCACCTGTATCGCTTCCGCCCCTCGCCGACGCGGCGAATCCTGGCGAACGAGGCGTGGCGCCGGGACGCTGACTTGTCGCCCATGGTCTTCGCTCGCACCTCGGAGGCCCGCAACCCCGTCAACGAATTCGCCGGCGGCGCCAACGCGATTTCCTTCCGCACGGCATCGACAATTCGATCGAACTCAACTTCGCTCATCGCACGCTCCATTGCACCGGGCCGGCATTCTGCCGCCTGGACGATAAGAGGGACCGCGCTGACCACAGATCGCCATGCAAGTTTGTTGTTAGAAGGCTCGCCCGCGGTCGCTTCGATGGCAAAAAAGGGTCGAAATCGGGAAACGGCCGTCTCCCGCCGTGCGAAACCAGTGGGGCCCGATGCCCCCGCCGGGCCCCCCCTTGGCCCAACTTGCCCCATGCGTGCTAGATTCGGCCACGAATCAGGAGGGTTTGCATGCCGGTAGATAGTGACAGCGCCATTGCGTGGCACCGCGCCCAGCTCAAGAAGCTTCGCGAGACATTGAGGAGCATCGAGACCGCCAGGTTCACGGTTGGCGAGTCCGCACAATCGAGCAGGACCGGCAAGACCCAGAAAACCATTGCCGAGCTCGAGCAGAAAATCCGGCAGTCGCAGCACATCATCGCCGCCTATGAGCGGCAGACCCGGCGGCCGCTTGCGACCGACCAGCGCAGCCTCGCCAGTGTGAGCTGGAGCGCCTGGAACGCCCAGACTGCGGCCGCAATTCGCGGTAGGCGTTGAAGGTACCGGCGGCGCAGTTTCTAGTTCTTTGCCGTCTCTTTCTCCTTTGCCTTTGCCTTCGCCTTGCAGGAAATTAAGAACGTAAATCCCCGCGCATTGCGGGCGATCTCGGCCGTCTTCAACTCGGCCTTGGCGTCCGAGATCTGATACGGCACCACGCTGTTGTCGAGAAAATCCCTTAAAGCTCCCGTCTTGATGGCGAAATTGATGTTCTCGGGAATGTTGCCCGTGGCCCTCGCGAACTTGATGGCATTCAGTTTCGCCGCGACCACACCGACCACGTCACCGCTTGCGGCCAATAGCGGCCCGCCGCTATTGCCGGGTTGAACGGCCGCACTGATCTGCAGGAAGCGCAGGATTCCGCTGAGCGAGCTCACGATCCCGGTCGTTACCGTGAAATCGGATGTCAGCAATCCATGAAAGGGATAGCCGATCGCCACCACGCTGTCGCCGGACTGGATCGCCTTGTCACGGATTTTGGCGACGTCCTTGAACGAGCCCGTCACCTGCAGCAGCGCCAGATCATTGGTCTCGTCGCTCGACACCAGGCGCAATTTGGCGGGCGCCTCGCCGGACAGATTGCCCAAAATGTCGCCGACGCATCCGTGCACGACATGCGCATTGGTCACGAGATGTCCGTTCGTGCTCACCAGAAAGCCGGTGCCGGTCTGATCGAACAGTCTGTCGGGCTTGGCGGGCCCAGCATCCGGCGCCGCCGCTGCGGCGACTGGCTTGGCGGTGGGCAGGACCGAAAAATCGCCGGCACTGGCCAATCCCGATTGCCTGATCTTGGCGACGCAATTCGCCAATACCGGCAATAGCTGGCCGGTCTGGTCGAGGTTGAACTGGAAGAGCTGTCCCTGCGTGTAGACGGTCATGGCCTTGGCCCGCCGGAACTGGCTGATCAGCGCGGAGTTGTTCGGCATCGGCACGCGAACCAGCTTGTCGGCAATCGGGACGCCATGGACGTTGAACGGTTGCTGACCATCGAATGTCAGGGTCAGCGGAAAGGCTTCCCCGGTCCTCAGTCTCCATTGTTCGTGCATGAAGCCGAGGCTCCATCCGCCATTGCCGTCGATCATCACGACAAAATAGACGCCGCTGGCGTATTGGGCGCCTGCTGCACAATGCGAGAACGATCCGGTCTGATCGTGGGTGTAGGCCCCGCCCTTCCAGTTGCCGACGCTGATCGAGCCGTAGGGCCCACGCGCCTCTGCGTTCGAATTGGCAAAAATCGACCACAACAAAGCTGCAACCGCAGCAGCACGGCAAGCCATAAGCGCATTTCCCCACATTCCCAGGGCGAGCATATTTTGCTTTGCAACCAGTGTCCATTTGGACTGGCGCAGGGGACCAAATTTCCTCTCAGGGGAGCGGATCGCCCGCTCTTTCCTGTGATGCTGATGGTGCTTATGCTTCGTCCGGGGGGTTCGACCGCCCCGGCACCGGCGCGATAGCGGCAGCCCGGGCTTTTTTGGTACCCTTTGGCGCGGCCGTACGGGAACGAGCGGTGCCGGCGCCCGTGGGAACGACCATACGCCCCAGGGACTACGACCATTTTCCCCCGGCCGGCCGCTCATTTTGATGGATCGCGCTTGGCATCTTGCATACGGTGCGGGCTCGTTGCCCTGGCCGCTTCCGGAATAAAGCCGGAATCAGGGACGTAAAAGACAATCGCGCCGCCGAGGGCGGATGCCAATTTGCAATACCCGGAGGAGAATACCGTGAAGTCAAGAGTTGTCCGGTACGCCCTGTTTACGGTTCTGGCGGCGGTATCCGCCGTGGCCGGCCAGGCCCAAGCCCAGTCATGGCCGGAGAAGCCGATCACCTTCATCGTGCCGTTCGCGGCCGGCGGCGGTACCGATGCCTTTGCCCGCCCGCTCGCGGCTCAGCTCGACACGCAGTTGGGCAAGCGCGTGCTGATCGAAAACCGCGCGGGTGCCGGCGGCACCGTCGGCGCTTCCGCGGCGTCGAAGGCGGCGCCCGACGGCTACACCTTCTTCATGGGTGCGGCGCATCACGCCATTGCCCCGTCGCTCTATCCCAACCTCGACTACAACTTCGAGAAGGATTTTATTGCGGTGGCGCTGGTCGCGCGGCCGCCGCAGGTGGTGGTCGTCAATCCGGAAAAGGTTGCCGCCAAAACGCTGGCCGAGTTCATCACTTTCGCCAAAGCCAATCCGGGCAAATTGAACTATGGCTCCGCAGGCGCCGGCACCACGCATCATCTCGCGGGCGAACTGTTCAAGATTCTGACCAAGACCAACCTTCAGCACGTCCCGTATCGCGGGGCCGGCCCCGCGATGCAGGATCTCATCGCCGGCCACGTGCCTGTTGTCTTCGACGGGCTCGGCTCGTCGGCAGGACCGATGAGGGCCGGGCAGTTGCGGGCGCTGGCCGTCGCTGCGCCAAAACGCGTGCCCGCATTCCCGGATCTTCCGACCGCCGCCGAAGCGGGCCTTCCCGGCTATGAAGTATCGACCTGGTACGGCCTGTTCGCGCCGAAGAACACGCCGCCGGCGATTGTCGAGCAGATGGCCAAGGAGATGCAGAAGGCCATGCAGACGCCCGCCATCAAGGAAGCCTGGGAGCGCAACGGCTCCGACGTTCCTGATGTCGCCGGCCCTGCGTTCGCGAAAATGGTGTCGTCGGAAGTCGAACGCTGGCGCAAGGTCGCGACCGAAGCGAACGTGAAGCTGGATTAGCCCGGCAGCCTGGGCGCGGCACCGTTTCATGACGAGTTCGCCGCGCCGGGCTTGCCGGCTAGTTGCCGCCACGCACGCCATAACGCATGAAGTCGTCATCGATTCCGGCCCGCAGCGTCTTCGCTGCGGAAATATCGGCGTCGCCGCCAGCCTTGTCGCCGCTCTTGAGCCTGGCAAGCCCGCGCCCATAGAACGCACTCGCCAACTTGGAATCGAAGCGTAGCGCGGCACTGAAATCATTGATCGCCGCGGCAGCTTCCCCCATCTTCAAGTGAATCAGTCCGCGCGAGTCATATGTGGCGGCGTCGTTCGGCCATGACTGAAGCACCTTGTTGCAGTCCTCAAGCGCCGCCTGCAACGAGCCGAGGATGGCCCGGGTCCAGCAGCGTCCGCTCCACGCGGCTTCCAGATTGGGCTCAAGACGAATTGCCTCGTCGTAATCTCGCGCTGCGCGATCGTACTCGTGTTTTTTCAGGAAGACCCCGGCCCTGTTGACGAAAGCTCTGGCGTAATTCGGGTCGAGCTTGATCGCTTCGTCAAGAGATTTGAGGGCGAGGTCGTACTCTCCCTTCCTCAAGTAAGCTGCGCCGCGGTTGTTGAAGGGTTTTGCGTTAGTCGGATCGAGCTTGATCGATTGATCGAAATCCGGGAGAGCGCGGTCAAGGTCTCCTTTTGCCGTATGGGCGTTGCCACGATTGTTATAGGCAATCGCAAGGGCCTTCGTCGTGCCCTGGCCGGAATCGATGAATGCGGTACAACCATTGATCCGGACCGCAAGCGACGTGCGATCCGAACCGTTGCACAACGTAACGTTCTCGAGATAGTCGCTCTTCTTGGGACTCTGCGCGGCAGCCAGTGACCCGAGCAGCAACAAAGCAAAACCAGGCGCGAGACCCGGAATGACGCGCCGGCTCGCACTGCATTTCATATCAGGCTCTCCGATCTTGGCACTGGCGAATGGGCGGCCGTCGATCTGAACTCCGGGACCTGTGGCCTAGCATCCCCGACAGATGTTCAGATTTGATTTTGGATACGGCTGTTGCTCGGGTCGCTGTGCCGCTGGTGCTCCCGGCTTTCGTGGGCCCTTGCTCTTGCCTTCTTCAATGAGGGTCGAGAATCTGACTGTCCCGTCATCCGAAATTTCGACGCGTGGCGTGGTGCCGCGAATACCCATGGTCGCAACCGGGGTATCGACCTTCATATCCCCGGTTTTCGCGACTTGGCCCGCGACAAAAGTGAAGGTGCCCTTGGTCAGACTGAACAAGGTCGAGTTGGACGCACTCTTTGGATCGTACACGAACTCGCTCAACGCCATGCGCGCGTTGTTCGACAGATTGAAGGAAGTGCCGTCAGTGAAGTTGATACCGACCCGCCCGTCAGCGCCGGTCGCGACGACATCGCCCTGATAGACGAGATCACCGACCTTCGCCTCACCAAGCTGACCTGCGGTGCTCGCCTGAATGACCGCTGCACCCGCACGTTCAATGGTGACTGAACCCGTCGCGACGACAATTTTTCCAATTGGTTTTGACGCGAGATCCTGAACGGCGGGCCTGGCGGAATCGCGTTGCGCGTGAGCCGGCCCGGCGAAAAGCCCGGCTGTCGCCAGCACGAGACCTGTCGCCAATATGGCAATCGCACGCGTGCACATGATCCCCCCTTTCTGAGAAGATCTTGTCCGAGAGACCGCTCACTGGCCATTGAACCGGCGGCCAAGGCGACATTAGACCCCAACATTAGACCCGATGTCGGGAGAAGGCATCATCTGCCCACCGCTCAAAAGGATTACTCCTTTTGAGCCTAGAGCCTAACGCCCATGGATTGGATAGCCTAGAGGCCTTGGCGGCTAGCCTTCGGCTGGCCGCGCTGGAGTATTTTGACTTTTTGGGCTGCGCGAGGCCAGACCACGAAAATTTCGCACGAGGGCGGGGGTTGAAGCCATGCTCGTCGGGTCCCACGCCGAAACTGGGAACGAACGTAAGGCCGCTGCGGCCCCGCTTCCCCAAGCTATTGGCAACGTTCAGACCGCGGCCGGCTTCGGCACCCTCAGGCGCGCGACCTGCACTTCCGCTCAAGCCACAGTCGGCGATCCGCAAACTCGCGCGCATGCCGGCAGGTTCGGCATGCTGTGGCTCACGGCACTGACTTTCTCGCTTGTGAAGGAGGTCAAGGCCGCCGACCCTGACGTCACGTTCCTGGACGACGGCAATATCGCATACAAGGACCTCGAGCATGGCGCATTCGAGCTGGTCACCAAGGAGGTGATCCCTCGACGCTTCCTCGTCGACGATCCCGGACAGACCATCATCCTGCGTTCGCAGGGGTCCACGATCAGCGTCAATCAGAGCACGAACTCCGCTGCTCGAATGGCCGAACTGCAGGCAGCCCAGCAGGAGGCGCTTGCCACCTACGAGAAGGGTCTGGGGTCGACGGGATCGAGCACGCCGCCTCCCCTCGAGCGCCTGCCTGTGCAACCGATCAATTTCATTCAGATCGATGGCTCTACCCCGAAGCAGGATTTGCCTCCTTTGCCCGCGGTGATCCTCGCATCAGCCCCGGAGATGATTATCGGACAACTTCCGCCCCCGCCGCCGACTCCACCGACGCTGAACGCAGTGGCCGGACCGACCGAAATCGACACCACGGTCTTTGACGTCTTCACCGCGACAAGCGGCGCTTTCGTTGCCAGCAGTCCCAACCCAGACGCTACTTTGACATTCGGCATTAGCGGGGGAACGCCCGGCAGCACCGTCATCGACGGGGTGACGTACGATGTATCGAACGCTGGTCCCTACGGCACGCTTTACGTCGACAGCACGACCGGCGCCTATACGTTCGTTCCCGACAATGACGCGATCAACGCGCTTACAGAGCCCACGACCACGGACTTCACGATCACTGTTTCCGACGGGACGCTCTCGGCCAATCAAACTTTCACGATTGCCATCAACGGCGCCAACGACGCGGCCACCATCTCCGGCGCGACCAACGGCACGGTGACCGAGGCCAGCGGCCTCGCCAACACTGCGCCCGGCACGCCGAGCGCCACCGGCACGCTCACCAGCGCCGACGTCGACAATGCGCCCGATACTTTCACCGCGGTCAGTACTCCGACCGCGAGCACGCGCGGCTTTGGTACATTCACGATGACGACGGCTGGCGTTTGGGCCTATTCCATCGACCAGGCCAACAGCACGGTGCAGGCGCTCAATGTAGGCGACACGCTGACCGACACCTTCACAGTTACCACCATCGACGGCACCGCGCAGGTGGTCACGGTCACCATCAACGGCGCCAACGACGCGGCAGTCATTTCCGGGGCCACAACGGGCTCCGTGATCGAGGACAGCGGCGCCAAATGCGACGAGCCTACGGTAACCGGCACACTCACCGCTACCGATGTCGACAACGCGCCTGGTTTTACGGCGGTCGACTGCCCGACGGCCAGCGATGCCGGCTACGGCAGCTTCACGATGACGGCCGACGGCGTGTGGACGTATGAGCTAGATGACAGCAACTGCACGGTGCAGGCGCTCGACGAAGGCGACACGCTGACCGACACCTTCACGGCGACCACCATCGATGGCACGGAACAAGTGATAACGGTCACCATCCACGGCGCCAGCGATGCCGACCCTAATGATTTCGACTACCTCGCTACGGGGAAAGCCGTGATATGCGATCCGCCGTATGTCTACGGAACTCCCGGAAGCGACAGCATTGCGGGCGGCGGCCATCATGGTCAGATCGTTTATGGAGGCGCCGGTAACGACACCATCAACGGCACCGGTAAATGCGACCTTATCTACGCCGGCTCCGGCGATGATACGGTCAAGGGCAACGATGGGGACGACAGGATCTACGGAGGCTCGGGAAGCGATACGATCAACGCCAACAATGGCTGCGACACCATTATCGGCGGATATGGCGCGGACAAACTCACAGGCGGCAATGGTGGGGATTGTTTCATTTATTTGTCCGCAGCGGATTCCCGTGCAGGCCGGTTCGACGTTATCACCGATTTCAGATCGGGGTCTGACAGGATCGATCTCACGGCTCTCGGAGCGCTTGCTTTTCTGGCGCTGACGTCCACAAGCCAAGCCGTACCGGCACATACGATCGCCTGGTTCTACGATAGCGCGACGAATCAGACCATTCTGTACGTCAATCCGACCGATCAGACCCTCGATATCGGCGATTCCACTCTGCTGGAAATTCGCCTGGAGGGATTTGTAGCCATTCAGGCATCGGATTTCGTCCCCGAGCCGACGGAGGCGCCGGTCGTGATCGCCACCGAGGCTATCAGTCCCGAGCTGGTGGCGACGGCGGAAACCGACGCGGCTGCCACGACGCTCGCCGCCGATGCTTCACTTGACGGGGCCGATGACGACGGCGCGCAGAACAACATCGAAGGCTGGACGCTGCGAACAGCCGGAAGCGACAGCTTCGACTTTTCCCGCTTGGACGAATCGCCGACGCAAACGGCAAGCAGCCCCGGTGACGATGAAGCGATCGCCCCGACAAGCGGACCTTCGATCGAACCCCAGCGGGTTCATGTTACGGCATCAGCGGACCATGGCCTCACGCTGGATCAGACCGAGGCGATCGATACCAGCGTGCACAGTACGTGCGTCGTGCTGAACGGCAATAGCGACACCTCGCAGCGGATCGACCACCATCGCACGTCGAACGGCGACGACTGGTTCGCATCATCTCACAACGATTGGTCTTTCAATACCAAGAGCCACTTCAGCGCTCAGTGGAGCAGCGAAGATCACGGGCGGCACGACGATCACACGAAGGACGCCTGGAAGGGCAACGGACACGGTCACCATTCGAGTTCAGGCAAGCATGATACTGGGTCCAAGCACGGAGCCTCTGACGGTGAACCGCTACCTGCCTATGTAGCATTTGGCTCAGCGGTGCACACGCATGAACACTCCTTCCACTTCAAGCTCGGTCACCACGGACACGGCGCACCAACCAGCGAGCCGTCGGTGATCCCAGAGTCAGCACAAGCGACTGAAATCACTTCGTCAAAGCATCATTCGTCGGACAATTTGAAGTCTCACTGGTTTGATAGCTTCGATAACAATGCGGACCATGCGTGGAGCGGCGCCGGCACCCACGCGCCGCATGATCTGATCGTGTGATAGACGGTGCGCTGATTTCAGCGCAACCACTCCACGCCGCACAAGGTGCGCTTACTTCGCTTCGCTCGCCTTGATTCCCGAGCTTTCAACGAGCTTGGCCACCCGCGTCAGATCGCTGGCGAACAGGCGCGCGTGCGCCTCGGGCGACAGCTCGTTTTCGGGAAACGGCAGAGTTCCAAGCTGCTTCAGCTTCTCCAGCAGGGGCGGGTCGGCCAGTGCCGCACGGAGCGCCGAATTCAGCGCGCCGACGGTTTCCTTGGGCGTGCCCTTCGCGACGTAGAGCCCATGCCACATCGAATAGCTGACCTCGGGCATGCCAAGCTCGGCGGTGGTCGGCACGTCCTTCAACTGTTCAAGCCGTTGCGGCGAGGTGATGGCGATGCCGTGCAGCGTTCCGGCCTGAATCTGCGGCAGCGCGTTGGTCACCTGATCCCACAAAAGATCGATCTGCCCCGCCAGCAGATCGGAGATGGCCGGTGCCGATCCGCGATAGGCTGCGACTGTGGGCTTGAAGCCGAGCACATTGCCCATCATCACGGCGCACAAATGACTGTTGGTCCCGAGGCCGCCATGCGCGAAGTTCGCCTTGTCGCGTTGCGCCTTGATCCAGTCCACAAAGTCCTTTGGTCCCGCGCCGGGGATCGACTTGCGGCCGATCAGAACCATCGGTGCGTTGTTGACGAGGCCGACCGGCTCAAACGCCGCTTTGGTATCGTAGCGCAGGTTGGTGAACAGGCTGGGCGCCGCAAGCAGCGCGACGTGATTGATGAGGATCGTGGTGCCGTCGGGCGCCGATCGAGCCACGCGATCATTGGCCAGCGCGCTGCCTCCTCCCACAACGTTCTCGATAATGACGGTCTGGCCGAGCGTGCGCGACATCCGCTCGCCGATCAGGCGCGCGACGGTGTCGGTGCCGCCGCCGGCCGCAAAGGGCACCACCAGCGTCACCGTCTTGGCGGACGATTGCGCGTGCGCCTGCGGCGAGAGTGCCGCAATCAGCAGGCCAAGGCCCGCGATTGCACGTCTGAAGGGCAAATTGATCACGACGGCGTCCTCCCAAGTCATTCTTTTTGTTGTCATGCCGCGTTGTCGCGGACGTGTGCTCGTTGGCAAAGCCACGCCGCAGCAACGGCCTGGCTTCACATGACCTCGGATCATGCTGATTGCGCTTCCGCAAATCAAATGGAAAGCGAACGTAGCTCACCGGCTGATCGGCGTGATACCATGTCCCCAAGGCGCGAGAATAGCATCGGGACGGATATGAAATGAGCGAGGCTGCATATGTTGCGGTCGATTGGGGCACGAGCAGTTTTCGGCTTTGGCTGGTCGGCCGGGCCGGCAACGTGCTGGGGGAGCGGCGCAGCCACGAAGGCATGATGGCGGCAGGCAAGCTTGGCTTCGCAACCGTACTGCAATCGCATCTAAAAGCCGTCGGTGCCGCGGATGGGTTGCCCGTTGTCATCTGCGGCATGGCCGGCGCGCGGCAGGGGTGGGTCGAAGCCGGCTATGTCGAGACGCCGGCGCGGCTTGCATCGATCCTGAAGCAGGCCGTCGTGGTGCCGGGACAGGACCGTGACATCCGCATCCTCCCGGGAATAGCACAACGAGACCCCAAGGCGCCGGACGTCATGCGGGGCGAGGAAACACAGTTGCTCGGCGCCTTGGGCGCGGACGCGGCTGACGACGCGCTCGTCTGCATGCCGGGCACCCATTCGAAATGGGTCACGGCGAGTAGAGGGACCGTCGAGCGCTTCGCCACGTTCATGACGGGCGAGCTGTTCGACGTCGTGTCGCGCGAAACGATCCTGTCCCACGCGGTGGCCGGCGCCGATGAAGCGGAAGATGTCGAGACATTCAAGTCAGCGGTCGTTGCCGCCTTTGAGGCGCCAGCGTTCGCTGCCAATCTGTTGTTCCAGGTGCGATCGGGTCAACTCCTCTACGGCGGCAAGCCATCCTCGGCCCGCGAAAAAATATCGGGCACGCTCATCGGTCTTGAACTGGCGGCGGGGCTCGCCGGCGAAGCTCCCAAGGAAGCTCCCAAGGCGGGCATCACGCTGGTGGCGTCAGGAAGGCTCCAGATGCTCTACCAATTGGCGTTTGACACGGTCTCCGTTCCTGTCCGATCAATCGGTGCCGAGGATGCGGTCCGGCGCGGCCTTGCAATGGCCGCTCACTCGATTTGGAACGTATGAAGGATCAGACGATGAGCGTTGTCCCATTTCCCCCGATGAAGCGTCCGCTGGTCGCAATCCTGCGCGGCGTGAGGCCCGAGGAGGGCAGAGGGTATCGTCAGCGTGCTGATCGAGAGCGGCATGACGGCGATCGAGATCCCGCTCAACTCGCCGGATCCATTCCGCTCAATCGAGATCGCCGTCAGGAAGGCACCCGCCGGAATCCTGGTTGGGGCCGGCACGGTCTTGACGCTAGACGATGTTGCCCGGCTCCACGACGTGGGCGGCCGGCTCCTCGTAACTCCCAATGTCGACCCCGAAATCATTGCCGGCGCCCGGGCGCGCGGCATGGTCACGATGCCCGGCGTCTTTAGTCCAACGGAGGCGCTGCTGGCCGCCAAGGCTGGCGCCTCGAGCCTCAAATTCTTCCCCGCGAGCGTGCTTGGCGCGGCGGGCATCACCGCGATCCGCGCCGTGCTTCCACCAGACCTGATGATCGCCGCCGTCGGCGGCGTCTCCGACAAGAACTTCGCGGATTACACGCGGGCCGGCATTCTGGCGTTCGGCCTCGGCAGCAGCCTCTACAAGCCCGGCATGACGGCAGCGGAAGTAGCCGCACGCGCCAGGACGACGATCGAGGCGTATGACATGGCTGTTCAACAGACGGGGTAGATCGGCGAGCGGTCCGACCCGCCCGTCGCTGCTTCGCAGCTATGGCGCGGCACCCGCGGGCGCTCGTCTATCCGCCCCCGGCAGAGACCGAGCTGGCGAAACGTGTGCCTATCTGTTTGTCGCCGTGGGATTGCTTTTCGCCTAATTGTGCATCGCAATCCTGACCGATCGCCGCGGCCATTCATCCGCTGGCACCCGGACGGCCGCTAAGCTAGCATCGGGATCATTTGAGTGGAGCGGTGGCGCGCACTCTTATAGGGAAGTCCAAGGCGGGCGCCGTCTGGGCATACTGCAATGGCCAACATTTCTGCTTCGCCAAAGCCCATGCCACCCCGCGGCTATTTGGCCGTCATCCGTGGCATCGACAAGTTCACGGAATTGACCGGGTACCTCTTCGTCCTCTCGATCATTCCCCTGATTTGCGCCAATGTGGTCGAGGTTTTTGCCCGCTACGTCCTGGGGGATCCCACGGTCTGGGCCCTGGATGTGACGACGATGTCCTACGCGACCTTGTTCATGCTGGGCTCGGCATTGGCGCTCCTGAAGGGCGCTCACATCCGCACCGATGTACTGTGGGAAGCATTCTCGGATCGCACGAAAGGCATGATCGACAGCCTGGCGTTTCTGCTGTTCTTCCTGCCGACAATGGTCGTGCTGTTCTTCCTCTCGATCGACGATTTCCTGTACTCGCTCTCGATCGACGAACGCGGAAGCTCCGGCGCGTGGACGCCGGTCCTGTGGCCGCTGCGCGGGGTGATTCCGCTGACGGCGTTCATGCTGTTCTTGCAAGGTATCTCGGAGCTGATGAAGAGCCTCTGGGCTTGGCGAACCGGCGCATTCTTGGCCAGGCACGAGAAGATCGAGGTCTGAAGAACCATGACCGCCGCCGAAGCTCTCGGAATTGCCATGCTCGTCGGTATGGTCCTCGTCATTTTCATCGGTTTTCCGATTTCCTTCACGCTGCTGTTTCTTGCCCTTGTGTTTGGTGCAATTGGCCTCGGGTGGGAGCAGACTTTCAATCTCGCCTACCTGCAAATCTGGGGCACGATGAAAGACGAAATCTTTCCCGCCGTGCCGCTGTTCATCTTCATGGGCTACATGACCGAACAGGCCGGACTCATGGAGCGGCTGTTCGTGGCTTTGCGCAGCGTTCTCGCGCCGGTGCGCGGATCGCTCTATTTAGCCGTGATTCTAACGGCGACTATTTTTGCGATGGCGACCGGCATCGTGGGCGCCGCGGTGACCGTGCTCGGCATCATGGCCGGATCGATGATGATCAAAACCGGCTATGACGCGCGGCTATCAGCGGGTGCAATCGCCGCCGGCGGTACGCTCGGCATTCTGGTCCCTCCGAGCGTAATGCTGGTAGTGATGGGCCCGGTCATGGGCGTGCCCGTCAATCTTCTTTATTCAGCGGCGTTCGGCCCGGGCTTTCTGCTCGCTGGCTCCTATATTGCCTATACGCTCGTCCGTAGCTTGATCAATCCGAAGCTCGGTCCAGCCATGACCATGGAGGAGCGCACAGCCACCTATGACGCGATGACGACGGAAAAGGTAGGCGCTCCTGTAGTCGGATTGGGCCTCGCGTGCCTGGTCGCATTGGCGTATCTGCTGCTCGATTTGTTGTTAAGCCAAGCGCGTGTACCGCGTCTGTCGTTTGCGATCGGGCCGTTTAGCCTATCGGCCATCGCTTCGGTGTTAGCGATTCTGACGGCTTACCCCTACTTCCGGAACGCCTACTTCCGCGCCATCATGCTCGGCGTTGCGCCTCTCAGCGCACTGATCGGATTTACCCTCGGAACCATCGTCGGTGGAATCGCCACACCGACCGAGGCAGCCTCGTGCGGGGCTTTCGGCGCTGTCCTCCTTGCATTCTTTTACGGCCGGCTCAGCATGCAATCGATCACCAACGCGGCCATCGGCACGATGGTGACTTCGGCCATGGTGCTGTTTCTGGCGGTGGCCTCGACGGTGTTCGGCGCTGTCTTCACCAAGCTGGGTACGGCGAACCTGATTACCAATTACCTGCTCGCCCTTCCGTTGAGTGACTGGTGGAAGCTGGCATTGATCATGGTGATCTTTTTCGTCCTCGGCTGGCCATTCGAATGGCCCGTGATCATCCTGGTCTTTCTTCCGATTGTTTTGCCGGTGGTCGAAAAGCTTCAGTTCGGTTTGAACAAGCTGGACCTGCTGATTTGGTTTGGCGCACTGACCGCCGTCAATATGCAGACGTCGTATTTGAGCCCGCCCGTTGCAATGTCGGCGTACTACCTGCGGAACGTCGTTCCGCAATGGAGCTTGGGCACAATTTACAGGGGCATGTCCGACTATATGGTGATTCAGGTCATAGTCCTGGCGCTGCTGCTGTTGTTCCCGCAAATCGCACTGTGGTTGCCGAACCTTGTCAGGTAAGCAGCGATTGGCTGCCCCATATCAAGAAGGGCGGCCGAGGCCGCCCTTTCCAGTTATGTCTTTCTTCGCGGAGCGTGGTCCAGAGGAATGGGTACCGGTTCTCCGAAAGATCATGCTCAATCAACTTAGAGCGCGATGGCGATTCAATCTAATCCCATCGCGTTCAAGGCTGCTTAACGGGCCAATAGTGGTCCGCCTGCAATGCGTAGGACGGGAACATGAAGCGCTTGGCTGGCACGACCTTTGAGGCATAGGCCTTCTGGGATTCGTAGACTTTCTTGAAGAACGGATTCTTCGCGGCCTCCGCCGCAGCAAATTCGTCCCAGGTTTTAAGGAAGGCCTGATTGACCTCAGGCGGCGTCGTCAGCAGCTTCACGCCGTGCTTCTCCGTAAACTCCGCGATCGCGTCCGCGTTTTGTCGCTGGAAGCTGGCCCACCAGCGCAGGAACGTCTCTGTTGTGGCCGACTTGATGGCCTCCTGGTTCTGCGGCGGCAGGCTGTCCCACACGTCCTTGTTGATCGCGATCTCGGCGACCGAGGCGCTCTCATGCATGCCGGGTGTATAGTGGTATTTCCAGACCGTATGCAGGCCGAGTCGCAGATCCTCGATGCCGCCGACCCACTCGGCACAATCGATCGTTCCGCGCTCTGCGGCGGGCAGGATCTCACCACCCGGCATGTTGACAACCGCCATTCCCATTTTGGCGTAAAGCTGGGAAACGATACCGGTCTGGCGGCACTTCATTCCCTTGAAGTCGGGCAGGTCCTTGATCGGACGCTTGAACCAGCCGAGCGCCTGCGGGCTCGGCGGAATGCTCGGAAACGCCACCAGATTAAGCTTGAGCTCCTTCTGATAGAACTCGTTCCACAGATCGAGGCCGCCGCCCTCGTAAACCCAGCCAATGAAGTCGACAGCATCCATGCCGAAGATGCCGGCCGGTGTATTGGCGAACAGCGTCGCGGTGACGCTCTTGCCGTACCACCAGTAGGAGATGCCATAGGCGCCGTCGATCACCTTCTTGTGCGTGGCATCCAGGATCTCGAACGGCGGAACGACCGCGCCGCCCGGCAGCGCCTCGATCTTGAGATTGCCGCCGGTTAGCTTGTCGACGCGCTCAGCAAAAAACTTGAGAGCATCGTGCGTGGTGGACGATGGCGGAACCGCCGATTGTATCTTGAGGACCCGAGGCTGTTGGGCGAGCGCTGTGCCCGCGAACGCCAAGGTGGCGGAGATTGCTGCGACCAGAGCGACTTTCCTAAGAGAACTCATTTTCATCGGACGTCTCCCTCCCTTTTGCTTTTGCTCCCTTTTGGCAGAGTGCGGGCGACCCAGGGGCGGCCAGCATACGAATAGCCTACAGCGGTGAGGTGCCGTCAGCCAGTGCGGCCCTTTGGCTTCGTAAGCCGCCAGTAAGATGAACCCGCAGGCCGTTAAAGCAGCCGTCCGGTCATCCCGGTTCGTGATTAGGCTAGACAGCCGCTTGCGGCGGCAAAAAGGGCCCTCTGGGCAGCGGCGAAGCTGTTCGAATAGATGGGCCGGACATTTTGAGGGCTGGCGGAGAGAGTGTCGGTCAATCCCCATTGAAAGACAAAGCATTTTCGACCTTCCTGGACCAAAACCCACGATTTGAGCAACAGCCTGAAGAGCGGTGCCGTCGCGCCGGGTCGCCGCGGCTCCACCAAAAATATTGAAAACAACCCCATGCAAAGTAGCCGGCGGCCGCCGCAACCGACGGTCTGGACCGAAAATTTGACACGTCGGGCAAATCAGCGGCACAATTTCACCATCACGAAATCCGCTAAACGACCACGGGCACGCAAACGGACTCTGTCTGTTGTGGCGTCAGACGTCCCCTGCCTGTGATCGGATGCTGCGTCGTGACAGCTTCTATCCGCGTGAGTACCTCGTTGAGGACGCGTCACCGACGCGAGTCGGAAGTGACCACCAAGTGAGAAAGGCCCACGCAGGCGGCTCGTCGCTTGCACGAGGGTGCAGAAACCGCGAAAATCCGGGCTGGTTTAGAAGTGTCAGGGAATCCCACACAGATGCAGTTTGATGACGTTATTCTCGGTCGCCGGAGTATCCGGGGTTACAAACCCGATCCGGTACCCAAGGCGCTGATTGCGGAAATCATTGGTTTGGCGATGCGCGCCCCGTCGTCGATGAACACCCAGCCCTGGAATTTCTACGTCATATCAGGCGAACCGCTGGATCGCATCCGCGCCGGCAACACCGAACGGATGGTGGCGGGCATCCCGCAGTCGCGCGAGTTTCGCACGGGCCAGCCCTTTGCAGGCAAGCACCGCGACCGGCAGGTCGGTGTCGCCAAGCAATTGTTCTCCGCGATGGGAATCGAGCGCGACAACAAGGACAAGCGCCAGGACTGGGTGCTGCGCGGCTTCCGCCAATTCGACGCGCCCGTCTGCGTGATCATTACCTATGACCGCGTGCTCGACGGCAGCGACGATACGCCCTTCGACTGCGGCGCCGTGGCGACTGCCCTGGTCAATGCCGCCTGGTCTCGTGGGCTCGGCGCCGTGATCAACAGCCAGGGCATCATGCAGTCCCCCGTGGTGCGCGAGCACGCAGGGATTGCCGACGATCAGGTCATCATGAAAAGTATCGCGCTGGGCTGGCCGGATGAAACTTTTCCGGCGAATGCGGTCGTGTCGGAGCGGAAGTCTGTCGAGGAAGCTACGGTGTTCGTCGGGTTTGAGAAGTAGCGGCGCGCGGGCGGAAGGGCTGGAGGTACAGCAGTGATCCGCGCCATGGTCCGACGTGCACTAGAGCGTTTCCCAGCGAAAGCCTGCCCCGGACTTGATCCGGGGTGGGTACCGGTTCGCGTCAAGAAAACGCGTCAAAACAAGAGGCGAGAGCCCCGTTCCGATTCAATCGGAACGGCTAAGGCTCTCGTGCTGGCGGCGGCTTTTGCCGCTGCCTTGACGCCGGTCACGTGCCTTGGCGAAAGCAGCAAGCCGTTGCCGGCCAAGGCGACACAGGAATTACCGGCCGAGCTGCTCGCGCTGCTCGAACAGAAGAAGATGCCAAAATATTCACCTATAGTCGTGCGTCTCTTCAAGGAAGAGGCGGAGCTCGAAGTCTGGAAACAGGACACGACCGGCCGTTTCCAGATCCTCAAGACCTATCCGATCTGCCGGTGGTCGGGCGATCTCGGGCCGAAGTTGTACGAGGGCGACCGACAGGCTCCGGAAGGGTTTTATACGATTACACCTGAGTTGATGAATCCCAACTCCAACTTCTATCTGTCGATCAACCTCGGCTACCCCAACAGCTTCGACAGGGCGAACAAGCGCAACGGCAGCTTCCTCATGATCCACGGCGACTGCTGGTCGAGCGGTTGCTATGCCATGACCGACGAACAGATCAGCGAAATCTATTCGCTGGCGCGCGACTCACTCAGCGGCCGGCCGTCGTTCCAGGTCCAGGCCTATCCGTTCCGCCTGACGCCGGCGAACCTGGCGCGGCATCGAAACAGTCCCAACCTGGCCTTCTGGAAAATGCTCAAGGTCGGCAACGATCATTTCGAGACGACGGGACGCGAACCCAAGGTGGATGTGTGCAACCGCCGCTATGTGTTCGATGCGCAACCTCTCCCGAATTCGCCGCACCCTCTCGTGTTCAACGCGATCGAAAAATGCCCGCCCTTCGTCGTAAACCCGGAAATCGCGCGGCGGGCATTGGAGAAGAGGCGCGCCGACGAGCTCGAATACGCGCGATTGCTTGAAGATAACGTGCCGGTTGCCCCGATCTACAGCGGACTTGACGGCGGAATGAACAAGGCTTTCCTCGCAAAATTTCCGGGCCGGGTGACGCTTGCGAAAGTGATGCCGTATGCATCCTACCTGCCGCAATTGCCGCCGATCCCCTGGATCGACCATTATGGCTCGTTGACGAGCAAATGGTTTGGTACGTCGTTCTCCAAACCGATTGTGTGTGATGCGGCCCGTGCCGGCTTCCCATCGAGCCAGTGCTGAAGATTTGTCCGACGTCAGCGTCGCGCTGGCCGAATGACACGTTTCCAGCGAATGCGGTGGTGTCGGAGCGAAGGTCTATCGGGGGGCTACTGTGTTCGTGGGTCTGATAGTTAGGCGGTGTCCATTACCGCGCCATTGTTCTTAGTTCATGATAGGAGCCCGGCCGGTCGGTACCGGCCCTGTGAAACTAGAAATCAAAAGCATGTCGCGGCGTGTTCCGTCGCAAAGCGTTCTTCTCGTCTGTCCTGCTATTGTCGCTATTTTGGATGTGCTTTGGAAGGCCAGCTTGGTTGGCTACCTTTCGCCATTTCCGGCGATATTCTGCACTTGTGTAAGGCCACGCGTTTATTTCGCACAAAATGACCGGCCCGGTTTTCGGCAGATCAGCACGCGTGATCGCGGCGGGCGACACGCGAACCAAAGTCGCCAGTTCTTGCAGCACCATGGGCATTGACTTTAGATTCACTTCACGCTGCCTTTGCCCGCTGCTACCCGTGCGATGTAAAACAAGGTCCTGATCAATATCTTCCCATCGAAGGCCGCGAATCCACTTCTTTTTCTGTTTTTCTCTAGGATGCTGCATGACTACATCTGAATCTCCGGGTTCAGACATGGGCACCCATTCGCCGATAACTTGCTTGGCGTTGAGCCGAAGATCAAATTGCAGAGACTGAGCCAAGGCAAGATAGGGCCATCCCCTCTCATGTGCGCTTTTCCTGATAGCAATCGCGTGATCGGCTAACATTGTGGTTAGGCGCGGTTTGGGCTTCTCGAAGCGCATTTCTCTTAGCGCGGCCAAAAGCCGCGCGCATTCCGCGTCCTCCAAGAAAATCGCACCAAATCGGAATACATCACGAAGGCGGCTTATCAATGCGTGCGCAATCGCGACCTTATCGTCACCCTGCCATTCTCGATGCCAGGAAACCAATGCGCGGACTCTGATTGTTGGAAGCGCGACATTGCCATGTTCACGAACGATCCGCGTTAGCAACCGAGCGCGGCGAGTCCGAACGGCGAAGCTCAGATCGGCATAAGGCGAAGCTGAATCGTCTTTGTATTGCTGGATCAGCCGACTAAGTCTCATAGCGCGTTGCTCATGAGGTCGCCAGAACAAGGGCGATGATTGTAACGACAGCCACAATGCCAACTATGCCTTGTGCGTGTATTTCAGTGCCTAGAAATCTTATACAGAGTCGCTGGTGGTTATTCATAGCCAACACGTCCGTTTGTTTGAGTGAGCGCGAAACGAATTGGACGCGGATATCGACAACCGGCAATAGCGACGATCAAAGAATTAAAAATCCACAACGATATCAACAAGATCGAAAATTTCTTACGCCTTGCGCGGACTCGAGAAGAGACCGCTGGACTGACTCGCTGTTTCGCAAGTGATTGATTGCTCGATGCAATTGCTGTCCGACCTGAGTCGCTGGATGGCGGACGGATGACGGACGGATTTTTATCTTTTGAGGATCAATAGCTTAACGTGTATTCAGCGCTCTTTCCGGCGGAGCGCTGGGCCAAAAGTCTTCCGACCCGCTTCCAACCTCTTCCAACGCTTTGCAACGGGGTGTTCGCTCTCCCCCTTATACCCCCTGTCCAACGGCTAAGACGGATAGAAGATCGTATAGCCCAGCGCGGCGGCTAGTATGGCGTGCAGTCAGCGCGAGATTTCATTTCTCCGGCAAAAACGGCCTCATCTGGCCAACCAACCATTCAAAGTCGCGGCCGATGAAATTGTCATTTCGTTCCTCTCGCTGTTTGCGGATACCGCTTTCGAGGATGTCCCAGCTTCGCGTGATCGCAATACACCAGCCGTCGAAGTATTCGAGCGGAAGCAATCCTCTGCGAATCATCGTTCCGACCGTTTCAAACGATCGAGTCACGCGTTCCGATGTATCCAGCTGTTGTTGTGTCCACTGCCAGCGCGGCGCTTGGAATGCGACTGACTGTTGCGCGATGAACTCCCTGTCCCTAACAATATCAACATTATCCACGATATCGACCGCAACTTTGAACGATTGCGCCCAAATTGTTTTGTTGAGCGCTTGTTGTGCAGCGTCCTGCGCGTCCGCCGTTCGTTTCATTTCCGCGCGCGTGTCTCGCAACTCTTGCCGTTGAAGCGCTAGTTCTTGCCGCTGTAGAAGGATTGCGAAGATCACGCCAGCAAAGGCTAGACCAGAAAACAGCGCGTTGATGCTCCCAAACAGGTCGCCCACCTGCCCACGCTCGGCCCAGTCTTTGAGCGGGAGTAAACCAATAATTGCAGGTGTAGCCGCCCAGAGCGCCACGACGGCCAAGAGCGTCCAAATTATAGCTTTGCGTGAAATATCCATTTGACCCTGCCAGCCAGCGTCCTGAACCGGCGCAATTAACGCAAACCCGAATAGGATTGCCAACGCCTTTCGGCACCAAATGGCCCCTTCACCAGACTCAAGACGATAGGAAGGCCGCCTATGCAGTCAGCGCGCAGGCGGCAGAAACTCCGGCCTGCGCCTCTCTACGGCCCGCGCTGCCGCTCATAGCGCGCTATCCGGCGCGGACCTTCCCATAGCTCTACCGGCGCGTCGGTGGCCAGCTTGCGGGCGCGTGCCTTGGCATCATCTTCGCCGCCGTGAAGTGCAGTGGCGGTGATGACATGGCCTGCGCGTGTCAGCTTGAATGCGCGGTAGTCGGGCATGGGGGCTGCTCATGATCGCGCTCGGCTTCCGTTGCGTCGCGCTTCTTTCGCCTTTCTCCGCTGCATCGAATTCCAAATCATAACCTTCCGGCCAACTTGACTACCAACGCCAATCGAAATGAACGGAATTGGATACCACCACCATTTCACACGCCATGTTGGCAATTCGTCCGATGGTGGCGGCGGTGGCCTTGATGTTTGCGCCCTAAACTCATCCACGTCTCATATTTACAATAGGATAAGGAAGGCATGGGACGCACTGGGCATTGAGCGGCCCGAGACATAGGTGACGAAACGTACCGGACACATGGGTTACACTTTCCGCTTTTGTTCTGCGGGAGGTGTGGATGCCGTGGAAAGCGAGTTCGGTAATGGAAGAGCGCCTTCGCTTTGTCGCCCGGCTTCTGGACGGGGAAGCCATGACCGAGGTCTGCCGGGAGTTCGGCATATCCCGCAAGACCGGCTACAAGATTTTCGATCGCTACAAGGAGCACGGGCTCGAGGCGTTGAGCGACCGCTCCAGGCGGCCGGTCCGTTTTGCCAACCAGCTCCCGCAACAGGCCGAGATCCTGATTGTCCGGCTGAAGAGCGAGAAGCCACACTGGGGCGCTCGCAAGATTCGCGAACTGCTGGTGCGTCGCCTCGACGGCGACATCAAGGTTCCCGCCAAAAGCACCATTCACGCGGTGCTCGACCGCCACGGCCTGGTCAAGCGCGGCGGCGGGCCGCGCCACCGTGCGCGCGGCACGCCGCTGTCGCAGGGCACGCTTCCCAATGACCTGTGGTGCGCCGACTTCAAGGGCGAACAGCCCGCAGCAGCAGGAGCGCTTCGATGCCTTCCTCCGCGAGTTCAACGGCGAACGTCCGCACGAGGCGCTCGACATGAAGTGCCCTGCCGAGCTCTACATCGCATCAGCATGCACCTATGCCGGTCTGCCGGTCCTGAGCTATCCGTTCCACGATCGCGACGTCATGGTCACGGCCTGTGGCCGCCTCTGCCTGCATCGTAAGAGGATCAACATCTCAACCGTGTTGGCCGGCCAGAAGCTCGGCATCAAGGAAGTCGACGAAGGCATTTGGCTCGTCAGCTTCATGCACTATGATTTGGGATACTTCGACCTGGAGCAGAAAACCCTGCAACCCCTCGACAACCCGTTCGGCTCGAGGTTGTCACCTAAGTCTTAGGTACGATCCGTTACCTATGTGTCCGGGCCGGAAACATTGCATGTGGCGGAGAGAGTGGGATTCGAACCCACGGTGCGGTGACGCGTTTCCAGCCACAAAACCCCTGAGACACCGAATTGTATCATGCCCCGGCTATCGCTAGATTGTGGTAGGCAGGAGAATGTCATGACGGAATTGGTTTTTGTCGACAAGTACTTCATGCAAAGGTTGGACCGTTGGACCACCGACGTAACACCGCATGCAAAGGAGGAGATGGTCCACGATGCTCTGTTTGCGATAGACGAAGCGCTCGTTGCCACAATCGCGCATATGAAGGCGCAGCGCGACAAGGCGAGGCCGAAAACCACAAGAGACCAACTCGCGAGGCTCTGGCAGACAGCAAGTCGCGCGCTAAGTCGTCTCGATCACGACTTTGCAGAGATGTGCCAGTACAAAGCCCTTGGCTGGGTCGATAAAAAGCAGTGGGAGCGCGCTGATCAACTAGGGATAGATACAAGCATAGAGTCAGTGCAGCAGTTACGGGACCGACTAACTCGAACGCTGTCACTCGCCGACAACTATGCTTCAGAGAGTGCAGTCCCCCCGAAACCGGAAGATGAGAAGAGCCCTTGGTATAAAACGACTACAGGCATCCAATTCGCCGCACTGCTTGTTACGGTCGTGACTGGCTTGTGCGTAGGCGGCTGGAACCTTTACATCCACCTCGACAAAAAATGGGAGGCGGAAGCAGCTGTACTCGCTACAAAGAAAGCCGCTGATGACGCGGCTAAGAAGGCGGACGAGGAGAAAAAGAGACCTGCTCAAGCAGCACAGAACCCAGCACCAACTGCAACACTTGTGCGCCTTTGTTATGGAGAAAAACCAGCCGAGTGTTTGAAGAGATTTCCGGGGATTGCGTTTGACGGACACATCCCCTGCTATCAAACGGATATCAAACTCGCCGAGATCTGCAAAACGCACTCAGACGTGAAGACTACCCCGCAGCCTGGCATTCCGGGCAACATGTGCGGATACAACATAACAACGGCGATGTGCGTCAAGAAGTAGGTTGCTTTTTCCTCTCCCTGCGTTGACCCGCCCCGTTCACAACATAGGGCTTCCAGCTGTACTCCGCTTTTACTAGACGAAACTCGCGATCTACGTCCGCCTGGCTATAGAACGCCTCTGTCATGTAAATCACAGCGTAGAACGAACGCCAGTCGTCGCGACCAGTATATCCCTTCATGTCGGCATAAATCCCATCCAATGCGGACCTTGCCTCCTCGGCAGTAGTGCAGAACTTGACCTCGACCGCAGCCATGAGTGCTGCCACCCCGATGTCGGGCTTGTACGACTTCAATTGCTTTTCGATCGTAGGAACGCGCACCTCCCCTGGAAATGCAAATTGCAATACTTCTCGAATTTGCTTGGTTATTTCCGTTTCGTTTGCAGGAGTGAGGCCACGCGATTTCATGATCTTCGCGGCGCTTTGCAAAATATTTTCAAACACGCCTAAGCCGTGATGTCACGCCCCTCGGTCATGACCCGCAAGGAGTCAAAATAGCTTCGCGCTATTTGCAACGGAGGTGAATAGAACGTCGGAGCTTCTGGTTCCAGGGACGTATCCCCGATGCTTTTGATCTTCTTACGAGCTTTAGCAATTTTCTTCGCCAGGATTGGAAGGCTCTAGTCGCTCGGCCAAGATTGCCACGTCGCGAAACGCCTTCTCAACATAGCGGCACAACAGCTCCTGTTGCTCCGCGTAGTCATCCGGGGTATCGATTGCTTCCTCGGCGGTTTGAGGGACGTTCCTATATAGGAAATCGAGCACCTTCTGGGCATCGTGGAAGGTATCGGTCAACGAGACAGTCAATAGCTGCTCTTCCAACGCCACCTCTTATACCTCCTGTAAATTCATAAACACGGATAGTACCAGCACGCTCTACGATGGCCGGCTTGTTTTTGACCCACCTTACGGTGGGGCGCGCCTCGAAGCATACCGGTATGAACTACTTGGCTTTTCGGTGATGTCTGATGAGGCGGCCAATGGCGGAGAGAGTGGGATTCGAACCCACGGTACGGTTTCCCGCACACACGCTTTCCAAGCGTGCGCCTTAAGCCACTCGGCCATCTCTCCGGAGGCCCTCTCTTGAAGGGGCAGCGCTGATTTTGCAAGGGACGCCGGGCACAGCCGTCAAAATTTCCCCAATTCCTTGAATTCATTTGGCAATTTGGCGCGCTCAGCGTCGGATGATGCGTGCTTTCCTGGCCCTTGAACCGGAATCCGGCCACGATCGACGACCACAGTGGCAACGCAATCGGTGGAGGACGGCATGATCATCGCGCGGGGGCTTCTGTTCGCTATCCTTTTATCGGCGTGTGCAGGCGCCGCGGCGGGTCCGGCGATGGCGCAGGCCTGCACGCGTCAGGGCGTGGATGTAAGCTGCGATGACGGCCGGCGCGGCATCTTCGCGGGCGACGCCATCGTGTGGGCCGACGGCTCGCGATCGAGACTGGCCTCGCCGCATCCGAGCGTCATCATCGGCAACAAATCGTCCGTCGTCATCGGCCCCGGCGTGTTCGCCGGCTCAGGCAAGGGCGGCATGGTGCCGATGGAAAATCCGAGCGCGCCGAACAAGGCGCGCTGTCCGGTGCTCGACGGCGTGTCGTATTGCTATTAGACGCGATCATCTGGATTGCCAGTGCCCGTCTCCGCCCCTCATGGTGAGGAGCGCGAAGCGCGTCTCGAACCATGAGGCCACAGACGGGCCTCATCCTTCGAGACGCGGCGAAGGCGCCGCTCCTCAGGACGAGGGGAAATAGCTTGCAGACTCTAATGATACCGCGCGTTGTTGTTGCTGGCGGAACGAAGCGGCCATAGCGGGGGCTCCGCCAGGACAGGCGCCAGTTCGCTACGGTCGAGCTGGCTTTCGCGCAGCGCGTCGGTGAAGTCGGCGAACCACTGCTGGATAGTATGGCCGCGCAGCTTCGCCATCATCGCCTCCCAGCGCATCCGCCGCTCGGTTAGCGGCATCGACAGCGCGATCGCAATGGTGCGCGCCATGCCGTCGATGTCGTGCGGATTGACCAATAGCGCAGTGTCGAGTTCGTTGGCGGCGCCGGCGAATTTCGACAGCACGAGCACGCCGGGGTCGACCGGGTTTTGCGCGGCGACATATTCCTTGGCGACGAGATTCATGCCGTCCTGCAGCGGCGTGACCACGCCGACCTGCGCAGTGCGATAGAGGCCGGCGAGCACGGCCTGGCCGTAGCCCTTGTTGAGATAACGGATCGGCGTCCAGTCGACTTCACCGTGAACGCCGTTGACGTCGCTGACCAACCTTGCGACCTCGCTCTGCAGATTGCCGTAGGCCTCGATCGCGCCGCGCGACGGCGTTGCGATCTGCAGCAACGACACCGTGCGCGCCAGTGACGGATGCAAGGTCCACATCCGGTCGAACGCCTTGATGCGGTTGATCAGGCCCTTGGAATAATCCAGCCGGTCGACGCCGATCGCGAGCTTCTCGCCATTCAGGCTGCGCCGCAGCCGCGAGACATCCGGATGGGTCGACGCCTTCGTTGCCAACTGCGCGAATAGCTGGGGATCGATGCCGATCGGAAATACCGCAGCGCGCGTTCGGCCGTAGCGCGAAATGATGACGCCGTCATGCACGACGAGGCCGAGGTCGGACTGCGCGTAAGCCAGGAAGTTCTCGCAGTCCTCCTCAGTCTGGAAGCCGATCAAATCATAGGCCAGCATCGCCTCGACCAGCTCGCGATGGTGCGGCACGCCCCCGATCACCGAACGGGCCGGCCACGGCGTATGGAGGAAGAAGCCGATCGGCTCGGTGACGCGGAGATCGCGCAGTTCGGCGCCGAGCGCGAGGAAATGGTAGTCCTGAATCCAGAACGCCGAATCCGCTTTTCGGAATCGCAACAGCGCGCGCGCCATGAAGGCGTTCACTTCGCGATAGCTGAGATAGTCCTCATGTGACGCGCGGATCAGATCGGCGCGCGAATGCAGTGCCGGCCATAATGCGGAATTCGCGAAACCTTCGTAATAGCCGCCGTAATGCGCGGCCGGCAGGTCCAGCATCGCCAGTGCGCCGGCGCCAAGCGCTTCGATCTCGGCAAATGGTTCCTTCAGGTTCCCGTCGCGAACCCGGCCGCTGGAACCAACCCAGATAGCGCCCGATTTCTCGACGATCGGCAATAACGCCGCAGCGAGTCCCCCCGTCATGGGTTCGTTGGGTTTTCCGCGCGAAACGCGGTTAGAAACGACGACGAGGTTCACAGGTCCCCTCCCGTTGGTACGCTCGCGTTAACAACCGTTCATCAATATGGTTCCTGATCACCCTTTCAACGAATTGAAACCAAATTCGGGCTGCAGCGTGCAGGAACTCACCGGAACTCACGAAAAATAAAATTTGCCGCGAACCTCGGCGTGAAGCGCGAGAATCTATGTTCGAAACTCGACGGGACGAAAGACATTATGGCAGAGATGCGTCCCTTTCGTCATCAAGCAGGTGTGTAAGGAATTCCCTGACGTCGCTGGGCGCATCGAAATGCCCGGCCACGCCTTTGGCACGGCGGCCGACGGAGAAGGCCAGGCCATCGAGGTCGGGCATGATCGCAAAGACGCTCTCGTCGGTAACGTCGTCGCCGATGAAGAACGGACGGCGCCCCTTGAACGGCTCGCGCGTCATCAATTCGCGCACGCCGCTCGCCTTGGTGAAGCCGGAGTGCTTGATCTCGCAGACACATTTGCCAGGCAACACTTCGATCGGCGCATTGGGCAGATCGGCCCTGATCAGCGACACCGCGGCATAGATCGCCTTTTCGGCATGCGGCGCGAGGCGATAGTGCAGCGCCAGCGAATAGCCCTTGTCCTCCAGCAATATTCCCGGGCTCAATTTTGCGATCGCTGCCAGCCGGCGCTTCAACTCCTTGTCCATCGGCGGGGCGTGCGCGGCTACCGCCTCGCTGTCCGGCTCGATCCGCATTTCAGCGCCGTGGCCGCCGACGGCCGGGAATTGATCGGGCGCGAAAATCAGGTCGATATCGTTGAGCGAGCGGCCGCTGACCAGCGCCAGCGCGCCGTTGGTCCTGACCAGCAGGCGGTTCAATGTCTTCGCCAGCCCCGGCGGCACCCAGACTTCGCGCGGCGTCGGCATCAGATCGAGCAGCGTGCCGTCAATGTCGAGCAGAATGGCGGACTCGCTTAAGTGCGGCACCATCGAGCGTGGCACCGGAACTGTTTCCAGCGCGGCATCGTCTTCGCGGGCGATATCGTCTTCCAATGACATTTCGGCCAGATCCTGATTCATGTCGTCCATCTCATCCTACTCCACACATGCTAGCGGCCGTGCGACAGATTCGAGCGATTTGCGCTCGGCCGCAACCGCATACCGCCACGCGACAGCGGCGGCCACGATCATCAATGCCGACCCGAACAGGTAGCCGGCGAAAACGCTGTTGCGCGATCCGGTATCGATCAGCGCACCGAACAGCGCCGGTCCGGCCACGCCGCCGATGCCCGTTCCAATCGCGTAGAACAGCGCAATCGCGAGCGCGCGCACCTCCAGCGGAAACGTCTCGCTGACGGTCAGATAGGCCGCACTCGCCGCCGGCGAGGCAAAGAAGAAGATCACCATCCAGGCGATGGTCTGGGTCTGCGCGCTCAAGGCGCCAATCGAGAACAGGTAGCCCGACAGCGCGAGCAACAGGCCGGAAATGCCGTAGGTCGCCGCGATCATCGCGCGGCGGCCGAGCGTATCGAACAGCCGGCCAAGCAACAACGGCCCGAGGAAATTGCCCGCCGCAAAGGGCAGGATGTACCAGCCGACGTCATTTGACGGAATGCCGAAGAAATCGGTCAGCACCAGCGCGAAGGTGAAGAAGATGGCGTTGTAGAAGAACGCCTGCGAGGCCATCAGCACCAGTCCAACCAGCGAACGCTGCCGATAGGTCGTGAACAGCGTTCGCGCCACCTCGCCAAGCGGCGTGTGGCTGCGCATCCGTAAGCGGATCTTCGGGAATATTTCGTCGGCCTCATGATCCGGATGTCTCTTCGACGACCTCTCGATGCCGTCGACAATCGCGTGCGCCTCCTCGGGACGGCCATGGATCATCAGCCAGCGCGGGCTTTCCGGAATCCACATCCGCATCACGAAAATGACAAGGCCGAGTGCGGCGCCAATGAAGTAGGCCATCCGCCAGCCGAGATCCGGCGCCAGCACGTTGGGATCGAGCAACACGATGGCCGCGACCGCGCCGACCGCAGCCCCAATCCAGAAACTGCCGTTGATCACGAGATCGGTCCAGCCGCGGTAGCGCGCCGGCACCAGTTCCTGGATCGTCGAGTTGATCGCGGTATATTCGCCGCCGATGCCCGCCCCGGTCAGGAAACGAAACAGCGCGTAACTCGCGATATTCCACGACAGCGCGGTGGCGGCGGTCGCGCTGAGATAGACCGCGAGCGTGATGAAGAACAGTTTCTTGCGCCCGATCCGGTCCGTCAGCCAACCGAAGCCGAGGGCGCCGAGCACAGCGCCGGCGAGATAGGCGCTGTTGGCAAGGCCGACATCGAAATTCGAAAATTGCAGCGTCGGGCTTTCCTTCAGCGCGCCCGACAGGGCGCCCGCCAGCGTGACTTCCAGCCCGTCCAGAATCCAGGTGATGCCGAGCGCGGCCACGACGCGGGTGTGAAAGCCGCCCCAGCGCAGGCAATCGAGCCGCGCCGGTATGCTGGTCTCGACGACACGAGCATTATCCTGCTGCGTAATGGACGCGCTTTCAGCCACCGCCGCCCCTCGCCGTATCGCTTTCACATCCATCGGATTTGGCCAATGAAAAAACACCCCGGAACGCCCCAGCCCCAGGGTTTTCACGCTCAATTGCGGCAAACATGATGCCCGCCGTGAAGATAACGCCTCGCAGAGGGTGCGGTTCCGGAGACTTTCGCACGGCGAAATTGCATAGCTGTTGCCGTGTACTGTGCATGCGCGAGGTTTCACGCGGGCCTCGCCACGTCATTGCGGGCGAAGCGAAGCAATCCATTCGTTCTTTTCTTCGCTGCACTCGTAATGACGGCGAGTGCCGAGACACCACAAGCTGTCATCCCACGCGAAAGCGGGGGATCCAGTACACCGCGGCTTATCGGTTCAATCACTGCTGTCTCTGGGATACTGGGTCACCCGCCGGAGCCTGTCATCGGGCGCGCATTCGCGCGACCCGGCGGCGGGCGACGACAGCGGAATATGCGTTCGCGATCTCGCGACATTGAAATGTTCGAGCTTTGCCTGAAACTTCCCGCCCTCTCCAATCAGAGCGCGCAGGGAACCGAACAATCGGGCGACCGTTTTCGGCAAAACAGCAATGGAGGTCGAACATGGCCGAACGGCGAAAAACCACACCACGGAAGACCGCAGCCCGGAAGAGCAGCCGCACGACAACGGCGAAGAAATCATCGCCGAAACGGTGGTCGCAACGCGTAACACAGGAAAGCGACGCGCTCGATCTGAAGCGCGGCGTCTTCAAGCAGACCAGCGCGAAGAAGATCGCGGCATCGCTCAAGCGCTCCGCCGAGCACAGTACGCGCCGCAAGTCAGGCGCCTATCGCTCGGCGCTCTCGATGCTGACCTTCTACATCAACCGCGCCGGCAAGACCTTGCCGAAGACGCAGCGCGCGCGGCTGGAGCGCGCGAAGGTGGAGCTGAAGCACCAGTTCGGGAGGGAGTGAGAGACTTCGTGCTGGCACGTGCGAGCCAAATCACTCCGATCGTCATACCCCGCCCAGTACCCCGCGGCTTCTCGGCTAAGTACAGCCTTCTCTGGAATACTGGATCGCCTGGTCCCAGTGCGCAATGGCGCACAAGGCCGGGCGACGACAGCATTGGATGGGATGCACCGTGGCGAAACGATAGACCACGATCCTCGTTCACGCCGCCCGGATATTCGCCATGAAGCGGTCGAGCTCTTCGCGAAGGCGCGTGCTTTCGCTGGATAGCGTGCGGGCCGAATTCAGCACTTCCTCGGACGCCGATCCGGTTTCGGTGGCGCCGCGATTGACGTGCATGACGTTGGTAGCAGCCTCCTGCGTGCCTTCCGCGACGTTCTGGACGCTGCGCGCAATTTCCTGCGTTGCCGCGCTCTGCTGCTCGACGGCGCTCGCGATCGTCGCGGCGATGTCGGAGATCCTGCCGATGGTGCCGCCGATCTCCTTGATCGCGGCGACCGATTCCTGCGTCGCGCCCTGCATGCCCGAGATGTGATTGGAAATCTCGTCGGTCGCCTTCGCCGTCTGGCTGGCGAGCGATTTGACCTCGGATGCAACCACGGCAAAGCCGCGGCCGGCATCGCCCGCGCGGGCGGCCTCGATGGTGGCGTTCAGCGCCAAAAGGTTGGTCTGCTCGGCAATCGCCGTGATCAGCTTGACCACGTCGCCGATCTCCTGCGCGGCTCGCGACAGCTTGCCGATCCGCCCGTCGGTCTGCTCGGCCTGACGGACCGCGGCCTCTGCAATCTGGCTGGATTCCTTGACGTGCCGGCCGATCTCGTCGACGGAAGTCGACAATTCCTCGGTCGCGGACGCCACCGACTGCATGTTGGCGGAGGCTTCTTCCGAAGCGTCGGCGACCTGGCTCGAGAGGCTCTGGGTGGTTTCCGCCGTCCGCGTCAGTTTGCCGGCGGCGGATTCGAGCTGCACGGCCGAGGACGACACGTTGGAAACGATGGCGCCGACCGCGGCTTCGAACTCGTCGGCGAAGCGAATGAGTTCGGCGCGGCGCGCGGCACTCGCCGCCTTGTTCTGCGCTTCCTGGGTGGCGGCGTCGCGCTCGGCGCGGGCGATCGCCTGCACCTTGAACTCCTCGACCGCACTTGCCATTTCGCCCAGTTCGTCCTTGCGGCCGAGGCCGGGCAGCACGACTTCGAAATTGCCGGCGGCGAGTTCGCGCATCGCGTTGCACATCGCAATCATCGGACGGGAAATACCCTTGCCGAGGAAGAAGGCCCAGACACAGCCGAGCAGAAAGCCGCCGGCGGCAAGGATCAGGATCAGCCGCTCGGTCTCGCCGATGGTCGCGTCCGACTCGGCTTCGAGCCGCTTCTGATCGGCCAAGAGGTCCGACTTCATGGCGCCCGAGCCCTTGTTGATAGCGGCGGCCGATTCCGTCATTTCCAGCGTCAGCTCGTCGATCTCCTTGGAATTGTCGACCAGCTTGGCGAGCGACTTCTGGTACTCCTCCAGCATGGCGGAGATTTCCTTGATCCCCTCGCGGACCTTTTCGTTGTTCGACGAAATCGCCTTGAGCGCGTTCTCGACGAATTTCAGGCGCGCCATTGCGCTGGCAGCGACCGTCTTGTCGGAATTGACCACGAACGTATTGGCAAGCGCAGTGACCGCCTGAAACTGCTCGGTCACCTTCTTCGCGCCGAGCGTGATGACCGGCATTTCGTCATCGTCGGCATTGCTCGGGAGATCGTCCAGCTTGTAGCGCAGCGAGTTGCCGGTGCGGGTGAGCTGGTTCTGCGTGATGCGCGCGCTCTCGTCCTTGACCTTGACGATGTCGGCGAAAATCTTGGTGAAGGCGCGGAACTCCCGCTCCAGTTTCGCGACCTGCTCGAGCCGCGTCGGATTGGTGGTCCCCTTCATCGAGGCAATGATTGCGTCCTTCAGGCCGGCTTCGGCTGCCAGCGCCGCCTTGCCGTCCTCTTCCTTTCCGGTCGCCACGAAATAGCGGGCGAGCGAGCGGTAGGAGATCAGCTCGCGGTCGATGTCGCGCGACAGGTCGGCCTCCAGCACGCTGCGCCGGTAGGAATCCACGCCAGCGGAAACCCGCTCGAAGCCGAGATAGGCAAACCCCATGCTGGCGGCCGAAATCGCCAGCACGACGGCAAAGCCGAGCATGATCTTGGCGCGGAACCGCAGGGTCGGGAGCTTGAAAGACGAGCCGCCACGCTTCAAAAGTCGCACGTCACACCCCGTTTTCGTTCTGAAAAACAGGCATCGGCGGCCCAGCCCCCGATCCGGTGCGCAAAGTTAAGGCAGAATGGATAAGGGCGGGTAAATCTGGGCAAAACTTGCAGGGGTTGTCTTACCCTCCCCTGGAGGGGGAGGGTCGCCGCTCATGAAATGAGCGGCGGGGTGGGGTGACGGTCTCTCCACATCCAACAGTGCCCGAGTGGAGAGATCACCCCACCCCGTTTCGCATTTCGCTTCGCTCCATGCGAACCGACCCTCCCCCTCCAGGGGAGGGTAAGAAAAATTCGCGTCGAGAGTCTTCGGCACGCGCACGCTTCTCGCCAATGTCATCACAATGACAGCGCCGACCAAAATCCTAGTTGCAAGTTCCTTCGCCGCTGTTTCTAATTGGAATAATTATAAAACATCGGGAGGTACCACGCGTGTCTACAGTCAAGCTGACGGTAAACGGCAAGGCCGTCTCGGCCGAGGTCGAAGACCGGACCCTTCTCGTCCATCTCCTTCGCGACCATTTGAACCTGACCGGCACGCATGTCGGCTGCGACACCAGCCAGTGCGGCGCCTGCGTCGTCCATATCGACGGCCGGGCGGTGAAATCCTGCACCGTACTGGCCGGCCAGGCCGCCGGCTCCAACGTGACCACGATCGAGGGCATCGCCAAGGGCGGCGAACTGCACCCGATGCAGGCTGCGTTCCGTGACAATCACGGCCTGCAGTGCGGTTACTGCACCCCGGGCATGATCATGTCGGCGATCGATATTGTGCACCGCCATAGCGGCAATCTCGACGAGGCGACCGTCCGGCATGAGCTGGAAGGCAATATCTGCCGCTGCACCGGCTACCACAACATCGTCAAGGCGGTGCTCGATGCGGCCGGACGCATGAAGGTCGCGCAGGCGGCAGAATAGCCGCCGCGGGCCAGCATTTTTCCAAATTCAACCCCGCGATTCGAAAGAAATCGCGGAAACAACAATTCCGGTCGGGAGGACAGGACATGGGCGTTGAAGGCATTGGCGCAAGCGTCGTGCGCAAGGAAGACCGCCGTTTCATCACAGGCAAGGGCCGTTACGTCGACGATATCAAGCTGGTGGGCATGACCCACGCACACTTCATCCGCAGCCCGCATGCACATGCGAAGATCAAGAGCGTCGACACCTCGGCGGCGATGGAGATGCCGGGCGTGGTCGGCGTGCTGACCGGCCAGCAGGTCGTCGACGACAAGATCGGCAATCTGATCTGCGGCTGGGCCATTACCTCCAAGGACGGCACCGGCATGAAGATGGGTGCATGGCCGGCAATGGCGCCAGAGACCGTGCGCTTCGTCGGCCAGGCGGTCGCGGTGGTGATCGCAGAGACCAAGAACCAGGCCCGCGACGCGGCTGAAGCCGTGGTCGTCAACTATGAGGAATTGCCGGCCGTTCCTGACATTCGCGCCGCGATCGCGCCGGGCGCACCGCAACTGCACCCGGAAGCGCCGGGCAACGTGATCTACGACTGGACCATCGGCGACGAAGCCGCGACTGATGCCGCATTCAAATCGGCAGCCAATGTGGTCTCGCTCGACATCACCAACAATCGCCTGGTGCCGAACGCGATGGAGCCGCGCGCGGCGATCGCGGAATATAACGAGCCTGAAGAGCATTTCACGCTCTACACGACCTCGCAGAATCCGCATGTCGCCCGGCTCGTGCTGTCGGCGTTTTACAATATCGCGCAGGAGCACAAGCTGCGGGTGGTGGCGCCCGACGTCGGCGGCGGCTTCGGCTCAAAGATATTCATCTACCCCGAGGAGATGGTGGCGCTGTGGGCCTCCAAGAAGGTCGGTCGTCCGGTGAAGTGGACCGGCGACCGCACAGAAGCCTTCCTGACCGACGCGCATGGCCGCGATCACCTCACCAAGGCGGAGATGGCGTTCGACAAGGACAACAAGGTCACTGGCTTGCGCGTCAAGACCTACGCCAATCTCGGCGGCTACATGTCGCTGTTCTCCTCCTCGGTGCCGACCTATCTCTATGCGACGCTGCTGTCGGGCCAGTACAACATTCCCAACATCTTCGCCGAGGTGATCAGCGTCTACACCAACACCGTACCGGTTGACGCCTATCGCGGCGCGGGCCGGCCAGAGGCAAGTTTTGTGGTGGAACGGCTGATGGAGACGGCGGCGCGGCAGTTGAAGGTCGATCCGGCCGAGTTGCGGAAGAAGAATTTCATCACGCAATTTCCGCATCAGACGCCTGTGATCATGGCCTATGACATCGGCGACTTCCACGCCTCGCTCGATGCCGCGATGAAGGCGATCGACTATGCAGGCTTCCCGGCCCGCAAGGCAAAAGCGAAGTCCGATGGCAAGCTGCGCGGCATCGGCATCTCCTGCTACATCGAGGCGTGCGGCATTGCGCCTTCAAAGGCGGTCGGCAGTCTCGGCGCCGGCGTCGGCTTATGGGAATCGGCGGAAGTGCGCGTCAATCCGGTCGGCACCATCGAGATCCTGACGGGATCGCACAGCCACGGCCAGGGCCACGAGACGACGTTCTGCCAGCTCATTGCCGAACGGCTCGGCGTGCCCATCAGCCAGGTCCAGATCGTGCATGGCGATACTGATAAAGTGCAGTTCGGCATGGGCACCTACGGATCGCGCTCGGCGGCGGTCGGCCTCACCGCAATCCTGAAGGCGATGGAAAAGGTCGAGGCTAAAGCGAAGAAGATCGCAGCGCACCAGCTCGAGGCCTCCGAGAACGACATCGTCATCGAGAACGGCGAGTTCAAGGTCGCCGGCACCGACAAGTCGCTGGCGCTGCCGATGGTCGCGCTCGCCGCCTACACCGCGCACAACCTGCCCGACGGCATGGAGCCGGGCCTGAAGGAGGGCGCGTTCTACGACCCGACCAACTTCACCTTCCCGGCCGGCGCCTATATCTGCGAAATGGAAGTCGATGCAGGCACCGGAAAAAGCACCTTCGTCAACTTCGTGGCTGCGGATGATTTCGGCCGGCTGATCAATCCGATGATCGTCGAGGGCCAGGTCCATGGCGGCCTTGCCCAGGGCATCGGCCAGGCGCTGCTGGAGGGCGTGGTGTACGACTCATCCGGCCAGCTCGTGACCGCGTCGTTCATGGATTACACCATGCCGCGCGCGGATGACCTGCCCTCCTTCAAGCTGTCGCACACGACGACGCTATGTCCGGGCAATCCGCTCGGCGTCAAAGGCTGCGGCGAGGCGGGCGCAATCGGCGCTTCGGCTGCCGTCATCAACGCCATCACGGATGCAATCGACAACAACAAGCTCGAAATGCCGGCGACGCCCGATCGCGTCTGGCATGCGATCCACGGCTGAGAGGGAGAAGCATCATGTATCAGACAACCTATCACCGCCCCTCTTCGGTCGACGAAGCAGCAAGCCTGTTCAGCAAGGGCTCGGACGCGAAATATCTGGCCGGCGGCCACACGCTGATTCCTGTGATGAAGCAGCGGCTGGCCTCGCCATCCGACGTCATCGATCTCGGCAAGATCAAGGAGCTGATCGGCATCGAGCCAACCGGTGACGGAATAATGATCAAGGCGGCGACGACCCATCACGACGTGGCCTCGAGCGAAACGGTGCAAAAAGCGATCCCGGCGCTGGCCTACCTCGCCTCGCTGATCGGCGACCCCGCCGTGCGACATCGCGGCACCATCGGCGGCTCGCTCGCCAACAACGATCCCGCGGCGGACTATCCGGCGGCGGTGCTGGCGTGCGGCGCCACCGTGAAGACCAACAAGCGTTCGATATCGGCAGATGATTTCTTCAAGGGCCTGTTCTCGACGGCGCTGGAAGATGGCGAAATCATCACGGCGGTATCGTTCCCGGTTCAGGACAAAGCGGGCTACGCGAAGTTCAACCATCCGGCGTCGCGCTTCGCGCTGACCGGCGTGTTCGTCGCAAAAACCCCGGCGGGCGACGTCCGCGTCGCAGCCACCGGCGCATCGCAAAACGGCGTGATGCGGGTGCCGACGATCGAGGCGGCGCTGAAGGCCAACTGGTCGGCCGCCGCGCTCGATAACGTCAAGGTTTCCGCCGACGGCCTGATGAACGACATTCACGGCACCTCGGACTATCGCGCCAACCTGGTTAAGGTGATGGCGCAGCGCGCGGTGACTGCGGCGGGCTGATCAGCGCCAGGACGCGACCTTGATACGAGCGGCGCGCAGCGATGCGCGCCGCTTTCGTATTTTGGCTCGATTCTCGACAAAAGAGACTTGCCAGGGCCTCGCTTCGGCGGGACAATTTAGCTAATCAACTAATTAAGACGTTTCCCTTGGGAGAGAAAACAACGTGCTCGATCAACCAGCCACCCAATCCGCCACCCGCACCTCCGGCCCGCTCACAGGCTTCCGCATCGTCGAATTCGCCGGCATCGGCCCGGGCCCGTTCGCCTGCATGATGCTGGCCGACATGGGCGCGGAAGTCGTGACGCTTGATCGCGTCGGCGCGAAGAAGAATTTGAAGTCGGTGGCGGGGCGCGGCCGGAAGGTGGTCGAGCTTGACCTCAAGGACAAGGCCGCGGTCGCGCAGGTGCTCGATCTGCTTAGCCATGCCGACGCGCTGATCGAAGGCTTTCGCCCCGGCGTGATGGAGCGGCTGGGCCTCGGACCCGATGTGGTGATGGCCCGCAACCCGCGGCTGGTGTTCGGCCGGATGACCGGCTGGGGCCAGGAAGGGCCGCTGGCGCACGCGGCCGGCCACGACATCAATTACATCTCGGTCACCGGCGCGCTTGCGGCGATCGGCACGAAGGAAAAGCCGGTGCCGCCGCTCAACCTGGTCGGCGATTTCGGCGGCGGCGCACTCTATCTCGTGGTCGGCGTGCTGGCGGCGCTATTGGAAGCGTCGAAGTCCGGCAAGGGCCAGGTGGTGGATGCCGCGATGTGCGACGGCGCAGCATCGCTGATGTCGATGTTCTTCGACATGACCGCGATCGGCCGCTGGGTGGAAGGGCGCGAGCAGAATTTTCTCGACGGCGGCGCGCATTTCTACGGCGTCTATGAATGTTCCTGCGGCAATTTCGTTTCGATCGGCTCGATCGAACCGCAGTTCTACGCGCTGTTGCGCCAGCATGCCGGCCTCACCGACGCCGATTTCGACGCCCAGATGGACCGCAAGGCCTGGCCGGCGCTGAAGGAGAAGCTGACGAAAGTGTTCAAGAGCAAGACGCGCGAAGACTGGTGCAGGATCATGGAAGGCACCGACATCTGCTTCGCGCCGATCCTGACCATGGCGGAAGCGCCAAAGCATCCGCACATGGCGGCGCGAAACATTTT